>DATIOK010000138.1:0-14553 GCA_035473255.1 Gaiellales bacterium
CCTGGACGAACTGCTCGCGGGCTGACGGCCGCACACACGTCACCAACATGAGGGTGGTACGGTCGCGGTCCCAGACCCCACCCCGGAGGTGGACAGATATGCCGATTCTGATGATCATGGACATCGAGGGCGCGACGGCCGAGCAGTACGATCGTGTCGATGGGCTGCTCGGTGGGCTGACCCCGGAGAACGCGCCCGCGGGGCTGATTAGCCACGCCGCCGCCGTCACCGACACCGGTGTCATGGTGGCCGACGTGTGGGAATCAGCCGAGGATCTGCAGCGCTTCTTCGACGAGCGGCTGGGTGCCGCGATCGCCGAGGCGGGACTGCCGCAGGCGGAGCCTCGCATCGTGCCCGTGCACAACCACATCGAGGGCCGCGGCGAGGAGGCGGGGGTGCTGGTGCTGATCGAGCTCGACGGCTTCACCCTCGACGACTACGACGCCCTCACCGCCGACATGGAGGCGCACGCGGCCGATGGCAGCGCGCACCCGGCCGTCGCGCACGTGATCGGTGCCACCGACGACGGCCTCGTGGTCGTCGACATCTGGGATTCCGGCGAGGCGTTCGCGAAGTTCGGCGAGACCGAGCTGGCCCCGCGCATGGGTGCCGACCAGATGGCCCGGATGCAGCCGCGCGTGTCGCAGATGCACAACCACGTCCGCGTCAAGGCGCCCACGCCCGCCGCCTGATGCGATTCGCCCCTTGCGAGCGTCAGCGCCTATGCTCGGGCTGACGCTCGGAGGGAGTGGCATGAAGATCGGTCTGATCGGGGTCGTTGCGCTGGCGCTGCTGGCGTCAGCGGGCTGCGGCGGCGGCCAGTCGGCCGCCGACAAGGCCAAGAGCCAGGCATGCGACGCCAGCTCCGACATCCAGGCGCAGGTGGACACGCTGAAGGGTCTGCCACTGTCGTCCGACTCGGTCGACAAGGCCAAGACCGCGCTGCAGAAGATCAACTCCGATCTGGACACGATCGCCACCGCCGCGCCGACGGTGAAGGGCGACCTTGGCAGCCAGCTCAAGGCGGCGAACGCCGCGTTCAAGACGCAGGTGCAGCAGATCGCGGACAGCATCACCTCGGCCCAGTCGCTGACCGCCGCGGCCACCGCACTGGCATCCGCCGGATCGACGCTCAGCAACTCCTACCAGCAGGCGTTCGCGAACGTGAAGTGCTGAGCGGTTTAGAATCGGCGCGCGGTGCCGCCGAGCCGCCCATCACCAACTCCGGGGAGGGACGGTCACGATGAGACGATTGCGCATGAGGGTGTTCTCGTCGGTGATCGGGATCTTCGTCGGCCTGATCGTGTCTGCCGCCCTGCTGTCGCGCTTCTCGGTCACACTCACCGCGCTGGTGGTCGCGACCCTGGTCTTCTGGGTCGTGCACATCGTGGCCGAACTGCTGGCCCTGAGGGTGTTCTTCCGCGACCCGTCGTTCCTGATGCTGCTGGTGGTGTCACTCGGGGCAACGGTCGTCTCGCTGATCATCGTCGAGCTGTTCGTATCGGGCCTGTCCATCCACGGTGCAGCCACGTACGTGGAGGCTGCGCTGATCATCTGGGCGTGCACCTCGGTATCGCTCGCCGCCGGGAGGCACCGGCTCCGCGAGCGGCGCCGATAAGGGCCGGCCGGCGGTGAACCTGGTCTGGGGATTCGTGATCGTCGTGGCGGCCTCGGCCGTCTCGATCGGGGCGATGCTGTTCGTCCGCCGTGGTGCGCCTGAGGGCAGCTACTTCAAGGACGGCGACCGCGCTTCGGGGGTGTTCGGGGTGCTGGCGACCGGCTTCTCCGTGCTGCTCGGATTCATCATCTTCCTGGCCTTCACCAGCTACGACGACTCGCGGACCGGTGCGGAGCAGGAGGCGCTGGTGGTCAGCCAGCAGGTGGAGACTGCGCAGTTCCTCCCGCACCCTGCGTCGCAGCAACTGACCGGACAGCTGGTCTGCTATGCCCGCTACGTGGTCTACGACGCGTGGCCGCAGATGGAGGCCGGGACACTGGGCGACAGCATCAAT
Organism: Gaiellales bacterium; assembly: GCA_035473255.1. Lineage (GTDB taxonomy): Bacteria > Actinomycetota > Thermoleophilia > Gaiellales > JAICJC01 > JAICYJ01. Next base: position 2,013 of record DATIOK010000138.1, read on the forward strand.
CCGTGGGCGGCCTCGATGTTCCGCACGCTCAAGACCGTGCAGCCGCAGAGCAACTCCGAACAGGCCGCGTACTCCAAGTGGCTGGATCAGACCTCCGACCGCGAGGCGGCCCGCAGCGACCGCATCCACGGCGCGGTGGGAGTGATCCCGACGCCGCTTTGGATCGTGCTGTTCATCATCTCCGGCGTGATCTTCGTGTACATGCTGTTCTTTGCCGACAGTGGCGAGGGGCCGTTCACGCAGGCCATGCTGATGGGATCGGTGACATCGGTGATCGTGCTTATGCTGCTCCTGCTGCACTTCCTCGACTCGCCATTCAACACCGGTGTGGGTGGGCTGAAACCGGTGGCCATGCAGCGAACGCTGCGGATCATGGATCAGGAGCTGAAGATCGTCGGCCCCATCCCGATCCCCTGCGACGCCCACGGAAACCTCCAGGCGAGCTGAGCTACCAGCAGCCGAGATCGATCCCGATCCGCGCCTCCGGATCGATGCAGATTCGCAGGTACAGCGCAGCGCCTGGATCGCCGGTCCACAGCGAGTGCCACCCGTGCCCGTACCGCTCCCGTCCGTCTTCGACCTGCTCGATGCAGTGCATGGCGAACCGGCGCGCCCTGTCCAGCCACAGCTGATCGGCCGTGCGCCGGTGCAACGCCAGGAACGCCAGGCCGTTACCCGCGGTGCCGTGGCAGAGGCCGGGCCCCTTGCGCAGCGGGCCGGCCTTCCACGTCAGCTCGCCGCCGGCGACCAGCAGCCGGGTGTACGTCGCATCGTGTGGCGCGATGCCGGCCAGCGTTGCGACCTGCCCGGGGGCGCCGTGGCACCACTGGGTGCGGATCGGCCGCACGCGGCCGGGGCTGCCGTCCAGCGATTCGCCGGCCAGCGGCTGCCAGTTGGCGAGGTCGCCGTCGATCACCGCGGTCGCTGTGGACGTGCGCACCGCTTCGCGCTCCAGCTCAGCCGTCCGCTCCGGCCCCAGCAGCTGCGGCCGCCCCGCCAGGGCGGCGACGTTGCCCGCGAACCCGTGCGCCGGGCTGATGTACTGCGCGACGGTGCCGTAGAGCACCTGCGTCCAGATCCGGTAGCCCAGCCGCTCGTCCTCGACGAAGCCGCTCCAGACGTCCTCGGCCAGCCGGTTCCAGAGATCCGCCCAACGCGGGTCGCCGGTGCGGTCGAGCATCTCCGACGCGACCAGCAGCGATCCGGGTGCGCCCCACATCACCTCGACGGTGGGGTTGCCGATGTTCTGCTGGAGCACGTCCAGGAGCAGGTCTCGGCGGACGGGATCGGGCGACAGGCGCTCCGCGACAGCCAGGATGCCGGACCGGCCCAGCCACAGACCGGGTGCCGCCTCGCCCTTCTCCGGCTCGAAATCGGGCTCGTCCAGGAACCGCCGGTCGAGCCCGTCCGCGACCTCCGCGAAGTCGCGCTGCGATCCCAGCTCGTGCAGCGCCCAGACCACCCCGGCGGCGCCCAGGTAGAGACCGCTCAGCGCGCGGCCCTCGTCGCCGTCGACGTCGCGCTCATGGATCGGCCACAGTCCCTGCGGATCGAACGCCCGCTCGGCGTCGTCCACGATCGCGGCGATTGCGGCGGCGGCGCGGCCCTCGTCCCACGGTTCCGTGGTCAGCGGCTCGTGGCTGGCGGCGTCGAACAACGCGGTCACCCCCGCACACTACCCGCGCCGCGCCGAATCCCTAGCTGGGCTCGCCGGCCGCCGCCTCCGCTCCCGCCGCGCCCGGCTCGTCCTCCTTCTCGAGGTCGCTCAGCGACCGCTTCTGCTTGGCCTCCTTGCGGCTCTCCTGGATCATCCCCTTGGTGGTCGACCAGCCGAACGTGGTGATCATCATGATCAGGCCGAAGGTGATGTTCCAGGCAATCATGATCAGCTGTTGTGCCAGCGAGTAGGCGGTGACGGTGCTGGCCGGCGCGACGTCGCGCAGGGCCACCGACGCCAGCGCCTGCTGGGTGCCGACGCCGCCCGGCGTGACTGCGAAGGTGGACGAGACCGAGTTGGCGGCGATGATCAGGAAGATGTTGCGGATCGTCACCGGGATGCCGAACGCGGACATGAAGGTGGCGTTGACCCCCATCCGGGCGACGTAGGAGGCCACCTGCAGCGACAGCACCCGCGTCACGTACAGCCTCGGCCTGCGCAGGATCACGGCACCCGCCTTGGCGTCGTCCCAGACCTTGTGGTAGCGCTTCCAGAGGAACCGGGCGACCACGAGCAGCAGGATCGCCGCCAGCACCAGAAACACCAGCTTGATGCCGCCGTCCTCCGTGACCTGGTGCTCGGCGGTCGACCCCGAGTCAGGCCGAGACAGGAACAGGAAGACGTAGTTGAGCGTACCGATCACGCCGTAGAACAGGTTCTGCACGACGCCGGCGGCGAGGATCCCGGCGAAGGCCGACCCCACGATGATCACCCGGAACATGCCGAAGTAGGCGAACGTCCCGGCCTGCGCCGGCAGGAACGAGTTGAGGGCGATGCCGCCGGAGTAGGCCGCGACCAGCTGCCGCGCCGGCGTCCGCTCGCGGCCGTAGGACTCGGCCAGGATGTTGCGCCAGGCGAGACCGTTCAACACGGTCTGGATCGTCTCGAGCGTGCAGCCCAGAATCAGGTACTTGACGTCGACCGACCGGATCTGGTCCCAGACCTCCTCGAACCAGCCGCCCAGGTCGCCGAGGATGTCCAGCTGGGCGATCAGAAGGAGGGTGCGCAGCACGGCCAGAGCGTACCGCCCGAGTGGCGCCGCTACGCTCTCAGATCGATGGCCGGCGATCACGCCTCCGTACGGATCGAACCATGGGGCGACGGCGATCTGCCGCTGCTCGAGCGGCTGCTGGCCGATCCCGCCATGATGGCCCACCTGGGCGGCCCGGAGCGCCCTGAGCGGATCGCGAAGCGCCAGGCCGGGTACACGCGGCCCGGCTCCCGGCAGTACCGGATCGTCGATCCGGACACCGGCGAGGGCGCGGGCTGGGTTGGCTACTGGCACCGCGAGTGGCAGGGCAGCCGGGTGTTCGAGATCGGCTGGTCGGTGGCGCCGGAGTTCCAGGGCCGGGGACTGGCCCGGTCCGGCGCCGCACAGGTGATCGCGATCGCCCGCGCCGAGCGCGAGCCTCGGTTCATGCACGCCTACCCGTCGGTCGACAACGGGCCGTCCAACGCGATCTGCCGGCGGCTCGGCTTCCGGCTGGACGGTGCCGTCGACCTCGAGTACCCGCCCGGTACCCCCATGCGCTGCAACGACTGGCGGCTCGACCTGGCCGCGGCCGCGGCCGGCTGATCTTCGCACCGAGGACAAAACTGGACTCAGTTCATAAATACTGGTAGCCTGTTCCGCCATGGGCGAGCTGGGGCTACGACAGCGTAAGAAGCTCCGCACGCGCGAGGCGATCGCGACCGTGGCGCTCGACCTGTTCGCGGAGCGCGGCTACCAGCAGACGACTGTGGCCGAGATCGCAGAGGCAGCGGAGGTCTCCAAGGGTACGCTGTTTGCGTACTTCCCCTCCAAGGAGGAGATCGTGTTTGCCGACACCTCGCCCCTGCGCGAGCAGCTCTGCTACGAGCTCCGCCACCGCAGCAACGGCCTGTCGGCGGTGGACACACTGCGCGCCTTCGTGGCCGACCACATGATCACTCCCGGCCCGCGCGAGGCGCTTCGCGAGCGGCTGATCGCGGAGAACGAGCAGCTGCGCGTGCACTACCGCGCGCGCCTGGCCGAGGTCGAGGATGCGCTGGCCGAGGCGATCGCCGCCGATCTGGGCGAGCCGGCCGACGGGCCGCGCCCGCAATTCGCCGCCGCCGCAGCCCTGTCGGCGATCTCGATCGCGAAGGCCCAGGCCCGCAGCGTGCATGGGGCCACAGCCTCGCGCACTCAGGCGATTGCGGTGCTCGACCAGGCAGCGGCGTTCCTCGAGGGCGGCCTGGCCGCGATCGGCGCCACCCCGGCCAAGCGGCGTACGGCCTGATGGAGGCCGCGCACGAACATCGCCAGCACTACGGCATCACCTTCGCCATGCTGGCCATGGCCGCCATCGTCTACGCGCTGCTGCAGTCACTGGTGGCGCCGGCGCTGCCGGCCATCCAGGCCGACCTGCACGCCTCCGCCACCGGCGCGACCTGGATCCTGACGGCCTACCTGCTGAGCGCCTGCGTGGCCACGCCGATCGTGGGCCGGCTGGGCGACATGTTCGGCAAGAAGAAGATGCTGGTGATCACGCTCTGGATCCTGGCCCTGGGGACGCTGCTTGCGGCGCTGTCGTCGACGATCGCGCTGATGACGGCAGCCCGCGTGATCCAGGGCATCGGCGGGGCCGTGTTCCCGCTGGCCTTCTCGATCATCCGTGACGAGTTCCCGAAGGAGCGGATCGCGCAGGGCATCGCGATGATCTCAGCCCTGGTCGGGATCGGCGGTGGTCTCGGCATCGTGCTGTCCGGCCCGATCGTGCAGCGCCTCGACTACCACTGGCTGTTCTGGCTGCCGCTGGCGGCGATCGTGCCGGTCGCGATCGTCACGATGGTGATGATCCCCGAGTCGCCAATCCGCTCCCCGGGCAGGGTGGACTGGTCCGGCGGCCTGCTGCTGGCCACCTGGCTGGTTGCGCTGCTGGTCGCGGTCAGCGAGGGACCCAGCTGGGGCTGGACGTCGGCGCTGACGCTGGGCCTGCTGGCGTTCGCGGTGGTGGCCGTGGTGGCGTGGGTGGCCGTCGAGTCGCGGATGGTCGAGCCGCTGGTCGACATGACGATGCTGCGCGACCGGCCGGTGTGGGCGACGAACCTGTCGGCAACGCTGATCGGCTTCGGCATGTTCGCCTCGTTCGTGCTGATCCCGCAGTTCGTGGAGATGCCGAAGTCGACCGGCTACGGGTTTGGCGCCTCCGTCACCGAGGCGGGGATCTTTCTGCTTCCGGCCACGATCGGAATGCTGCTGATGGGCCCGGTGGCCGGCCGCATGTCGGTGACGGTGGGCTCGCGCGTCCCGCTGGCGCTGGGCGGGCTGCTGAGCGCGCTGGCCTGGGTGCAGCTGGCACTGCTGCACGATCAGAGCTGGCAGATCTACACGGCCACGTTCGTGATGGGCCTCGGCATCGGCCTGGCCTTCGCGTCGATGGTGAACGTGATCGTGGAGTCGGTGCGGCCGGACCAGACCGGCGTTGCCACCGGCATGAACGTGATCTTCCGAAACGTCGGTGGCTCGCTGGGCGGCCAGATCTCGGCCAGCATCCTGACCGCCAGCGTGGTCGTCGGGGGGCTACCCACCGAGGGCGCGTTCGTGAACGCGTTCTGGCTGTCTGCCGCGATGCTGCTGCTGGGCTTTGCAGCGGCGCTGCTGGTTCCAAAGCGCGCCGTCGCGCCCAGCCCCGTCCCCGCCGAGCAGGGACAGGTGCTGGACGCGGTCTGACTCAGGCGCCGGCCGGACGGCGCGCGTCCAGCCGCAGCGTCCAGGCATCGACGCTGTCGACGACCAGGTGCGTGCCGCTCCATGGATCGCGTGCCAGCGTCTCGCGCACCTCGTCGGCCGATGCAGCCTCCGCGACGTGGACGACGCGGTATTCGTCACCGAGCGGTCCCCCAAGGACGATGAAGCCTGATTCCACGAGTCCGTCCATGAACGTCGCATGCTCGTCCCAACCGGACTGCTGCTCGAGCGGCAGCGACCGGTCGTAGTCGGGTCCCGATCGGTGGATCACCACATGGAACGTGGCCACGGCTACATCTCAGGCGTGGGAGCGGCTTCGTCGTTCTGCCAGAGGCCGAACTCGTTGCCCTGCGGGTCGGTGCAGGTCGAGAACCAGCCCATCCCCGGCACCGGCATCGGATCGGCGGCGTGGCCGCCCAGCTCGCGCACGCGCGCCGATCCGGCGTTGATCTCATCGACGCTGAAGTAGGCGCGGGTGCCGCGCTTGCCTGGCTCCATGTTGGTGATCGCGGCGCCGGTCTGCTCGCCGATGCGGGTCATGTGGTACTCGAAGGGGCCGGGATAGGCCTCGAACTTCCAGCCGAACAGCGATCCCCAGAACGCCTGACTCGCGCCCGTGTCGTCGGCCGGGATCTCGAAATGCACGATCTGTCCTGCCATCGGATGCTCCTTCTGCAAGGGGGTGGTCTGGCCCCGGATGCTACCTGCGTTCGGCTCGTCCGCAACGGATTCGATCGGGGTATGGTGCCGGCGATGTCGAAGCTTCGCTTGACCATCTCGATGTCGCTCGACGGCTACGTGGCCGGCCCCGACCAGAGCGTCGAGAACCCGCTCGGCGTCGGCGGCACGCGCCTGCACGAGTGGGCCTTCGAGCTGGAGTCCTGGCGGGCGCCGCACGGGCTCGAGGGCGGCGAGGTGAACGAGAGCTCCGCGGTGGTCGAGGAGGGGCTGGCCAACGTGGGCGCGACCATCATGGGCCGCAACATGTTCGGGGGGCACCCGGGCGGATGGGATGCGGACGCGCCCTGGAACGGCTGGTGGGGCGACGACCCGCCCTTTCACCACCCGGTGTTCGTGCTCACCCACCATGCACGCGAGCCGCTGGTCTGCGAGGGCGGCACCACCTTCACGTTCGTCACCGACGGGATCGTCTCGGCGCTCGAGCAGGCGCGGCAGGCGGCCGGCGGCAAGGACGTGTCGCTGGCCGGCGGGGCACAGGCGTGCCAGGAGTACCTGGCCGCGGGGCTGGTCGACGACATGGTGATCAACCTGGCGCCGACGCTGCTGGGCGGGGGCGAGCGGCTGTTCGATGGGCTGGGTGATGACCTGCACGGCCTGGAGCCGCGGCGAGGCGTGGCCGCGCCGGCCGTTACCCACCTGTTCTTCAGCCGCCCTGCCGCCGAATGAACTACGCGGGCGTCTTCACCGACGCGATGTACCCGCGCACGTCCGCGGCCGGCTCGGCGTAGGCGTCGCCCAGCTCCGACTGCATCGCCGCCATGTACTCGCGCGCCCAATCCGGCAGCGCGTAGTCGATCGCGTCCAGGAACTCGAGCGTGGCCGCCAGCCGGATGTCGGCGATCACGGGGTGGTCACCGCCGATGAAGCGCTTGCCGTCCATGAAGAACTCGCGGTAGACCTCCAGCGGATGGCCCAGCGCGGCCTCGGCCGCCGCTTGCGCCTCGGCCTTGCTGGCCTCGTCGGCCTCCGACCAGCCCACCTCGCCCGGGTACTGCGGGAAGTGCAGCACCGGATAGGTGGCGCGGGCGACCAGGGGATAGAGCGTGCCGATCAGATAGAACATGGCGCTGTCGACCATCGCCCGCTGGGCCGGGTCGCTGGGGTAGAGCTGCTCCAGCCCGTGCTTGTTGCAGAGGTACTGCATGATCGCGCAGCTCTCCCACAGCGTCGTCCTCGGCAGGCCCTCCTCCTCGAGCATCGGGGTCAGCCGAGCCGGGTTGGCCTTGAGAAACTCCGGCGACTGGGTCTGCCCCCACACGTCGACCTCTTCGAAGTCGAGCCCGGCCGCACGCACGAAGATGCGGGCCGTGAGGTTGTTCACGCTGGGCTTGAGGATGTGAAGCTTGATCTCGGCCATTGCGTCCTCCGTGGTCTCTAGTAGGGATCCTTGGGCGACCGGTCGTCCGACAGCGACTCGCGCGACCGGGTGACGAGGGTCTCGATGGCATCAGCCAGGTGCACCTCGCCGATGTTTCGGTCGCCGCGTTCGACACGGATCTTGTGCGCTTCGAGCAGCACGTCGGCGTGAGCGTAACCGAATGGTGGCTCGAACCGATAGGACGCGAGCTCGATTAGCAGGCCCAGCGGATCGGTGAAGTAGATGGAGTCCATGAATCCGCGGTCCTTGACGCCGCTGTGGCTGATGCCGCGCTCGTCCAGCCGCTCCACCGCCTGGCTGAAGGTCGCGTGCGAGAGTGAGAACGCCACGTGGTGCACGCAGCCGGGATCGATCGGGCTGCGGGCCGGGTCGGCGGTGCGCTCCTCGTTGGTGAAGATCGTGATCAGACGGCCGTCGCCCGGGTCGAAGTAGAGGTGGCTCTCCGCGGCATTGTCGAGGTTCGGCTGCTCGAAGACGAACGGCATGCCTAGCACGCCCTCCCAGAAGTCGATCGACGTCTGGCGGTCGGCGCCGGTGATGGTGATGTGGTGCACGCCCTGGCTCTGAAGCTTCCGCATTCCGTGTCTCCTAGATGATTGATCGATATCTCCGTGATGTCCTGGACGGTTTGCAGCCGTAGCCACCCCGACGACCGCTAACTCAGGCCGATCGCAGCGGCCAGGCGCGCGGGAGATGTCGATCAATCATCTCAGTGTTGAACGAGTTTGGCCTTGTACTCGCTGCGCCGAAGCGTCCCCCACGGCACCAAGTCGACGCGGGTCTGCACGACCAGCACGCTGCGCAACCGGTCGCGGATCGCCCCCGCCAGCGCAGCATCGACGGCCACGTCGCGGGCCACCTCGACCGTCACCGGCAGTGGCGGCTCCTGTTTCACCCCGGGCGCAGCTGGCGTGACCAGGATGTGGCCGCTGACCTGCGGCGCGAACTGGTTCACCACCTCCCGCACTGCCGAGGGGAACACGTTCACGCCGCGCACGATCAGCATGTCGTCGGTGCGGCCGATGCAGCGCACCCTCGGCCCGGTGCGGCCGCACGGGCATGTGCCGGCGCGCACCGAGACGTGGTCGCGCGTGCGGAACCGCAGCAGCGGCGCGGCCTGGTGGGCGAGGTGGGTCAGCACCAACTCGCCGGTGGCGCCGTCCTCCATCGCAACGGTCGCCCCCGTCTCCGGGTCGATCAGCTCCGGATAGACGAACCCGCGCGCGCCCAGGTGCATGCCGTCCTGACGATCGCACTCGCCCCACAGTGAGACGCCCAGGTCGCCGATGCCCATCGCCTCGGTCACCCGCGCCCCCCAGCCCCGCTCCAGCAACTCGCGGAAGGCCGGCTCGCCGCCGCCGGGCTCGCCCGCGACCAGCACCCGCCGCACGCTCTGGGCGGCCAGGTCGATGCCGCGTTCGGCCGCCCACTCGATCAGGTAGGCGGCGTAGGAGGGCGTCAGCACCGCCGCCTCCGGCTGCAGCAGCTGGATCGCCAGCATCAGGCGCTCGCTGTTGCCGGTGCCGACCGGGATGTGGGAGAGGCCGATGCGGTCGAACGAGGCCAGCGCTGCACCGGCCACGAACGGCCCGGCGTTGTAGGTCGACACGAGCCGCTGGCCGGCGGCGATGCCGGAGGCGGCGTAGCTCCGGGCCGAACCGGTCACCCAGTTGTCAAGATCGGAAACCGTCAGCGGGATATAGCTGGGAGTGCCGGTGGTTCCGCTGGTGGAGTAGATGCGCACGATCTGCTCCCGCTCGACGCATAGATGCGCGCCGATCGGGTTGGCCGCGGTGACGCTCGCCCGCAGCTCCTGCTTCTCGGTCAGCGGCAGCCGCGAGATGTCGGCCAGGCCGCCCGCCTGCCCGGCCTCGGCGACCCCGGCCGCCGCCAGCTTCTCTCGGTAGAAGGGCGACCGCTCGAGCAGGTAGGCCAGCTGCGCCCGGTAGGCGATGTCGTCCAGCGCCAGCTGCTCGTCCCACGGGCGCGCCTCGACCTCGGGATCGAGCAGCGTCACGGCGCCTCCGGCGGCCGGTAGGCGATCGCCTCCTCGGCCTTCGCCGCCATCAGGAACCCAATCGGCTGCTCCCGCTCCTCGGCCAGGTGCGCCAGCAGGCCCGCGGTGCGCGCCAGCAGCGGCACCGCCTTCACGCTCGAGGCTGGGAATCCGAGGTCGAGCATGACGGCCGCGATCGGCATCGACACGTTCATGGTCAGCGGGCGCCCCCACACCTCCGGCACGGCCTTTCCGAAGTTGCGGGCCATGGCCACGTGCGGCCCCGCCGCGCCACGCTCGTCTGCCAGCACCAGGATCCGCTCGGCGCGGGGGTCGACCGGTCGGTGCAGCGGATGCCCGAACCCGGGCGCCCGGTCTCCGGAGGCGTGGATCGCCGCCGCCATGGCAGCGGCCACTCCGGCCGCGTCCTCGCCCGCGCGCACGCGCGCCTGCGCAGCCTCCAGCAGCTGAGCGCAGGGCTCGGCGGTGCCCAGCACCACCGGCCCGCATCCGAGGATGCCCGCGGCAACGGCGCCCTGCAACGACCCGGGATCCGCGTCCAGCGTGATCCGCGCCGCCACGCTTGTCGGCATCATGCCGTGCTCGGCGATCGCGATCAGCAGCAGGTCGAGGAAGAAGCGCTGCTGCTCGGTCGGCTCGTCGCCGGTCAGCAGCAGGTGGAAGTACTCGGTGAAGGTGAGCCGCCCCATCAGGTCACCGCAGAGGTCGCGCCCGCGCACCTCGACGCGGTCGGGGTATGCCTGGCAGATGTGACTGACGGGGTCGCCGGGCTTGCCGATCTGCATGCGGTCTGCCTTTCTGACGGGTGGCGGCCGGATTCGCCCGCGAACGATATCCGCCGGAGCCGATCGCCCGTCGGCCGACATGGATATCGTCCTTGACAAACTTTCTTGTCGGTGCCATCATGTCGCCATCGACCACGAGGCTGGGGGAGCAGGATGCGCAAGCTGATCGTTTCGGAGTTCGTGACGCTGGACGGCGTGATGGAGGACCCGGGTGGCGCCGAGGGATTCGACCGCGGCGGATGGGCCTTCAAGTTCGAGCGCGGTCGCGACGGCGACGCGTTCAAGGTTGACGAGGTGTTCGGCAGCGACGCGCTGCTGCTGGGCCGCCGCACCTACGAGGGATTCGCCGCCGCCTGGCCCGAGCGCACCGACGAGGCCGGGTTCGCCGACAGGATGAACTCGATGGCCAAGTACGTGGTGTCGGGCACGCTCGAGCGGGCCGACTGGAACAACACGACGGTGATCGGCGACGACCTCGCCGGCGTCCGCGCCCTCAAGGATCAGGACGGTGGCGACATCCTGGTGGCGGGCAGCGGCCGGCTGGTGGCCGGCCTGGTGGAGCACGACCTGGTGGACGAATACCGGCTGATGGTGTTTCCGACCATTCTCGGCCGCGGCCGGCGGCTGTTCCCCGAGTCGGATGCGACCGCCGATCTGGAGCTGGTCGAGGCCAGACCGTCGGCCGACGTGACGTTGATGATCCTGCGGCCGAAGCGACGCTGAGGATGCTCGACGTCGCCGTGATCGACGATCCCACCGCCGCCGAGGTCACACTCGACCCGGTGCGGGCGCGGCTGCTCGCGGCCCTGGCCGAGCCGGCCTCCGCCAGCACGCTGGCGGCGCGCGAGGGCCTGTCCCGCCAGCGCGTCAACTACCACCTGCGGGCGCTCGAGCGCCATGGCCTGCTGGAGCTGGTGGAGGAACGCCGCAGGGGCAACTGCACGGAGCGGGTGATGCAGGCAACGGCCGCCTCCTACGTGATCTCGCCGGCGGCGCTGTCGCCGCTTCAGCCCGACCCGGCACGTGCGCCCGACCAGCTGTCGGCAGCCTGGATGCTGGCGGTGGGCGCGCGGCTGGTGCGTGAGCTGGGCGAGCTGATGGCAGGAGCGCTGCGGGCCGGCAAGCCGCTCGCAACCTTCACGATCGACAGCGAGATCACGTTCGCCTCGGCGGCCGACAGGGCGGCCTTCGCCGACGATCTGGCCGGCGCCGTTTCGTCGCTGGCCGCCCGGTACCACACGGAGGGCGCGCGCAGCGGGCGCCGCCATCGGCTGGTGGTGGCTCTGCATCCCAGCCTGACGCACATCAACAGAAAGGACGCACCATGAGCCGCGAGTTCGAGATCAGGCGTGAGGTCGAGCTGCCCGGAACCCCGGAGCAGGTATGGGATGCGGTCGCCACCGGTAACGGCGCCGCCGGATGGATGTTCCCGACCGGTGAGGGCGCGCCCAGCGCCGTGGGCGACGTGTGGGCCGGCCACACCGTGACCGTGTTCGACCCGCCGCGTCACATAGCCGTGCGCGCGGAGAGCGATGAGTTCACCAACGCGCTCGAGTACCAGATCGAGGCCGCGCCGGGCGGTGCGGTGCTCCGCTATGTGCACAGCGGCATCCTCACCGGAGACTGGGACGCCCAGTACGACGCCGCCAGCCGCCACACGGACTTCTATCTGCACTCGCTGGGTGAGTACCTCGGCCACTTCGCCGGCCGGACGGTCACCTACGTCGGCGCCAGCGGCCCCGACGACGCGCTCGAGCCGAGCGCCTTTGTGGCCGTTCGGGCCGCGCTCGGGATGCGGCCCGATGCCGCCGTCGGCGACCGCGTCGCAATCGACGTGGCCGGTGCCGGACGGGTGGACGCCGAGGTCGACTACCTGGAGGACATCTTCATCGGCCTTCGCGGCGACGATGCGCTGTACCGGTTCTACGGGCGCGGCGGCATGGGCATGCCGGTGTTCGCCGGACACCACCTGTTCGCGGAGGACGCCGATCGCGAGGCGGCCGAGGCGGCGTGGACGGCCTGGCTGGAGCAGGCGATCGTGGGCGTCCGGCGCTAGCAATGCCGCTGCAGAACCGCGTGACCCCGCTCGGGGAGCTGATCGCAGACCCGGCCCGCGGGCTGGTCTACGGCAACCGCGGCTGCCTGCACGATGCCGGCGGGCGGATCCGGCGCGACTTCGCGGTGCGTCGCT
>DATIOK010000139.1:0-6424 GCA_035473255.1 Gaiellales bacterium
GTGAACGGCGCGGCCGGGCATGAGCTCGAGACGACGCTCGGCAGCGTCGTGCAGTTCAGCAAGGGCCGGGTCACCTACACGGTCGCCGGGTTCCAGACGGCCGACACGATCCTCAGCGCAGCACAGTCGCTGCATTGAGCGCGGCCGCCGCGGCGGGCGCCCTCGTCGAGATCGACGGTGTCAGCAAACGCTACGGCGACGTGGTGGCGCTGGACGACGTGTCCGCGTCGGTGACCGAGCGGGCGGTCGGTCTGCTGGGCGCCAACGGCGCCGGGAAGTCGACGCTGATGCGCTCGATGCTGGGCCTGATCCGCCCCGACGAGGGCACGATCAGCGTGATGGGCATGGGCATTGAGCACGCGTGGGACATCCGCAGGCGGCTCGGCTACATGCCGGAGCACAGCTCGCTGCCGATGGGCATGACGGCCCGTGACCTGGTGGTGCACATGGGCGAGCTGCGCGGCCTGCCGCGCCGGGTGGCGGTGCTGCGCGCCTCGGAGGTGCTGTTCCAGGTCGGCCTCGAGGAGGAGCGCTCGCGGCTGATCCGCACGTTCTCTGTGGGCATGAAACAGCGGACGAACCTGGCTCAGGCGATCGTGCACTCGCCCGCGATGGTGATCCTGGACGAGCCCACGAACGGCCTTGATCCGGCCGGCCGCGAGGAGATGCTGACGCTGGTGCGGCGGCTGTCCGCCGACCTCGGCATCGCCGTGATCATGTCGTCACACGTGCTCGAGGACGTCGTTCGCACCTGCGACTCGGTGCTGGTGCTGCGCGACGGGAAGATCGTCGCCACCCAGCGGCTGGCGCAGGCCGACCGCGTCGACAACGGCGAGGTGCAGGTGCAGATCGTCGGCGATGCCGACGCGTTCGCCGCGGCCGCCGCCGCGCTGGGGCTTGCCGTACGGCCGGACGGCGAGTGGCTGCTGGTGCGTGGCGACGACAGCGACGCGGTGCTGCGCGGCGTGCGCGATGCCGCCATCGCAAGCGGCGCCGGCCTGCACGAGCTGCGCCCGGCCGGCCCCACCATCGAGCAGTCGCTGATCGGAGCCATCGGATGAGCAGCGAAGCGCGACTGGTCGACACCGCGTTCACCACCTACCAGGGACCGCGAGCGGGACGGCTGGCCGCGATCTGGTCGCTCGCGCACTGGAGCGCGCTGCGGGCGCTCGGAGCCCGCCGCGGCTGGAAGGCCAAGGTGATCCCGATCTCGCTGACGCTGCTGGCGTTCGCACCGGCGCTGGTGGTGCTGGGCCTGCGCGCCATACTCGGCTCCGGCAGCGTCAGCCGCAGCGTCGCCAACGCCGTCCCGTACTCCGACTACATCAGCACGATCGGGATCGTCGTCCTCGTGTTCAGCGTCGTGATCACCCCGGAGCTGGTCTGCCCCGACCGCCGCGACCGCACGCTGTCGCTCTACTTCTCCACCGCCATCGGCCGCCTCGACTACGTGCTGGGCAAGATCGCCGCGGCGCTGATGCCGCTGCTGCTGGTGACGCTGGCGCCGGTGCTGCTGCTCTACGTCGGCACGGTGCTGTTTTCCGTCCATCCGGTCGGCTACCTGCAGGCGAACTGGCTGGATGTCCCCCGCATCATCGTCTCCAGCCTGATCGTCGCCACCTTCTATGGGCTGGTGGGGCTGGCGATCTCGTCGCTGACCAGCCGGCGTGCGTTCGCGGTCGGCGGGTACCTGGCCTTCCTGGCCATCTCGACGGTGATGGGCGGCGTCCTCAGCGATGCCCTGAACGCGCGCTACTTCCGACTGCTGGCGGTGGCGGCGGCGCCGATCCGGGCCGGGCAGGGGCTGTTTCCGAAGTACACCGACCCGGGCAACATCAGCCCCGTGGTGTGGGGCTCGACCGTCGTCGAGGTGTGCGTGGTGGCTGTCATCGTGTTGGCGGTGCGGTACGGGAGGGACGAGGGATGAGCGCGCCGGCGATCGAGTTCACCGGTGTCTCGCGCTGGTACGGGGACACCGTCTCGCTGGCCGACGTCACGTTCACGGCCGACGCCGGCGTGGTCGGGCTGCTCGGGCACAACGGTGCCGGCAAGTCGACCACGCTGAAGCTGTGCGCCGGGTTCTCGACGCCCAGCACCGGCACGGTGCGCATCTACGGCGACAACCCGCGGCGCAACCCGGACGTCTACCGGCGCGTCGGGATCGTGCCCGACCACAGCCCGCCGTGGCCGTTCCTGACGGCGCGCGAGGTGGTGGAGCTGTCCGCCCGCCTGCACAAGGTGCCCGACTACCGTGAAGCAGCCGCCCGCGCGATCGCGACCGTCGAGCTGGAACCGGCCGCCGACCGGCGCGTGGCCGGGTTCTCGCACGGCATGCGCCAGCGGGTGAAGCTGGCCCAGGCGATCGCGCACGAGCCCGACCTGTTGCTGCTGGACGAGCCGCTGAACGGCCTCGACCCCACCCAGCGCGAGCACGTGATCTCCCTGCTGATCCGGCTCGGCGAGCAGGGCCGCACCGTCGTCGTGTCGTCCCATGTCCTGCACGAGGTGGAGCGGATGGCTCCGCGGGTGCTGGTGCTGGTGAACGGGCACCTGGTGGCCGAGGGTTCGACGGCGGGGATCCGGCAGCTGATCAGCGAGCGGCCGCGGCGCGTGCTGGTGACGGCCGACAACGCCCGCGCGCTGGCGCGCGAGCTGATGTCGAGCGCGGCCGTCGACGCCGTGCGGATCGCCGACGGCGCGATCGAGGTCGAGACCAGCGAGCCGTCGCAGCTGAGCCGCGAGCTGCCGGCCGCGGCCGGGCGCACCCAGTCACTGCTGCGTCTGATCCGGCCGGTCGGCGACGACCTGGAGAGCGTCTACACCTATCTGCACGACCGCGCTCGGGGGCAGGCGCGATGATCCTGCCCGTCTACCGGCTGACGTTGCGCGCGCTGCTCCTGCAGCGGCGCACGATCATGCTGGTGGTGGTGGTGCTCGCGCCGGTCGCGACCTCGCTGATCTACGCCCTGGCTCGTCCCGGGGGCAGCGACACGGTGGACTTCTACTCCGGCATCGTGCAGAAGCTGTTCGTGCCGGCCGTGGCGGCGCTGGTGGCGCTGGTGTTCGGCGTCAGCGCGTTCGGCGACGAGCGGGAGGACGGCACCATCCTGTACCTGGTGGCAACGCCGCAGCCGCGGCTGGAGCTGGTGGTTGCGAAGGTGGCCGCGGCCTGGACGGCGTCGCTGGTGCTGCTCGTGCCGAGCCTGGTGCTGAGCGGTCTGCTCGGCCTGGGGTCGGCGGCGTCGCTGCGCCTGATCGGCTGGCCGCTGCTGGGCGTGGTGCTGGCCAGCCTGGCCTACTGCGCGGCGTCGTCCTGGCTGTCGCTGAAGACGCGGCGGCCGGTGGTGATCGGCGTCATCTACATCCTCTTGTGGGAAGGGTCGGTCGCGACCTATGCGGCGTCGGCCGCCAAGCTCTCGATCTCGGCATACGGCAGCGCCTTCGTCGCACATGCGCTGCCCCAGTCGGCCCCGCCGGTAGCGGGCCTGGTGCCATCCGCGCTGGTGCTGGCGGCGGTGGTCGTGCTGGCGGCATGGGGCGCCGCCCGCAGCCTGGCTCGCACGGAGCTCCCGTGAGGCTCAGTCCAGATCCGCGGGCAGCAGCGACCAGCAGATCATGTCCTTGCGCACGCCCTGCACCGACCGCGATCCCCGCTCCAGCCCCTCGCGGGTGAAGCCCGCCCGCTCGAGCGCACGCTGCGAGGCGATGTTCTCCGGGTCGGTGCGCCCCTCGAGGCGCTCCGCCCCGAGCGCCTGAAATGCCCACGGTGACACCAGCCGGATCCCACGTGTCACGAGGCCCTTGCGGCGCGCCGCCGGATGCACGCCGTAGGCCACCTCGACGATGCCCGGCGGCCGCTCCGTCGAGAGCAGGATCACGCCCCGGTAGTCGTCGCTGCCGCACTCGGTGATGGTGAACGCGAGCGGCGCTGTCGGGTCGTCCCACGATCCCATCAGCTGCGTCAGCTCATCGCGCGCGTCCTTCTCGGTGTAGGGGATGGGCACGTTCACCCAGCGCCGGGTGGTCGCGTCGCGGCCCTCCTCCATCAGCCCCGACAGGTCGCTCTCGCGCATCGGCCGCAGCATGACGGTGCCGTCGCTGAGCGGCGGGTCGGGCGGATCGACGTGGTCGGGGCGGCGGGGCAACTGGACGTACCTAGGCAGGTGACGGGGTTGGGCGGAGCAGGCTGCCGCGGCGGCCGACGCTGAGGCTGAGGGCGGCCGCCGTCACGCCCAGCGCGCCCGCGACCAGAAACGCCGGCTCGTACGATCCGAACCAGGTGCGGCTGGCACCGGCGCCCCAGGCTGCGAAGGCGGCGCCGAACTGGTGACAGGCGAACACCCAGGCGAACACCACGCCCACCCGCTCGCGGCCGAACACCTCACGTACCAGCGCCACCGTCGGCGGCACCGTAGCCACCCAGTCCAGGCCGTAGAAGACCACGAACGCCACCAGTCCCAGGCCGGCGTGCGACAGCGCGGCGTTCAGCCCCAGCAGCGCCATGCCGCGCAGCCCGTAGTACCAGAACAGCAGCCAGCGCGGATCGAAGCGGTCGGTCAGCCAGCCGGAGCAGATGGTGCCGACCACGTCGAACACGCCGATCGCGGCCAGCAGCCCGGCGCCGCGCACCTCGCTCAGCCCGTGATCGGAGCAGGCCGCGATCAGGTGCGTCCCGATCAGACCGTTGGTCGTCGCGCCGCAGATGAAGAAGGCTCCCGCCAGCAGCCAGAAGTCGCGTACGCGAATCGCGCCGCGCAGCGCGCCGACCGCGTTTCGGAAGGGGTTCACGAGCCGGCGCGGCGGCTCCGGCTCGACGGCTCCGTAGGGCGTCAGCCCCACGTCGGCGGGGTCGGTGCGCAGGAACACGAGCGCGATCGGCACCACCACCAGGATCGCCGTCAGCGCGATCACCGCGGCCGCGGCGCGCCAGCTGTAGGCGGTCACCACCCACGCCAGCAGCGGCAGGAACACCAGCTGGCCGCTGGCGTTGCTGGCGGTCAGCATGCCGGTGACCAGTCCCCGGCGGGTGCTGAACCAGCGGTTGGCCACGATCGCGGCCAGCGGCACGGCAACCGCACCGGTCGCGCCGCCCACCACCAGGCCCCACAGCAGGTAGAGCTGCCAGGGCGACGTCATCTGGGTGGTCAACGCGGCGCCGACCGCGACCGTGATCAGCGCGATCACGGTCACACGGCGCAGGCCGAACCGCTCCACGATGGCGGCCGCGAACGGCGCGCCCAAGCCGTACACCAGCAGATTCACCGCCACCGCTCCGCCGATCAGCGCCGGCGACCAGCCGAACTCGTCTTGCAGCGGCAAGAGCAGCACGCCCGGCGTGGCGCGGAACCCGGCCGCCGTCAGCAGCACCACGAACGTGGCCGCGGCGACCACCCACGCGTAGTGCACCCGGCCCCTGAAGATGCGGGCGATCATGATCGCCGCATCGTAGGCAACGAGGAGATAGTTGATCGGCATCTCCGTGGTGTCCTGGACGGTTCGCAGCCGTAGCCACCCAGACCACCGCCTCCCCAAACCGAACGCAGCGGCAGGCTCGCGAAAGATGCGGATCAACTATCTAAGATGGGCTCTATACCAGTGTGGAGGGACACGCGATGGCAGATACCGACACACGGACGATCGACAATGCCGCGCGGCGGCAGCTGGCGGTCGACCTCTTCAACCACGTGTGGACGCTGATGAGGTTGCACGACCGCACGCGCGAGCAGGACACCGAGATGATCCACGCCGCCCACGCCTCGCGGCATCACTGGGGCGAGGTGGGCACGCCGGTCAACTTCGCGCGCGGCGAGTGGCAGGTGTCGCGCGTCTACAGCGTGCTCGGCCGCGGCGAGCCGGCGCTGGTGCACGCGCGCCTGTGTCTGGACACCTGCGTCGAGCACGGCATCGGCGACTTCGACATCGCCTACGCGCACGAGGCGATGGGACGCGCCTACCGCGTGCTCGGAGACCAGGCCGAGTCGACCGCGCACGCCGAGGAGGCCCGCCGGGCAACCGCCGGCATCGCCGACCCCGAGGACCGTGAGCACGCGATGGAGGACATCGCGGAGCTGCTCTAGATGATTGATCGATATCTCTCGCGAGCCTGGCCGCTGCGTTCGGTTTGAGGTGAGCGGCGGTCTGGGTGGCTACGGCTGCGAACCGTCGTCTCCGTCCGCGATCTGCGTAATCGCAGATCGCTCCCGATCGGTGCAAGGCCGTTGGCCTTGCACCTGGTCCTCGGTCGCGCCAATACGACCCGGTATTGACGCTCCCTGCGTCCTTGCGAGACTCGGTTCTCGCCGTCCAGGACATCACGGAGATACCGGTCAACCATCTCGAGCTATCCGTTGCGCTCGCGCACGAGATCCGCTGCGCGCTCGCCGATCATGAACGTGGCCACCATTGGGTTGACGGTCGGCATGGT
>DATIOK010000140.1:0-20308 GCA_035473255.1 Gaiellales bacterium
GTGGGGCTGTCTGACCACTTCGTGAGCGAGGCGCTGTACCTGCGCGACCCCGACCACCACGGCATCGAGATCTACTGGGACCGCCCGCGCGAGATCTGGCAGGACCAGGTGGGCGTGCGCATGACCACCGAGCCGCTGGACGTGGAGAACCTGCTGGGCGAGCTGGACGACCCGGGCTCCGAGCCGTTCGACGGCCTGCCTGGCGGCACTACGATGGGACACGTGCACCTGCAGGTGGCCGAGATCGACTCCACCGTCGGCTTCTACCGCGATCTGCTCGGCTTCGGCCTGATGGCGCAGCTGGGCGACAGCGCCGCCTTCCTGGCGGCCGGCGGCTACCACCACCACCTGGGCGCGAACACGTGGGAGAGCCGCGGCGCCTCACCGCCGCCGGCCGGCACCGCCGCGCTGCGCCAGGCCACGATCGTCCTGCCAGACGACGCCGCCCGCGACCGCGTCCTCGACCGTCTGGAGCGGGCCGGCCACGCCGCCGAAAGCGGCGAGGACGGGGCCGCCGTGTCCGATCCGTCCGGCAACCGGATGGTGCTGGCGACCGAGTGAGCAGACAACGCGCCGTTGCAGCGCCGTGACCGGCGCGTGACACGCAATCCTGCAACGAAGCTCACGCCGCGGTGACGATCGCACCCGTCAGACGCGACGATTCACGCCGCCGGGCCGGCACGAACATCACGGCCCCGGGCCGGGCGCCGCGTAGCCATGCGGACGGGTATCACCGGCCAGTAGCGACGCGTCACGATCCCGTCCTGAACCGCCCCGGCCGCCCGAGTCGGTGTTTGACTCTGTAAAGAGCGCGGCGGGCGTTTCAGGGCTGAGTGAGCTGCGTGAGCCCGTCGTTGCGGGCGCGTGACGAACGGCAGGAATCAGGCCGGTCTAGTCGCCGCGGCGGGCGCGTTCGATCGTCTCGATGATCGCCTCGGGCGGGTGCGCACCGGCCAGCCCGTAGCGGCGGTCGAAGACGAAGAACGGCACCGCGCTGATGCCCAGCTCGAGCGCGTCGGTCTCGTCGGTGCGGACGTCCGTGACGTAGTCGTCACCCGCGAGCATCGCGCTCACGGCCGCCGGGTCGAGCCCCCCGCGGCCGGCCGCGGCCGCCAGCGCCGCCGGGTCACCGATCGGCTCTCCTTCGACGAAGTACGCCGACATCAGCCGATCCTGGACCGCGTTCTGTACGCCGGCGGCGTACGCCATGTGCAGCACCCGGTGCGCGTCGAAGGTGTTGCCACGGCGGGCACGAGCGAAGTCGAACGTGAGACCCATCTCGGCACCCATCCGCTCCGTCTCCTCGTGCATCGCGCGCGCCTGCTCGAGGCTGATGCCGCGGCGCCGGGCCAGCTCCTCGTCGGCCGATCCGGCGTCGGCGGGCAGCGTCGGATCCAGCTCGAAGCTGCGCCAGCGCAGGTCGATCAGCTCGCGGTCGGGCACCTGCTCGAGCGCCTGCTCGAGGTTGCGCTTGCCCACGTAGCACCACGAGCAGACCACGTCAGACCAGATTTCGAGCGTCAGTGCGGGTGCCGGATCGGTCACGTCATCGTCAGCGCAGCGGGATGCCGGCGCCGTCGCCCTCCGCCCGGGGGCCGTCGATGCGACGGTCGGTCTCCGCGATCGACACGTCGTTGATGCTGGCCTCGCACCGACGCATCAGCCCGTTGTCCTCGAACTCCCAGTTCTCATTGCCGTACGACCGCCACCAGCCGCCGGAGGAGTCGTGCCACTCGTACTGGAAGCGCACCGCGATGCGGTTGCCCGCGCACGTCCAGAGATCCTTGCGCAGCACGTAGTCGAGCTCCTTCTCCCACTTGCGCACGAGGAACCCGTGCACCTCCTCGCGCCCGGACAGGAACTCATCGCGGTTCCGCCACTGCGTGTCCTCCGTGTAGGCCGGGACGACGCGGTCGGGATCCCGGGTGTTCCACGCCGCCTCGGCCGCGAGCACCTTCTCCCACGCATCCTCCTCGGTGAAGGGCGGACACGGCGGGCGCTCGACGGCTGACATGCCCGGGATCATAGGCCCGGGACGATCCGCACGAACTCCGTCTCGGGATCGTGGTCGATGCCCGGGTTGCCGTCGACCACCAGGTCGCAGCGAGCCCGGGTGCCGTCCTGCGTGAAGTGTGCAGCCTCCTCGGCCATCCACGCATCCCAGGACGGCCGCGCCTCCCGGCCGTCCCGCGCCAGCCCCCGCTCCAGGCGTAGCTCCGCGGGAGCCTCGACCCAGATCGCGCAAGCCAGCCGGTCGGCCGCCGCGCGCCGCGCGCTGGAGACGCCCTCGATCACCACGGCCGGCATCGGCTCCACCGCACGCCACTCGGCCAACCGCTTGCCCTCCCAGTCCCAGCGGCGATAGCGCGCGGTCGCGCCGGCCGAGAGCGGCACAATCACCTCGCGCTCCAGCCGCGGCCACCACTCCACGCCCGGCTCTCCCGTCGCGAAATCGTCGGTATGCACGACCGCAGCCCCACCCAGCGCAGCCGCCAGCCGTGTCGCGAACGTGGACTTGCCGGCGCCACCGTAACCGTCGACCGCCACCAGCCGCACGCCTCCGGGCCGGGCCAGGATCGACTCGGCCAGCGACCGGAACGACTCCACCCGCCGGTCTCCCAGGTCGTCCATCGGGACGGGTTCTACCAGAAGCATCCCGGCTAGGATCGACGCGCCGATGCCCGGGAAGATGCATGCCGACGAGGTGGATACCGACCCATCGCTGGTGCGCCGACTGCTGGCCGACCAGTTCCCGCGATGGGCAGATCTTCCCATCGATCGGGTCGAATCATCCGGTACCGACAACGCGATCTACCGGCTGGGCGAGGACATGGCCGTGCGTCTGCCCCGCCTCGCCGGCGGCACCGGCACCATCGACAAGGAGCAGCGCTGGTTGCCGAAGCTGGCACCGCTGCTTCCGGTCGCCATCTCCCAGCCGCTCGCAAAGGGCTCGCCCGGGCAAGGCTACCCCTGGCACTGGTCCGTGCACCGCTGGCTGGCCGGCGAGAGCTTGAACGTGGAGCGGATGGCCGATCCCGTCGGCCTGGCGCAGGACATGGGCAGCTTCGTGGCCGCGCTGCGGCGGATCGACACGACCGGCGGGCCGATCGCCGGGCGGGACGGATCGCGCGGCGTGCCGCTGGCCCGGCGGGACGCCGCCACCAGGGAGGCGATCGCCCAGCTCGACGGCGTCGTCGACCGCCCCGCCGTCACCGCCGCCTGGCAGGCGGCTGTGCAAGCACCGACCTGGCGGCGTCCCGGCGTCTGGATCCACGGCGACCTGCTGTCCGGAAACGTGCTGGTCGACGCCAGCGGCCGGCTGAGCGCGGTGATCGACTTCGGGTGTATGGCCGTGGGCGACCCGGCCTGCGACGTGATGGCCGCCTGGACGCTGTTTGAGGCCGAGGGCCGGGAGGCGTTCCGTTCGGTGATCGAGGTCGATGACGCGACCTGGGCGCGGGGTCGCGGCTGGGCGCTCTCGTTCGCACTGATCGCTCTGCCCTACTACATGCACACCAACCCCGTGTTCGTACGCGATGCCCGGCACGTGATCCGCGAGGTGCTGGCCGATAGGCTGCGGCCGAGGTGAACCGACTCCTCTACCCGCTGGTGTTCGTGGCCGGTGCAGGCACGATGGCGACCGAGATGTGCGCCTCGCGGCTGCTGGCGCCCTTCTTCGGGGCATCGATCCTGATCTGGGCGAACATCATCGGCCTGATCCTGATCTACCTCTCGGTCGGGTACTTCTGGGGCGGCCGGCTGGCCGACCGACATCCCAGCCTGCCCTACATGTGCCGGCTGATCGTGTGCGCTGCGATGGCGATCGCCGTGATCCCGTTCGTGTCCGAGCCGCTGCTCTCGGCCGCGGTGGGCGCGTTTGCGCAGGCGTCGGTGGGTGCCTTCCTGGGCTCCTTCTTCGCGTCCATGGCGTTGTTCTCAGTACCGATCACGCTGCTGGGGATGGTCTCGCCATTCGCGGTGCGGCTGGCGGTCGACTCGGTCGAGCGCGCGGGCGAGATCGCCGGGCGCCTGTACGCGCTGTCCACCGCCGGGTCGATCCTGGGCACGTTCCTGCCGGTGGTGCTGCTGATCCCGCTGATCGGCACCCGCCGCACCATGCTGGCCACGGCCGCCGTGCTGGCGCTGGCGGCGACGCCGGCGCTTGGCTGGCGATACGTGCTGGCACCGGCCGCGGTGGTGGCGCTGGCGCTGGTGCCGCCGGGCCTGGTCAAGCCCGGGTCGGGCGTGATCTGGGAGGGCGAGTCGGCCTACCAGTTCATCCAGGTTCAGGCGACGGCTGACGGCGGCCGCGTGCTGCACCTGAACGAGGGCTGGGCCGAGCACTCGGTCTGGCACCGCGACCGCGTGCTTACCGGCGGCTACTGGGACCAGTTCCTGCTCGCCCCGGACATGCACGGCCCCGGGTTCGGATCGCTGGCGATGATCGGGTACGCTGGGGGCACCGTCGGCCGCGCCTACGGCACCTTCTGGCCCGCCACCAACGTGCTTGGCATCGAGCTCGACCCCGAGGTCACCGCCATCGGGCGCCGCTACTTCGGGCTGGCATCGAACCCGCGGGTGAACGTGGCCACGGCCGACGGCCGCCCCTACCTGGCCACCCACACGACCCGATACGACGCGATCTTCCTGGATGCGTTCCGCCAGCCCTACATCCCGTTCTACCTGACCACGCAGGAGTTCTGGCGGTTGGCGGACGAGCGGCTGCGGCCGGGCGGGATGGTGATGGCCAACGTCGGCACGATCCCCGGCGACGAGCGCCTGCCCAGCGCGATCGCGGGCACCATGGCCACGGTCCTCCCCCGGGTCTATCGCTGGCGGGTGGGTGGCTTCAACGAGATCGTGGCCGGGTTCACGCGGCCGGTCTCGGCCGCCCAGCTGCGCGCGCGCTTGGCCGCCGCCGCGCCCGCGCTCGACCCCGCTGCCGATCTGGCCGAGGGGCTGCAACCGCAGACGCCGTCGAGCGACCCCCTGACCGATGACCGGGCGCCCGTGGAGTGGTTGACCGACCAGCTGATCGTGCGCTACGCGGACGGCGGCTGAGCGAGATCGAAGCGCAGCGGCGTCAGCGCGGCGCGATCCGCCACTCCCCGCCGCGGCGCGCGCCGTGCGTCGATCTCGTACCGCCAGGCCAGCGTGCGAGCCTCGACGGCGGGCGGCAGCCCGACCGGGATGTCGAAGCTGCATGGATACCAGCGCCGGTCCATGCCCAGCTCGACCGTGGCCTGCTCCTGCCACAGCGACCGGCTGCGCCACAGCGGCGGGTGCCGGCGGTTGCGGATCCGCAGGTTCGTACGCCACGCCTCCTCGAAGCGGGCCACGACCACGACGCTGCCCTGGTCGAGCCCCTCCTCGGCGTGCACGCGGCACTGGATGTGGCCGCCGCCCTGCAGGCGGACGTCGGACAGCTCCAGGTGAAACCGGCGCCCCGGGTGCGACGCGATCACGCGGTCGGCATGGTGGCTCTGGTGGATCGCCTGCTCACCGCCTGAGATCACCAGCGGCACGGCCCCGTGCCGGCGGCTGCGGCGCGTGCCGCTGAGCGCCCGCACCGCATACCCGAGCCCTGTCCGCTCACCAGACCAGCCCGGCGGCAGCCAGTCCGGCAGCGGCAGCTCGAACTCCGCGCGGCCGTCGACCGGCGCCACCTCGCAGTCGCTCACGCCGAACGAGAGCGTTGACGAGGGAGAGCGCTCGAGCCGCACGACCGTGATGGTGACCGGTTCGTCGGCGCCCAGCACCTCGCCACGGAGCGAGCCACCCGCCGACCAGTCGTGACTGGCCAGGACGAACTCCAGTTCCCGGCCGGCGCTCCGGCGAGTTCGAAGCCCCACCACAAACCTCCACGCGACGTGCCTGCCCCGATCGTGCCGGGTTCGGGCATACTCTACCCCCGCCGCCCCGGCCGGTCTGGGGCGCAGCCCCCGCGATCTACTCCTCGTCCGGGCGGTTCTGCACGTACTGGTAGCCGAACCGGCCCTTCACGCACAGGTTGCCGCGCGTGATCCCATGATCCAGCGGCGAGGTGACCTTCACGATCGAGTTGTCCTGCACGTGCAGCTCCAGGCTGCAGCCGACGCCGCAGTAGGAGCAGATCGTCTCGGTCACGGTCTGCTCGCCCTCGTCCCAGGTGCCGTCCTCGCGCATGTCGTGCTCGCTCTTGAACATCAGCGCGCCGGTCGGGCAGACGGCGATGCAGTTGCCGCAGTAGACGCATGCCGAGTCGGGCAGCGGCGCCGCGTACTCCGTGGAGATGCGCGCGTCGAATCCGCGTCCGGCCACCGCGATCGCGAAGGTGTTCTGCCAGTCGGTGCCGCAGCCCTCGACGCACTTGTAGCAGAGGATGCATTTCGCGTAGTCGCGGATGTAGCTCTCGTTGTCCACCTTCACGGGCTGGGCGACGGTCGCGGCCGTCTGGCCGTCGCCGGCGTGGTGGTGCCCGGCCTGGGCGCGGTCGCGCGCGCCCTCCGGGGCAGGCGGCGCCGGCGGGCCGTAGCGCTCGGGCTGTGCCGCGTACTCCTCCATCCAGCCGTCCACGTTCGGCGCCGTGGTCAGGTCGACGCTGGAGCCAAGGAACTCGAGCACCATCTTGCGGCTGTGGCGTACGCGCTCGGTGTCGGTCCTGACCACCATCCCCTCCTCGGCCGTGCGTGCGCAACTCGGCACCAGCACGCGCGAGCCCTCGACCTCGACCACGCATACGCGGCAGGCATTGACCGGCGTCAGGGTGTCGCCGTAGCAGAGCGTCGGCTGGTCGCGCCCCTGCGCGCGGCAGGCGTCGAGGATGGTCGCGCCCTCGCGGACGCGGACGCTTTCGCCGTCGATCTCGAGTTCGACGGTGCGGCTGATGGTGACGGGGACGACGCTCACTCAGGCTCCCTGGGGCTCGAACACGCGAAGGCTGTTGATGGCGGAATCGATCGCATTGGCGGCAGTCTGCCCGAGACCGCAGATGGACGCGTCACGCATCGCCTGCGCGATCTCGGCCAGCAGCGCGGTCTCGTCGGCCACGCTGCCGCGCGGCCGGTCGGAGGCGAGGCGCAACAGCGCCTCCTGCTGGCGAACCGTGCCGACACGGCAGGGGACGCACTGCCCGCAGGACTCGTCGCGGAAGAAGGCGGCGATGCGAAGCAGGATCGGCACCAGGTCGACGGTCTGGTCGAACACCAGCACCACGCCCGAGCCGAGCGTCGCTCCGGCGGCGCGCGTCGCCTCGAACGAGAGCTCGAGGTCGAGCATGTCCGGGCCGACGAAGCCGCCGGCCGCGCCGCCCAGCAGCACGGCCTTGAGGTCGTTGCCGTCGCGGACACCGCCGGCCATCTCGAGCACCTCGCGCAGCGTCACGCCGAACGGCGCCTCGTACAGGCCCGGCCGCTGGACGCATCCCGCCAGGCAGAACAGCCGCGTGCCGGTGGACTGCTCGGTTCCGATCGCGGCGAACGCGGCGCCGCCGTCGTGCAGGATGCCGAGCACGTTCAGCAGGCTCTCGACGTTGTTGACGACGGTGGGTTTGGCGAACAGGCCCTTGTCGACCGGGAACGGCGGCTTGCTGCGTGGCTCTCCGCGGTACCCCTCGATCGAGTTGAAGAGGGCGGTCTCCTCGCCGCAGATGTAGGCGCCGGCGCCCTTGCGCAACTCGATGTCGAAGCGAAAGCCGCGGCCCATCACGTCGTCGCCCAGCAGCCCTCGCGACCGGCACTGCTCGATCGCATGCTCGAGCCGCGACCAGGCCAGCGGGTACTCGCCGCGCAGGTAGATGTAGCCGTGCTCGGCGGCGGTGGCGAACCCGGCGACGGTCAGCGCCTCGATCAGCGCGAACGGATCGCTCTCGATCACCACCCGGTCCTTGAAGGTGCCCGGCTCCGACTCGTCGGCGTTGCAGACGATGTAGTGCGGCATCGAGGGGTTGCGGCCGACGGCATCCCACTTGCGGCCGGTCGGGAAGGCCGCCCCGCCGCGGCCCAGCAGCTTCGAGTCGGTGACCTCGCGGATCACCCCGGCGGGCCCGATGTCGAACGCGGTTCGCAGCGCCTCATAGCCGCCCGCGCTGCGGTAGCTGTCCAGGCTGCCCGGGTCGACCGTACCGACGCGGTGCAGCAGCCGCAGGCCGTCGCCGCCGTCCTCGGTCTGCGGTGCCAGCGTCTCGGTGCGCTGCTGGCTGGTGCCGGCCAGCGCCGCCGACACGTCCGCCGCGGTGGCGTTGCTGATCGAGTGGTCGCCGGGCGTCTCGCCCGCTCTGGTGACCAGCACCGCCGGAGCCTGCTCGCACAGGCCCAGGCAGGGGCTCTCCAGCCAGATCGCCGAGCCGTTCGATGGGCGCTCACCGGAGGGCCCGATCGTGCGCTCGAGCTCCGCCACCAGCTCGCCGCTGCCGCTGCACATGCAGGCGATGTCGGTGCAGATGTGTGCGACCACCGGCGCCCGCGGCTCCAGCGCGAACAGCGCGTAGAAGCTGGCCACGCCGTAGGCCTCGGCCGGCGGCACCGTCAGGCGGCGGCAGGCGTAGCCGAGCCCGGCCTGGCTGATCCAGCCGACCCTCCCCTGCAGCGCGTGCAGCACCGGCAGCAGCAGGTGGCGCTGCGCCCGGGCGGCGTGGCCGCCGTGTGCGGCGTGGCCGTCGTCTCCCCGGTCGCCACCGACCCAGGCCGAGTCCGGCGGCCCCAGCACCGAGTCGACCGCCGCGCGCTCTGCCTCCGTCGGCTCCTGGTTCGTGAGGCGCAGGTCCATCGGCTAGCGGGCCGCCACGTTGGCGCCGGCGGCGGTCTGCTGCTCGGCGTCCGGTGCGCTGAGCTTGTCCACCCGGATCGCGGTGGCCTTGAATTCGGCGGTGCCGGACTTCGGGTCGGTCGCGTCGATCGTGAGGATGTTCGTCTCCACCTCGTCCGGGAAGTGCAGCGTCATGAAGGCCAGGCCGGGGCGTAGCGACGAATCGATCCGCACCGGCGCCTCGACCGACCCGCGGCGCGAGCTGACGCGCACCTGCTCCCCGTCGGCGACGGCCAGGCGCGCCGCGTCCTCCGGCGACAGGTCGAGCGACTCCCCGCGCCGCAGCGGCGAGCTGTAGCCGCCGCTCTGCACGCCCGTGTTGTAGGAGTCCAGGCGGCGCCCGGTCGTCAGCCGAATCGGGAATTCGTCCGACAGCTCGTCCACCGGCGCCACGTTGTTGACGACGTTGAACGGGGCCGGCTCGCCGCTCGCCTTCGGTTCGTCCCACAGCCGCGCATGCAGGAACAGCTCGCCCTCGTGCTGCTCGTCCCAGCACGGCCACTGGATGCCCCCCAGCTCGGCCAGCCGCGGGTACGTCATGCCGCGGTGCATCGGCGACAGCGACCGCAGCTCGGTCCACACATCCTCGGGGCCACCGTAGCTCCACTCGTGGCCCATCCGGCGGGCGATCTCGACAACGATCTCGATGTCGTCGCGGGCCTGGCCGGGCGGGTCGAGCGCCTTGCGCACGCGCTGCACGCGGCGCTCGCTGTTGGTGACCGTGCCCTCGGCCTCGCACCAGCTGACGGATGCGGGCAGCACGACGTCGGCAAGCTCGGCCGTGCGGGTCAGGAAGATGTCCTGGACGACCAGGTGGTCGAGGCTCTCGAGCAGGTGCAGCGTGTGGGCGGCGTCGGCCTCGGACTGCGCCGGGTTCTCGCCGACCACGTACAGCGAGCGCAGCTCGCCGCGCTCCATGGCCTCGAACATCTGCGTCAGGTGCCAGCCGTACTTCGGCTGGATGGTCGTGTTCCAGGCGGCCTCGTACCGGGCCCGGGCCTCGTGGTCCGACTCGACGTCCTGGAACCCGGGAAGCTTGTTGGGGATGGCGCCCATGTCGCCGCCGCCCTGCACGTTGTTCTGGCCGCGCAGCGGGTTCAGGCCCGATCCGTAGCGGCCGACATGGCCGGTCAAGAGCGCCAGGTTGATCAGCGCGAACACATTGTCCACCGCGTTGTGGTGCTCGGTGATGCCGAGCGTCCAGCAGATCATGGCCCTGTCGGCACGGGCATAGGCGAGCGCCGACTCGCGGATCGCGTCGGCCGGGATGCCGGTGTCGCGCTCGGCCCGCTCCAGCGTGTAGGGCTCGACGCTGGCGGCGTACTCCTCAAAGCCGGTGGTGGCGCGATCGATGAACTGGCGGTTGTGCAGGCCGGCGTGGATGATCACGCGCGCCATCGCGTTTGAGAGCGCGACGTCGCTGCCCACGTCGAGGCCGAGCCAGGTGTCGGCCCACTGGGCGGAGCCGGTCCGGCGGGGATCGACGACGAACAGGCGCGCGCCGTTGTTCACGGCCTTCAGCACGCGATGGAAGAAGATCGGATGGGTTTCACGAGCGTTCGAGCCCCACAGGAAGATCAGATCGGTCTCCTCGACCTCCCGGTAGGAGCTGGTACCGCCCCCGGCCCCGAACACCGTCGCCAGACCGACGACGCTGGGTGCGTGTCAAGTCCGGTTGCAGCTGTCGATGTTGTTGGTGCCCATGACGACGCGCGTGAACTTCTGGGTGATGAAGTTCACCTCGTTGGTCGCCTTGGAGCAGCTGAACAGCCCAAACGCATTCGGGTTGCCGGCAGCGCGCACCGCATCGAAACCAGCGGCGGCTCGATCGAGCGCCTCGTCCCAGGTGGCGGGTCGCAGCGCGCCGCCCTCGCGCACCATCGGCTGGGTCAGCCGGGTTAGTTTCTTCCGCATATCCGATCACCTCCCCTCGAAGCTCGAAAAGGCCCGGAAAACCGGCTCCGGTACGTACATGATGCCATTCTCAGCCCGAAACGGCAGTGGAGAACCGGCCACTTCGACGGGAGGAGCGCCTCACCTCGACTGCGGTATAACGCCGGGGAGGGATGTGAGGATGGATCCGGCACATGGAATGGCTCACGACCACACTCCGGCAAATGGCCGGGAAGTCTGGCTTCTGGCCGTGGCGGCGACGCTGCACTGCCTCACCGGCTGTGCGATCGGGGAGGTGCTGGGCATGGTAATCGCGACCGCGATCGGGCTCGGCAACGCGGCCTCGATCGTGCTCTCGATCGTGCTGGCGTTCACGTTCGGGTACGGGCTGACGATCCGCCCGCTGCTGGCCGTAATGAGCCTGGGCCGGGCCACGCGGCTGGCCCTCGCCTCGGACACGGTGTCGATCACCACCATGGAGATCGTCGACAACCTGTTCATCATCGCCGTCCCGGGCGCGCTCGCCGCCGGCCTCGCGGACGGCGTGTTCTGGTGGAGCCTGGCGGCGTCGCTGGCGGTCGCGTTCGTGCTCACCGTCCCGGTCAACCGCTGGCTGATCGGCCGCGGCCGCGGCCATGCCGTGATGCACGCGTACCACTAGAAGGTGATTCCACGCGCTACCGTTCCTGGTGTCGTGATCAGGTACGCAAAGATCGGATACCGGCTGGCGGGCATGGCCGCGATCGTCGCGCCGCTGCTGCGCGAGTCCCGCTCGTGGCACGCCGATCAGGGCCCTGAGGTGTCGGAGCTGCTGCGGCCGCGGCCGGCCGAGACGCTGGACGCACTTGGTTACTGGATCGACCGCCGGCGCCGGCTGCCGTTCTACCGCCGAAGCGACCGGCGCGAGGCCGAGCAGATGATCCGAGTCTGGCAGGAGCGGGCTGTGCATGACGTCCCGGCCGCTCCGCTGGAGGCGCTGACGAGCGGCCGGGTGATCGCGGTCGGCGGGCAGGTCGCCCGCTACCACGCCGGACGCTGGCTGACCCGCCTCTCCCGCGGCGCCCTGATCGCCGCAATGATGCTGGCGCTGCTGATCGTGCTGGCCGCTCGCCTCTAGCGCGAAGCCGGCGCGACCGAGTACTCGGCGTCGCTGACGTGCTCGTTCCAGGTGGCGTTGTTGCCCGCCTCGTCGACGTCGAGCATCGCGAGGTGGGTCATGAAGCGGTCGGGAGCGGCACCGTGCCAGTGTTCCTCCCCCGGCTCGAAGAAGACGCGGTCTCCCGGGCGGATCTCCTCGACCGGGCCACCGCGGCGCTGGGCCCGGCCGATGCCCTCGGTCACGAAGATGGTCTGCCCGTTGGGATGGGTGTGCCAGGCGGTGCGGGCGCCGGGCGTGAAGTGGACGCTGTTCGCGCTCAGGCGTGAGCCCGCCGAGGGGGCCGCCACCGCGTCGATGTAGACCGCTCCGGTGAACCAGTCGGACGGCCCGCGGGCGGTCTCGATGCTGTTTCTGGTCAGCTGCATGTGCGTCTCCTTGGCGTCGGGATCGGGCCCTGGCCCACGAGTCTAGGCGGAGTGGCCCACGGGGCCCGGGTTGCCCGCGCATCCGAGCGGTGCTAGCGTCGAGCACGCGCGCCACGTGGCAAACGGCGCATGGGGAGCAGAATCGGGGTGGGTGTGGGCCCACGGTCAACGGAATGGGGACTGGCCTTGCGCGTGGCGGCCTGCGCGTGCTTGGTCCTCAGCATAGAGCGGATCGCCAGCGCCGCGGCGACTCCTACCCGAAGCCCGGCGACTTCCGCCGCGGCGCCGGTTGTGCCTGCCGGGTGCAGCTTCGCGCAGGCTGGGACGGGGACGTTTGCAAGCACGCTCTGCTGGCTGGACCTTTCCGCGTACAACCCGACCGCGGCGTCGAAACCGGCCGGCCAGCCCATGACCGTGACGCTCCCCGGCGGCTACACGATCAGGTTCAACCTGCACGTGTCCGGAGGGCCGGTGGCGGCGACCAGTTTCCCGACATTCGTGGATTCGTTCCTGGGAAACAACGGCCACTACACCGGCGTTTCCGGGCGGCCGGCGCTGGACCAGACGACGCGCGGTACCACGACCACTGCGACGCTGGACGGGATCACGGTGACCGGACCAGGTGGCGTGCCCGAGACGGGCTACGCGTTCGTGGGCGCGGACGCGGAATCGACGGACCGCCAAGAGTCCATAACGTGGACGGCGAACACGCCGTTCACGCTGTTGGAACCGGTTGGGAACGCGTGCAACTCGGGTTCGGCGCTGACCGGAGTCGGCACGAAGACGGTCACGTGTACCGCATCGGTATCGAACACGAAGACTGGAACGCCGATGCTGGCCGCTCAGGCGCCAAGCTCGATCGCACAAGAGATGGTTGGAGGAGGTCGTCAGGGCGTCGCCTTCGGGGTGCTCGTGTCCACCGTCCAACTGAACAAGCAGGTGACGAGCAGGATCGATCCGTCCGACGCGTTTGGGGTCAGCATCCACTCGCTGCCGTCAAACGACCTGCTCGGCTCGGCCAACACGGGCACGGCAAACACGGCTTCGACCGGCCCGATCACCGTCCTCACCAGCGATGTCGGTTCCAGCTTCACGTTCGCAGAGCAGATCACCTCCGGGCTTCCATCGAACTACACGGAGTCGTGGTCGTGTACGCGAAACGGCGCCTCCGATCCGGCGCTCCCGTCCGGGGACATCGGACGCTCCGCGACGGTCACGGTGGGCATCGGCGACTTCGTCGACTGCACGATCACGAACACGTCCGAGCCCGTACGGATCGCCCTGCAGAAGAACGCGGAGGTGCCCACCGACGTGAACGGCAACGGCCTCACCGACGCCGGGGACACGATCGCATTCACGTTCACGGTGACCAACACCGGTGTCCTGCCGCTGTCGAGCATCAGCGTCTCCGACCCGACCGCCGGATCGATCACGTGCCCGGATCCGACCCTGGCAACCGGCGAATCGGAGACCTGCACCGCGGACAACGTCTACACGGTCACCGCGGCCGACGAGGCGGCCGGGTCGGTCACGAACACGGCCACCGCAAGCGGGGTGCCGCCGGGCACGACCCTGGCGAGCCACTCGCCGCCGTCTTCGACGACAACGCCGACCGAGAGTCCGCGGCCGCTAGTGTCGATCATCAAGACCGGAGTCGCGTCAGGCGGGTTCGGAAGCCCTCTGCGTGCGGGCCAAACCATCTCCTACACCTATCTGGTGACGAACATCGGAAACGTCGTCCTGACCTCGGTCGCAGTCGACGATCCGACGCTCGGCTCCGTCACGTGCCCGACGCCTGCGCCACCCGGGCTCGGCATCGGAGCGTCGGTCACCTGCAACGCCGACAGCGACTACATCGTCACCGCAGCCGATGTCGCACGCGGGTCGGTGACCGACACCGCCACCGCGACCGGCGAGGGCGGTACCGGCAGCACCAGCCCTCCGTCGGATCCGTCGACCGAGATCATCCAGACAGAGCCGCCCGCGCCTGAGGTGGCGATCCACAAGCTGGGTCACGTCTCTCCCGTGGCTGATCAGGACGCCGCCGAGCTGGGCGACACCGTCCACTACACCTATCTGGTCACCAACATCGGCAACGTCAACCTGACGTCGGTGGCGGTCGATGACCCGGCCATCGGCTCCGTCACCTGCCCCACACCGGCGCCACCCGGGCTCGCGCCGGGCAGCTCACTGACCTGCACCGCCGACGCGCCGCACACCGTCACGCAGGACGACCTCGATGCCGGCGAGGTGACCGACACCGCCACCGCCACCGGGGTCGGAGAAGCGGGTGGCACCAGCCCGCGGTCAGACCCGGCGACGGTCACGATCCCGGCGGTGGACGGCGCCCCGCAGGTCTCGATCGTGAAGAGCGGTGCCGTCTCGCCCTCAGCCGATCAGGGCGGCGTGCTGGTCGATGACACCATCGCCTACTCCTACCTCGTGACGAACACCGGCAACGTCAGCCTCACATCGGTCACGGTCAACGATCCCACGGGCGGGCCGGTCACCTGCCCAACGCCGTCGCCGTCCCAGGGGCCGGGCGATTCGGTGACGTGCACAGCCGACACAGCGCACACCGTCACCCAGGACGAGGTCAATGCCGGCCAGGTCACCGACACGGCAACCGCCACCGGCACCGGAGTCCGCGGCGGCGACTCACCACCTTCCGATCCGTCGACCGTGACGATCCCGGCTGCGACGGTGGTCTCGGTCTCGCTGGACAAGCTCGCGACCGTCGACCCGGCCGGCGACCAGCTCGGCGCCACGGTGGGCGACACCATCCACTACGCCTACCTCGTCACCAACACGGGCAACGTCAGCCTGACTGCGGTAACGGTCGACGACCCGGCGATCGGCCAGGTCACCTGTCCCACACCGTCGCCGCCATTGGCTCCGCTCAGCTCGGTCATCTGCACCGCCGACAACGCCCACACCGTGACCACCGCAGACGTCGACGCCGGCTTCGTGACCGACACCGCGACAGCCACCGGCACGGGGGTGATCGGCGGCACCTCCGGCGCGTCCGATCCGGCGACAGCAACCATGCCTACGGCGCCGGCGACGCCGCTGGTCGCTGTCGCTAAGAACGGTGCGGTGTCGCCCGCCTCCCACCAGACGGGAGCCCGGCGCGGCGACACGATCAGCTACTCCTACCTCGTCACCAACGTGGGCAACGTCGACCTGACATCGGTCGCGGTCGACGACCCGACGCTCGGCTCGGTCAGCTGCCCGGACCCGGCAGCGCCCGGGCTCTCCCCCGGCGATTCGCTGACCTGCACGGCCGACCAGACCTACACGGTCAGCCAGGCGGACGTGGAGGCCGGCCAGGTGATCGACACCGCCACGGCGACCGGCGTCGGCGTCAGCGGCGGCGCCTCTGCCCAGTCCAACCCTTCGACCGTCATCATCCCAACGGTGGCGCCGCCGCCGGCGACCGGCGGCAACGGCGGAGACGGCAACGGCGGAGTGCCGGTCGGCGGCGTGCAGACCGGCGGCCGCTCGGCGCCGGCCGGCCATACCGTGCGGGGCGAGGGGCTGGCCGCGTTCGGCGGCCTGGCAGGAGTGCTGGCCTTCGCGCTGGCGCTGGTTGTAAGGGTTCGCCGATGGCGGCTGCAGGAGCTCGTCGGAGTCGGCGTCGTGGTCGTCTCGTACGGACTCCCGCGCTGGCTGTGGACACGGCGGCTGCGGTGGCGACTGCTGGGCGGATCCGCGCTGGGCCTGGTCGTCGCCGCGACGGTCGCAGCCGCTCTTCCAGGCGGCGGCCCCGCTCCTGCCGGCAATTCGGCAGAGACCGCCGCCGGTCACCCGGCTCGAACCACTCCGATCCTGCCAACCAGCAACCATGTCCACCTGATGCGCACGGGCATGCGCGTGCGCGTGCGGGCGATCGGCGTCGACGCGAGCGTGGTCAGCCTCGACCTGAACAGCGATTCCACGCTGCAGGTGCCGACCAACGCCACCGACGCCGGCTGGTGGAGCGGCGGCACGGCACCGGGCGGACGCGGCGCCGCAGTCATCGTCGGTCACGTCGACTGGGGTGGGAAGGAGGGCGTGTTCGGACGTCTCCACGAGCTCGTGCCCGGCCAGGACGTGCTCGTGACCCACCGGAACGGGGTCACCGACCGCTACCGCGTGACCACCACCGCCGTCTACCCCAAGATCAGCTTCCCGACCGGGCTCGTCTACGGACCGCTCCCCTATCCCGGACTCCGCCTGATCACCTGCGCCGGCCACTTCGACCCGACCACCGGCCACTACGACGACAACCTGATCGTCTTCGCCCGGCTGACCGGTCGCACCGGCCCGACGACTGCGCGGAGGCTCTGACTACTCAGGCGTGGTGTGCCCATCGACCGCGCGTCCGGGCGCGACCGCCCGCTGGGCGTCGAGCAGCGAGGTCTCCGGGGCGGCGCGGCGGCGCAGGAACTTGCTGGTCTCGACGACCAACGGCAGCAGCGCGGCCAGGCCGAAGCACTCCAGCCATTCATGGCCGGTCAGCGAGGTCGTGAGCAGCCCTTTTTGGAAGCCCGGCAGCTCGGTTGCCAGCACCACCATGGCGAGCGGGAACAGCGAGATCGCGAGCGCCTTCAAGAGCGGCGGGTCAAGGCCGCCGGCCGGGTCTCGCCGGTTGGTGAGAGCGTTGAAGATCGTGCCCAGCCCCATCACGACGAAGGTCATGGTCAGCGACGCCGTCGCGACATCGGTGCGCGGGTCGTCGGGGCCCGCCACGAGCGGGATCATGGCGGCGATGAAGAGGGTGGCGGCGTAGATGACCCACAGCGTGATCGCCTGCCGGTTGGTGATCGGCAGGCTGGGGTCGCGCGGCGGGCGGTGCATCACGTCCCGCGCACCGGGGTCGACTGCGATCACCACGACGCCCGATGCCGTCACGAAGACCAGCAGGTACAGCACCATCAGCGGCGTCAGCGCGACGCCATGATTGACGTCGAAGGCGGTGGCGGCCAGGAACAGGAACACCAGCGCCAGCAGCTGGGTCATCTGGTACCGGACGTATAACACGACCTTCTCGTAGACCCTGCGGCCGATCTCGACGGCGTGCACCAGCGTGCCGAAGTTGTCGTCGGTCAGGATCATGCGGCCGGCCTGCTTGGTCACCTCGCTGCCACTGCCCATCGCGACCCCGATGTCGGCCTGCTTGAGCGCCGCCGCGTCGTTGACCGCGTCGCCGGTCATCGCGACGATGAGACCCTGCTCCTGCATCAGCCGCGCCAGGCGCAGCTTGTCCTGGGGCGTGACGCGGCCGAATACGTGCAATTCGGGCAGGCGCCGCACCACCTCATCGTCCGAGAGCGCCTGCAGTTCGGCGCCGCTGATCGCGCCAGGCCCGAGGCCGAGCGTCTCGCCGATGGCACGGGCGGTGACGGCGTGGTCGCCGGTGATCATGCGCACATCGATGCCGGCGCCGAGCGCCGTCTGCACCGCCGCCTTTGCCTCGGCCCGTAGCGGATCGATGATGCCGACCATGGCAACGAACGACAGCTCGGTGGTGAGCGTCATCGGGTCGTCCTCCATCGCCTGCAGCTCGCCGTCGCCGACAAGCCGGGCTGCGAACGCCAGCACCCGCAGACCCTGCTCGCCCATCCGCTCGTTCGCCACCTCGATCCCGGCTCGGGTCTGCTCGATCGGCTGCTGCGAGCCGCTGAGCGGCCCGCCCGACTCGCTGCAGCGTGCCAGCACCACGTCCGGGGCGCCCTTGACCAGTTCGATCACGTGCTCGGCACCGTCCAGCGTGACGCGATGAAACGTCGCCATGAACTTGTAGTCGGAGTCGAACGGCACCTCGGCGATGCGCGGGTAGGTGCGGCGCGTCTCCTCGGTGTCGACCCCCAGCTTCGCCGCCAGCACGACCAGGGCGGCCTCGGTCGGATCGCCAACCACCGCGCCGTCGTTGCCCACGGTGGCATCGCTGTCGAGCGCCAGCCCCAGGCCGAGCCTGGTGAAGTCCGGCACCGGCCGGCCGGCGACTGCGGTGATCGCCCCGGACTTGCGGTAGCCCTCGCCCTCGACGTGGAACCAGGCGCCGGCCGCGTAGATCACCGACACCATCATCTCGTTCATCGTCAGCGTGCCGGTCTTGTCGGTGTTGATCGCGCTGGTGGCGCCGAGCGTCTCCACATCGGTGAGGTTCTTGACCACCGCCCGCGAGTCGGCCAGCTGCCTGGCGCCCATCGACAGCAGGCCGGAGACGAACGCAGGCATGCCGGTCGGGATCGCCGAGATCGCCATCGCGGTGCCCAGCAACAGCACGTCTTTGAACTCCTCTCCGCGGGCGACGCCGACGATCACGATGAACGCGACCGCGCCCCAGGCAACCATGCCGAGCACCTTCGTGAGCGATCCCAGCTCCTTCTGCAGCGGCGAGCGCGTGCGGCTGATCGACGACAGCATCGTCGCGATCTGGCCCATCTCGGTCTGCATCGCGGTGGCGGTCACGACCATCGCGCCCGTACCGCGGGTCACCGCCGTGTTCTGGAACAGCATGTTGGTGCGATCGCCCAGCGCGATCTCAGCGCCCGCCAGAGTCGTCGCCGACTTGCCGATCGGCGCGCTCTCCCCGGTCAGTGCTGCCTCCTGCGTCTCCAGCGTCGCCGAGTGGATGATGCGCCCGTCCGCGGGGACGATGTCGCCCGCCTCCACCTGGACGATGTCGCCGGGCACCACGTCGAGGGCCGGCACCAGCGCCACCGAGCCGTCTCGCACCACCCGCGCCTGCGGCACTTGCATGCTCGCCAGCGCATCGATGCTGGCTCGCGCCTTCAGCTCCTGGCGCGAGCCGAGCACCA
Source organism: Gaiellales bacterium (assembly GCA_035473255.1). GTDB lineage: Bacteria > Actinomycetota > Thermoleophilia > Gaiellales > JAICJC01 > JAICYJ01. The sequence goes on from DATIOK010000140.1 coordinate 19,008, forward strand.
CGTTCAGCAGGATCAGCAGGGCGACGATGATGCCGGTCGACACCTGGCCGATCACCACGCTGACGATGGTGACCGCGATCAGCATGATGTTCATCGGGTCACGCAGCTGGGCTCCTGCCACCTCCCACACGGAGGGCGGCGGTTCGCCGGTGATCTGGTTGGGACCCAGCCGGGCGAGCCGCTCTGCCGCCTCCGCGCCGGTCAGGCCGGAGTCGGCATCCGAACGCGCCGATGCGACGACGTCGAGTGCCTCACGTGCGTAGGGCGGGAGTATGTCGACCTCCGTGGTGGTGTCGGGGGCGCCGGTCATAGCAGGTCCTCGAGGTCCGACAGCGACCCGATTGCCGCGAACTCACCGGAATGCCCGGCGAACTCGCAGGCGTCAAGTCGCCCGAGAAAGTATGACATAGCGCCGCCACGCTCAAGCTCGCGGACCCGCCGGACTCCGGCCTTCAGCCCCAGCACGACCTGTGGTGTACGCTCGCGCGTGATGTTCCGGGTGCGTTATGTGGCGGCCGTGCTGGTCGGCCTCGCTGTGGGCGTCGCGGCCGGCTGGGTATCCGGCCGGGGGTTCGACGCTTCCCACCAGGCGGCAACGACCCGGACGCACACCGGCCATGTCTCGGCGCGGACAAACACACCGCCGCCGCCCCGCTCCGACGACAACCCACCTCGCCAGAAACCCCAGCAAAGGTACCTGGCTCCAGGGCTGCAACAGGTGCAGCAGCGAATCGTACGGTGCCTGTACGAGAGCGCCACGTGGCAGCAGCAGGTCGTCTGCCTGCGAGCCGTGCTTCGGCTGGAGGTAGCGGGCACGCGTTCGCTCGGCCTCTCATTCGCCGGGCAACAGTTCCGCCTGGTCGGTCAGTCCCTCGGTCAGAGCTAACAGCAATCTAGCCAGTCGCGGTAGCCTCATCCCAACGTACGATCAGGCCGTAGAGCACGACGACCGTCAGTGCCAGGACGGACAACCCCCACAATACATACGGCGTGCTACCGATGAAGACCAGCTGCACGACGAAGCTGAGACTGGCGGCCACGATCGCCACCCAACGCGCCCAGCTCGACCCCGAGAGCAGCCGACTCCGACAAGCGCTACGAGGATGTCCCACACCAGCGTGATCCGTCCCATGTCTTGAGGTCGAACACGATGATCTGCTGCGGTGACACCACGTAATACGTACCTCTGATGATTGCGATCAGACCCTCAACGGCGTCAATCGATCCGATGATCACCATCAGCCACCCGGCGAACGAGATCCAACCGCTCCATGCGTTCCGCTGCATGACACCCTCCTCAT
>DATIOK010000141.1:0-5480 GCA_035473255.1 Gaiellales bacterium
GACCACCGGGATGCCGCGGTCGAGCAGCTCGCTGGGGATGGCCGACTTTGCCGTCACGGCCGGGAAGATGACCCCGTCCACGCGCCGACCGACCAGAGCCCGCACCTGCGCCACCTCGGTCTCGGGATCGTTCTCGGTCTCGGCCACCAGCACCGCGAACCCGTCGCGGTGTGCGCGCCGCTGGACTTCAAGCGCCAGCATGGCGTGGAAGGGGTTGAGCGCATCCGGGATCGAGACGCCCAGTGTGTGCGTGGTCTGGCGCTTCAGCGACCGCGCCACCTCGTTCTGCCGGTAGCCGAGCTGCTCGATCGCCTCCAGCACGCGCAACCGCGTGGGCTCCGCAACCGGCGCGGTGTTGTGCAGCACGTTTGAGACCGTCGCGACCGACACGCCCGAGCGGCGGGCCACGTCGCGCATTGTGGCGCTCACGCGGGCACCTCGGCCAGCGCGGCCTGCAGCGCCGCGTGCGACTCACGGATGCCTTGCTCGGCGTCGACCCGGGGGTCCTCGTGCTCGATCGAGACGTCGCCGTCGTAGCCGGTCGAGCGCAGCGCGGCCAGCAGCCGCGACCACTCGTCCACGTCGCGGCCGCCGCCGACCGAGGCGAAGTGCCAGGGAGCGATGTCGGGATCGACCGGGAACCGGAAGTCAAAGACGCCATGGTCGGCGATCCGGTCGGGGTGCAACAGCGTGTCCTTGCCGTGGCTGAACGCAACCCGGTCGCCGACCTGATCGAGCACTCGCAGGGGGTCGATGCCCTGCCACCAGAAGTGGCTGGGGTCGAAGTTCACGCGCACGTTGTCACCGCCGGCCTCGGCGATCCGCAGGTAGCCGCCGGGGCTGTAGGCGGACGCGCCGGCGTGCAGCTCGAGGCAGATCAGCACCGACGGCGCGATCGCGCGCGCCCACGCGCCCAGCTCCTTCCAGAACGGCGCCAGCCGCTGCTCGTATTGCCAGTTCCAGAGCGGCTCGTCGTCCGGGGTCAAGGCCCAGGGGGCGAACACCGGGCTGGGGCCACCGTCGCGGCCCCCCGGGCAGCCGCTCATCGTCACCACCCGCTCGACGCCCAGCAGCGCGGCCAGCTCCACCGCCCCGCGAAGCAGCGCGGCGTGGTGGGGGCCGACGGCCGGGTCGGGGTGCAACGGGTTCCCGGCCGCATTCACGCAGGACAGCGTCAGCGCGTACTCGGCCAGCTCGCCGGCCAGCCGGTCGCGCTCACCGGGCTCGCGCAGCAGCTGGTCGAGCGGCAGCTGGTGGGCCGCCTTGGCCCAGCCGCCGACGCCCATCTCGATCGCGGCCAGCTGCTGATCGGCACACCAGGCGAAGGCGTCCGCTCGCGAGAGGTGGGCCAACCCGTCGTTGAACACGCCGATCCGCAGTTAGAGCTCCGAACGGTCGCTGTTGAAACGTTTCAACTTGGTCGCGTATCTTCTGCCTCGACGTCGAGGATGTCAAGCCGGCGCGCGCGGAACCTGACAGCCACGGCCAAACTCGGCCGCCAGATCGCCCACCATCCGCTGGTGGGACTCCTCCAGCGGCTTGTCACCGTGGGTTGAAACGTTTCAACCATTGACGTATCGTGCGCTCATGCGCGCCACGGAGCTGGAGGCGGTGGTGATGGGCCGCGTCTGCGTCGACCTCTACCCGATGCAGCTGCGGGTGCCGCTCGAGCGGGTTGAGGGCTTCCACAAGTACGTCGGCGGGTTCGCCGGCAACGTCGCCACCGGGCTTGCCCGCCTGGGCGTGCGCACCGCGATCGTCTCGGCCGTGGGCGACGACGGCCACGGCCGCTACGTGCGCGACTGGCTGACCACGCAGGGTGTGGATTGTCGCTGGCTGGGCACCCACCCCACGCTGCGCACCGCCCTCGCCTTCTGCGAGGCGTGGCCGCCCGACAACTTCCCGATCACCTTCTACCGCACGCCCACCTGTCCCGACTGGGAGCTGACGGTCTCGTCGCTCGACCTGGAATCCCTGGCCGCGGTGCCGCTGGCCTACGCCAGCGGCACCGGCTTCGCCATCGAGCCGTCCCGCCTTGCCACCCAGTCGTTGCTGGAGGCGCGGGCCGGCGGTGCCGGCATCACCGTGCTCGATCTGGACTGGCGGGCCGTGCTGTGGGACGACCCGGCCGACTACGCCGCCTGCATGCCCGACGCCGCACGCCATGCCGGCGTGGTGCTCGGCTCCGACGAGGAGCTGATCGCCGCGGTGGGCGCGCCGGACGCGTCCCGGCTGCTCGATCTGGGCGTCGGCGTCGTCGCCAACAAGCACGGCGGCCGCGGCGTGACGGTGTACGTCGCCGGGCAGCAGCCGGTGGTGGTGCCGCCCCATCCGGTCGAGGTCGTGAACGGCCTCGGCGCGGGCGACGCCTTTGCCGCCGCCTTCGGCTGGCGTCTGCTGCAGGGCGATCAGCCCGCGGCGGCTGCGGCCGTGGCCAACCGAGCCGGTGCGCACGTGGCCGCGCGCCTGGGCTGCTCCATCGCAATGCCAACCGAGGGAGATCTGTCGTGACGCTCGACCTGCTGCTGCGAAACCCCGCACCGCCGGTGACGCCCGCTGCGGCCGGATGGAGATGGCTGTCCTACAGCTCCACCACGGTCGCCGGCTCGGCTGGCATCGACACCGGTCCGGACGAGGTCTGCCTGGTCAACCTGGGCGGCCGGCTCTCGGCAACGGTCGCCGGCGAGCAATTCGACCTGGGCGCACGGCAGACGCCGTTCGACGCGCTGCCCGACGCGCTGTACCTGCCTCCCGGCACCGCGTGCACGGTCGAGGGAGAGGGCTGGGTGGCGCGCTGCGCCGCGCGCGCCGACAGCGACCGGGCGGGCGCGCTTCAGCCGATCTCGGGTGCGTCGATGCGGGTCGAGGTGCGCGGGTCGGGGAACGCCACCCGCCAGATCACGCACATCATCCCGCCCGAGTTCGCCGCACACAGGTTGCTGGTGGTCGAGGTGTCGACGCCGGCCGGCAACTGGTCCTCCTACCCGCCGCACAAGCACGAGCTGGAGCGGCTGCCGATCGAGAACGACCTCGAGGAGGTGTACGCCTACCGCTTCGCCGCGCCTGAGGGGTTCGGCGTGCAGCGCCTCTACACCCGCGACGGGCGCCTCGACGAAACGTGGACGGTGCGCGACGGCGACGTGGTGCTGGTGCCGCGCGGCTACCACCCGTTCTGCGCGGCCCATGGCTACCACGGCTACTACCTGAACGCGCTGGCCGCAGAGCGGCGGTCGATGGCCGCCGAGGATGACCCCGACTTGGCCTGGACGCGCGACACCTGGGCCGACATGGAGCGGGACCCACGGGTGCCGTTGACCGGAAAGGAATCAGCATGAAGGTCGCTTCTGCGCCGGTCTCGTTCGGCATCTTCGAGCTGACCGCCGACGACGCCGGCCTGCCCGACCCCGTGGCCGTACTGGACGCCATGGTGGACGCCGGGTACGAGGGCACCGAGCTAGGCCCGCCCGGCTACTTCGGCGACGCGCAGGGAACCGCGGCGGCGCTGACGGAGCGCGGCCTCAGCCTGGTGGGGTCGTTCCTGCCGATGCGGCTGTCCCGGCGCGAGCACATGGACGAGGACTTCGCCTTCCTGGACGAGGCGCTCAGCATCCTCGATGAGACAACCCCGAACGACGGTGAGCGTCCCGTCGTACTGGTCTCCGACTCGTTCAGCGAGCCCGATAGGGTGGCGGGGGCGGGGCGCATCGAGCAGCTGCCGGGGACATGGCTGGGCGAGGCCCGGTTCGACCTGCTGGTCGCAAACGCGCACCGCGCCGCCGAGCGCTGCCAGGAGCGCGGGTACACCGCCGCCTTCCACTACCACGGTGGCACCTACGTGGAGACGCCGCGCGAGATCGATCGCTTCGCCGAGCGAATGGACGCATCGCTGATCGGCTTCTGCTTCGACAGCGGACACTCCGCGTTCGGCGGAGGCGATCCGCTGGCGTTCCTGGACACCTATGGCGAACTGGTCAGCCACGTGCACCTGAAGGACGTCGACGGCGCCGTGATGGAGCAGATCCGCGCCGGCGGTCTGGGCCTGCGCGAGGCCTGGCGCCGCGGCGTCTTCTGCCGCTTCGGTGAGGGCAGCGTCGACCTGCCGGCGGTGCTCGAGCGGCTGCGCGGCAGCGACTACGACTCGTGGCTTGTGGTCGAGCAGGACCGCTTCATCCAGCCCGGCCAGACGGTCGAGATGATCGCCGACGACCAGGCACACAACCGGGCGCTACTGCGACAGCTGGGCGTGTAGGTTCGCGTCGAAACACCCGGGTTGGACGGCCGTTGGAGGCACAGAGCGAACGTTGGACAATCCGGGCCGCTGCCGCCAGAATGAGGGGGATGCTGATTCCCCTCTCGCGGCCACTGGTTGCCGCGCTCTCGATGCTTGTGCTCGTTTCCGGCTCCGGGGCCGCCGCGGCCAGCACCCGACCCCCCGTCACGCCAACCCTGCGGGCCGTGCCCGGCAGCGCCCTGCCGGCCCTGCGCGGAGCGGCCCGGGTTGCGCCGACCGCGACCACCCGGCCGATCGACGTGACCGTGTCGCTGAAGCCGCGAAACGCCTCGCTGCTGGCCTACAAAGCCCGCACCTCCAGCGGCTCGAAGCCGATGACCACGGCCCAGCTGCGGACGCTGTTCGCGCCCAGCCCAGCCGACCGGGCCGCCGTCGTCGCCTACCTACGCGGGCACGGTCTGCACCTGGAACGCTCCGGCCTGCTCACGCTCAGCTTCCACGGCAGCGCGGCCGCCGCCTCGCGCGCCTTCCACGTCGGCCTGTCCAGCTACCGCGGAGCAGACGGCCACGTGTTCCGCGCCCCGGACGCCGCGGTGCGGCTGCCGGCCGCGATCTCGCCGCTGGTGTCATCGGTCACCGGCCTGGACACCGCCACCAAGCTGCAGAGCCTGGCCACCGGGCCGGAGCTCACGCCGCACACCGCCGTCCCCGCGCCCTGCACCGCCGCGTCCCGAGCGAAGAACTTCTACGGCGGCTACCTGCCCGGCGACCTGGCCACCGCGTACGGCCACCGCTCCCTGATCGAGGGCGGCAACGACGGCAGCGGCGAGTCGATCGCGCTGGTCGAGTTCTCGAACTACAAGTCCTCCGACATCTCATCGTTCAAGTCCTGCTTCGGGCTGACCACCCCCGTGCACAAACGGCCCATCAACGGCGGCAGTAACACGACCAGCGGGGCGATCGAGGCCGAGCTCGACATCGAGGTGGCGCTGTCCAACGCGCCCGGTCTCAAGAGCGTCGAGGTCTACACGGCGCCCAACAACGTCGCCCAGATCCTGCCGATGGTCGACCAGATGGTCAACACCGCGGCCTCCACGAACACCTACATCGTCAGCGACAGCTGGGGTCTCTGCGAGGACTTCCTGCCACCGTCCTTCCTGCAGGCCGAGTCGAACGAGCTGCAGCTGGCGGCCGCCGCCGGACTGTCGTTCTATGCCGCATCCGGCGACTCCGGGTCCAGCGACTGCAA
>DATIOK010000142.1:0-11198 GCA_035473255.1 Gaiellales bacterium
GCCGGCCAGGCGTCCGTACAGGTTGCCGCACGCGTCCCAGCTGACCTCCAGACCTTCCTGCTCGAGCCAGGTCGCGACCAGCTCGCAGGCCTCCTGCTCGGCTGCGCTCAGCCCCGGTCGGTGCGCTCCCGCGCGCCCCTCGCGCCCGATCTCAGCTAACTGGGAAAGCCGCTTGCATGGTGCGTGCTGCTCGCTCACCGGCCTGCATCCGGCGTTAGGCCGGGTGCTCGATCAGATCCTGCAGCCGCTGCGCCAGCGAGGGCAGCATGGCCACGGCGATCTGCGGGTGCTCGTGCAGCAGCCCCACGAACTCGTGGCGGGCGATGGCGATCGCGCGTACGTCAGTGGCGGCTCGCACGCGGGCGCTGCGGGTGGTGTGCTCGCTGAGCAGGCTCAGCTCTCCCACGAACTCGCCCGGACCGAGCTCGACGGTACGGTGCTGAAGCTCGACCGCCACGGTGCCCTCGAGGATCACGAACAGGCCGGCGCCGGGCAGGCCGCGCTCGATCAGCACGGAGCCCTTGGGATGCTCGTCGATCCCGGCGATGGCGGCAGCGCGAGTGATCGCGTCGTCGTCAAGCGTCGCGAAGATCGGCACCGTGCGCAGCCCTTCGATGATGGCCTCGGTCACGGCAGGGATCTTACGGCGCGGGTGGCGCGGGCGCTCGTCCGCGTCGCGGCTATCGCTCCTCGAACACCGCAGCCACCCGGTCGCGCGGCAGCGCCGGTGACCGGTGCCCGTCTCGTCCCACCATGTCGTCGTTGGCGACTAGGGCGTTCACGGTCGCCTCCTCGACGGTTTCCACGACGGCCTCGTAGAGCTCGTCCATCCACTTCCACTGCAGGAACCGCAGCGACGACGGGGCGGGGTCGCCGTCCGGGAAACCGGTCTCGAACGCGCCCGGGTTAGCGGTCGAGAAGGCCAGGAACAGGTCGCCCGAGAAGTGCGATCCGCTGGTGCCGGTGCGAGCCAGGCCCAGCGGCACCCGCCGCGCCATCGCTTGGCACTGGCCGGGCAGCAGCGGGGCATCGGTGGCGATGACCGCGATCACCGACCCGGCGCCGGGCTGCGTCCGGTACGTCTCCTCGATCGGGTTGTCGTCGGCCAGCTCGGCGCCAAGCGGCTGGCCGGCGATCGTCAGCCCCGCCCGCTTTCCGAAGTTGCACTGCAGGAACGCACCCACCGTGTAGCCGCCGTCGCCCAGGTCGACAACGCGCGATGCAGTGCCCGAGCCGCCCTTGAAGGCGTAGCAGTTCATGCCGGTGCCGCCGCCGACCGAGCCCTCCTCGATCGGCCCCGGGGCCGCCGCCTGGATCGCATCGATCACGACCTGCCGGTTCACGTGCCCGCCGTTGATGTCGTTCAGATAGCCATCGTACGTCTCCGCCGCCACCGGCAGCAGCCACAGTTCCTCCAGCTCCGTGAACCGGCGCACCGCCCAATGGATGGTGGCCTCGTGCGCGATCCCGACCGCGTGCGTGTTCGTGATCGTGATCGGCCACGCAACGGTGCCGGACTCCTCGAGCCATGACACTCCGGTCATCTCGCCGTTGCCGTTCAGCGAGAACACGCCGGCAGCGCATGGATCGGCGCTGCGGTCACGCCCGCGCGGGTGGATCGCGGTGACCCCGGTGCGGACGCTCTGCCCCTCGATCAGCGTGCGGTACCCGACCTCGACCCCGGGCACGTCGGTGATCGCGTTCCACTCGCCGGGAGTGCCGGTGAACGGCACGCCCAGCGAGCGGGCGCGCGGTTTTCCGGCGGGAGTCTGGAGCTGGCTGGTCACGGCGGGAGCGACAGGATAACCAGCGGGCCGGTGCTACCCTCGGCGCATGGCGGAGCTGCAGATCGAGGATTGCGAACTGGTGCTGCACCTATCCTCGGTCGAGAAGATGGAGGGCCTGCACGGCGACGTGCGGCTGCCGCTGTCGTCGGTCACGGGTGCCCGCTCCGTCGACGACGTGTGGCAGGAGTTGCGCGGCATGCGCGCGCCCGGCACGGGCGTCCCCGGCACGCTGGCGGTGGGCACCTGGCGGGGCGGCTTCGGCAAGGACTTCGCCGTGGTGCACGGCCACGGCCCGGGCGTGGTCGTGGAGGTCGCCGGCGAGGAGTACGCGCGGCTGCTGGTCAGCATGGCGGACGCGGACGTGATCGCGACGCACCTGGCGACCGTGGCGTCGTCGGCCTAAGTGAGTCAGGCCTGGGGCGGGGGAGTGCCCAGGAACCCGGCCACCATCGCCCGCATGTTCCAGCGCTCCATCCCGATGTATGTGGCGCCGGGCGACCCCGGCGGCCCCAGCGTGTCGCCGTACAGGTTCGCGTAGACCTTGACCCCGGCCTCCGAGGCGATCTGCTGCTCGAGCGCCGGGTTCAGCGACGACTCGGTGAAGATGGCGCGCACGTGCTCGGCTCGGATCTTGCCGATCAGGTCGGCCACGTCCTTGGCGCTGGGCTGGGCCACGGTCGAGAGCGACGGCAGCACCGAGCCCACCAGCGTGATCCGGTAGTGCGCGGCGAAGTAGCCGAACGCGTCGTGGTTGGTGACCAGCTTCCGCTCGCCCCGCGGGACGGTCGCGATCAGGCGCGTGTTCGCGGCGTCCATCGCCCGGATCCTGGTCGCGTAGCCGCGGGCGTTGGCGCGGTAGGCATCGGCGTGTGCCGGGTCGATCGACGCCAGCCGCTCTCCCAGCGCGGTCGCCGCCCGCTCGAACAGCGTGGGGTCGTGCCACCAGTGGGGGTCGCCGGCCGGCTCCGACGAGTCGCCGGTCCGAAGCGGCAGCCCCTGCGACGCGACCCAGACCGGCGTCCCGGGGACGGCGTTCGCCACCAGCCCGTCGATCCAGCTGTCCACCCCGACGCCTGATTCGACAACCAGCTTGGCGCCGGTCAGGGCGATCGCGGTGCTGGGGCTGGGCTCGAAATCGTGCGGGTCGACGTTGGGCTTGAGGATGCCCACCAGGTGCACGTTCTCGCCGCCCACGTGCCGCAGCAGGTCCTGCATCTGGGTGGTGGTCGCGACCACGGTGATCTGCCCCGGGGTCGAGCTCGCGATATGGGTGGTGGTACACCCCAGGGGCAGCAGGCAGAGGGCGAGCAGCGTGAGCAGGCGGATGTGGGGCACGGGCCGGTCAGCCTAGCATAATGACAACCGGTTTCACTATCGTTTGTTGCGAACGGACACCGTTCCCAGTAGAGTTCCGGCGCGTGGAACCGGGACGCAACCGCAAGAACCGGATGGCGCTGCTCGAGGCCGGCCGCTCGATGAACCGCGCCTTCAGCGTGCGCGAGCTGCACACGGCTGCCCGCGACGCCGCCCCCAGGCTGGGGCTGACGACTGCGTATCGGACTATGGAACGCTGGCGCGAGGAGGGCTGGGCCGAGGAAGCCGGCACCCGCAGCGGCGAGGCCGTCTACGTGCTGTGCGCCGCGCAGGGGCACCACCACCACGTCGTCTGCGTCGACTGCGGCGCCACCGCGCTGCTCGAGGGCTGCGCGCTCGAGCCCGCCCGCGAGTCGGCCCGCACCGCCGGCTTCGACCTGCTCGATGCGGCGCTGGGCTCGCTGCCCGCGCGGTGCCAGGCCTGTGCCGGGGCCGATGAGCAGTCCGCCTAGCGCAGCGCCGGCCACAGCCGCCGCGCTGCTGGACAGGGTCACCGTCGCCTACGGCCCGCACGTCGCCCTGGACGACGTCTCGCTGGAGCTGCCGCGCGGCAGCATCATCGGGCTGATCGGCCCCAACGGGGCCGGCAAGACGACGCTGCTGCGGACGCTGCTGGGCATGCTATCGCCGCGCAGCGGCAGCATCGACGTGACGCTGCCGGTCGGCTACATGCCGCAGCTGGGCCCGGCCGCCTGGGACTTTCCGCTGACCGCGCTCGACGTCGCCCTGCAGGGCGGCTACCGGCGCACCGGCTGGCTGCGGCGCCCCGGCGCAGCGGAGCGGCGGTCGGCACGCGAGGCGCTGGGCGCGGTCGGGCTGGAACACATGGCCGGCCGTCAGATCGGCCAGCTCTCCGGAGGCCAGCGCCAGCGGGTGCTGCTGGCCCGGACGCTGATGCAGGACGCGTCGCTGCTGCTGCTGGACGAGCCGCTGTCAGGCGCGGACGCCGCCACCGAGGCCGCGTTCCTAGAGACGCTGCGGGGCCTGGGCGAGCAGGGCCGGACGGTCGTTGTCTCGACCCACGACCTGGGCTGGTCGGCCGCCCACTGCGACCTGCTGTGCCTGCTTTCGACCCGCGTGATCTCGTTCGGGCCGCCGGCGCAGGCGCTCAGCTCCGAGCGTCTGGCGGAGGCCTACGGCGGCGCCATGCTGGTGGTGGGGGGAGTGCACATCCTGGCGCCGGAGGGCCATCACAGCCACTGATATGCACTACCTGACCGACCCGCTCCAGTTCGAGTTCATGCGCCGCGCGTTGATGGCGATCGTGCTGACCGGCATCGCCTCGGGCGTGCTCGGAAGCTACGTGGTGCTGCGCGGGCTGGCGTTCATCGGCGACGCACTCACGCACGCCGTGTTCCCGGGCATCGTGGTTGCGGTGGCGCTCGGCCGCAGCATCCTGCTGGGAGCGCTGGTGGTGGGGCTGATCACGGCGCTCGGCATCGCCACCGTCAGCCGTGGCCGGCGGGTCAGCGAGGACACGGCTATCGGCATCCTGTTTGCCGCGATGTTCGCGCTGGGCGTGGTGCTGGTCTCGACCCTGGCCGCCTACCAGCGTGACGTGGCCGATCTCCTGTTCGGCCAGATCCTGGCCGTGTCGCAGAGCGACCTGTACCTGGCTGCGGGCACGACGGCCATCGCCGTGGTGACCACGGTGCTGCTGAACAAGGAGCTGTCGCTGATCGGCTTTGACCGCGACATGGCGCTGGCCATGCGCTATCCGGTGTTCCTGCTCGACCTGGTGCTGCTGGGACTGATCACGCTCGCGATCGTGGTGTCGCTGCAGGCGATCGGCAACATCCTGGTGCTGGCGATGCTGGTCACGCCCGCGGCCACCGCCCGGCTGCTCACCCAGCGGCTGGCCACCATGCAGCTGCTGTCCGCGGCGCTGGGCGTGGCGGCCGGCGTCATCGGCCTGTACATCTCGTTCTGGTGGAACGTGGCATCCGGCGGCGCTGTGGTGCTGACGACGACGGCCATCTTCTTCGTCGTGTTTGCGGCCGTGGAGCTGGGCCCGCGGTTTCAACCGAGGTCTGGGTTAGGGAGCGGATGATCCGTCGCGGGCTTGTTGCACTCGCCGCCACGGTGCGGGCACGGCGACGAACGAGCCATTCCACGTGATCGTGGTCTGCTGATCGATCCAATGGCTCTCAGACCGGCGCGTAGCGCGGTGGGTCATCCGGATATTGTCGGGCACATGCCCGCCGAAACCGACATCGCACGCATCCGGCGCATGCGGACGACCGCGCAGCTCCTGGCGGGCCCTCCCGCCCGCAGCGTGGCTGAGGTGCCACGCCAGCTGCTGGCCCTGCAGGCGCAGGATCTGCGCGCCGTGCGGCTGGCGGTTCGCGCTCGCAGCGCCGGCATCACGGCAGCCGGAGTGAACGACGCCCTTGGCCGGCGCGAGGTCGTGATCGGCTGGCTCTGCCGCGGCACGCTGCACATGGTCGAGCCCGACGACTATCCCTGGCTGCTGGGGTTGACCGCCCCGCCCCAGCGCCAGGCGAACGCGCGGCGGCTGCTGCAGGAGGGGTTTCCGCCCGGTCGCGCAGAGCGGGCGGTACGCCTGATCGAGCGCGCGCTCGCCGACGGCCCGATGGAGCGAGCCGCGATCGGCGAGATGCTGGCCGGCCGCGACCTCGATCCACGCGGCCAGGCGCTCGTGCACCTGCTGTTCCGGTCGTCTCAGGCGGGGGCGACGGTGCGTGGCCCGGTGGTGCGCGGCCGCCAGACGTTCGTGCTCACCCGTGACTGGCTGGGGAACAGCCCGGCCGGCGAGCTGCGCGGAGCCGACCGGGACAGGGCGCTGGCTGAGCTGGCGCGGCGCTACCTGCGTGGCCACGGCCCCGCCACCCCGGCCGACCTGGCGTTGTGGGCGGGTTTGCCGCTGGGCGACGCGCGCGCCGGGTTTGCCGCCATCGGCGGCGAGCTGCGCGAGATCGGGTCGATGGCGATGCTGATTCGCGGCGCTCGGCGCACAGCCGAGCCGCCGCCGCGCCTTTTGGGCGCGTTCGACGCCTACACGCTGGGCTGGAAGCACCGCGAGTTCGCCGTGCCCGGCGAGCACGCACGTGAGGTGCGGCGCGACGGATGGATCAAGTCCGTGGTGACCGTGTCCGGCATCGCGATCGGCGTGTGGTCGTCGCGCGCCAGCGGGCGGCGCCTGGCCGTCGATCAGCAGCTGTGGCAGCGGCCATCGGCGGACGACGCCCGGCTGCTGCTCGAGGATGCGGCCGCGCTGGCACGCTTCGAGGGCCTGGTGCTGGATCCGCTCGCCGGCTAGCGCTTCTCGGACCCGACCAGGGCGGTCGCCACACCCAGCCCGATGAAGATGCAGCCGGTCACCCAGCGCTGCAGGCTGCGCACCGTCGATCGTCCCTTCACCCAGCCGGCCGCGCTGCCCGCCACAACCGCCCAGGCGCCGTCGGTGATCAGGCCGAGCACCGCGAAGGTCAGGCCGAGCACCACGATCTGCTCGGGGATCGGCGCGCCGTTTCGGTTCACGAACTGCGGCAGGAAGGCGAAGAAGAACAGCGCCGTCTTCGGATTGGTGACGTTCACGAGGATGCCCTGGCGGAAGATCATGCCCAGCCGTGTCTCGCGCGGCGCGAGCGCCTGCGCGCGGGCGGTGCGATCGGCCAGGGTGCGGACGCCCAGGTAGATCAGGTAGGCGGCGCCGATCAGGCGCACCGCCCCGAACGCGATCGACGAGGACACCAGGATCGCCGACAGCCCGAGTGCGGCCGCGGTGATGTGTACAAGCGTGCCGCAGTGCACGCCGAGCGTGGCCATCAGGCCCGCGCGACGTCCGTGCTCGACGCTCTGCGAGACGATGTAGAGCACGGCCGGACCCGGGATCAGGAGCAGTACCAGCGCTGTGGCGACGAATGCCAGCCAGGTGGCGAGATTGGGCATGGTGCGAGTCTATCGGCGCGAAAGGCTGCGGATGCAGCCCAATTGCGGTGGTACTCCGTCCGATCGCCCACCTACGCTGTGATTTGATGGCAAACGAGCGCAAAGACACGTTGGCAATGGCGATCGACGTCCGGCTGGCCGAGCTGTGGGCTGAGCTGTTCGAGCTGCGCCCCGAGCACCTCGATATGGAGCTGCTGGGGTGGTTCCTGCGCGCCGCCTACGGCCAGGGCTACACCGACGCCCTGCGCGAAACGCAGCGCGGGCAGCTGTGCCTCGATCTTGGCTACGCGGTGCCCGACACCGCGGCGTGAGCCGCCCTGCGTCTGAGCGGCGAACGCCCTTGATACGCTGACGGCGATGACTGCCGCTCCGCGTCTGGTGATCGCGCTTGCTGTCGCAGCTCTGCTGGCGGTGTTCCTGGTCTATCAGGTAGCCCGCGGCTCCGGGCAGCTGGTCGTCACCGTCAGCCAGCTGCGCGCCAACAAGGACGGCGCCGCCAAGAACACGGTGCAACTCACGGGCACCGCTGTCAGCTGCGAGGGCGTCGACTGCGCCACCGCCCAGGCACCCTTCACGATGGTGGTCAAGGACGAGGGGTCAACGCAGACCGTGCCGGTGCGCTACACGGGCGGGTCGGTGCCCGATGCCTTCCAGCAGGGCCGGCGGATCATCGTCACCGGGCACATGGCGAACGGCCAGTTCGTGGCCAACCCCGACTCGCTGGTCACGAAGTGCCCGAGCAAGTACTCGGGCGGCGGCAGCGGCGCCTAGAGCGTCCTGCCTAACACCTCGGGCAGTCCTTCTCGCTGAGCACGTCGAATGTACCCGGACCTGCGGCTACCCCTTTTGGTGTCCCAGGGTGGAGACGCGGTTCGGCCCAGCATGGGAGCCTTTGAAGGTCATCAGCGGCGCGACACGCGCGCCCTGCGGGCCCTGCGGAACAGGACGCAGACCGAAGCCCCAGGTCCCCGCAGGAGCGGCAGAGCGCTCTAGCACGAGCGCGGCGCCACCGACCACGCGGCCGGAGATCTTCGATACCCGGATGGGTGATTCTCGGATACCACAGTGGGGGATTCGCATCACTGGCCTATACCGATACTGCGACTGAGGCCGCCAAACCCCCCGGCGGATGCCACCTCAGCCTCCCTCTCCAAAGGACTCGATCTTGCGTACTCGTCTTGCTCGACCCATCGTTCTGGCGGTGGTCGTGGTGCTGGCCGGCAGCGCGCTGGCCTATGCCGCGTGGACCGTCAGCGGATCCGGCCAGGGCTCCGCCACGGCCAGCTCCGCCGCCAACCTGACGTTCTCGGCCGCCTCCCCGAGCAGCTCGCTGTTTCCGGGTGGCTCGTCCGACGTCGCCACCACTGTAAACAACCCGAACCCGTTCCCCGTTCACATCACCTCGATCGGCTCTGACCTCGGTCAGGGCACTGCGGGCTTTTCGGTTGACGGCGGCCACAGCGGCTGCAACCTGGCCTCGCTCTCGCTCTCCTCACAGACGAACGGTGGATCGGGCTGGGACGTCCCTGCCAACGGTTCGCTCAACATCGACCTGACCGGCGCGCTCGCGATGAGCGGTGCCGCGGTCGACGCCTGCCAGGGCGCGTCGTTCACGGCGTTCCTGACTGCAACCGCGGCCAGCGCCTAGCAGGAACCGGATGTTCCGGCGGCTCCACGTCATCGGACGCGGGCCGGTCGCTCTGGCGACCGGCCTGCTTCTGACTGCCGTGGTGCCGTCGGCAATCGCGGCCTGGAGTATCCCGGCGACGGGTCAGGGATCGGCCGTCGCCAGCCCCGACTTCCATGCACCGAGTGTCACCGCGTCAACCGTCGCGCCCGTCGGCATGACAGTGGTGGGCGGTAGCGTCAAGGCTGGCTCCCAGTACATCGTCTACGCGCAGGTCACCGACCCGGGTACCGGCGTCGCATCGGTGCACACGAACATCTCGTCGTTGACGGCCGGCGCCGCCTCGGTCGCGCTAACGCCCTGCGTCGCATCGTGCACCATCGGCGCCAAGACCTATGCGTACTCCAGCGCTCCGGTCACCGCCGATGCCGCGCTCGGGCAGGGCACGAAGAGCTACTCGGTGTGGGCCGCCGACACCATCGGCAACACCAGCTCGCCGATCTCGTACTCGGCCACCGTCGACAACACCGCACCCACGGTGACCGCCGCCGCGATCGCAGCCTCGCCCAGCAACGGCGCCGGCTGGTTGCATCAGGGCGGCAACTACATCGTGTACGCGAACGCGGCCGACACCGGCGGTGCGGTCGCCACGGTCACCGCCAACGTCAGTTCGGTGACACCTGGCACCACGTCGCTGTCGCTTCCCAAGTGCACCACGAGTTGCACGGCCGGCGGCGTCACCTACGGATTCAAGAGCGCCGTCACGGTCGCTACCACTCCACTGGCGGCCGGCAACGCGAACTTCTCGGTGACCGTTACCGACGCTGCCGCCTCGACGGCCACGGGCGTCTACCAAGCGACTGTCGACAACACCGCTCCCAGCCAGTCGGTGGCCGTTGTCGCCGTCAGCACCACCAGCGCTGCCGGTTTCGTCAAGTCGGCAGGCAGCTACGTCGTCTACGCCAACGCGACCGACGCCGGCTCCGGCATCTCCAGCGTGGTGACCGACGTCAGCGGACTGACCAGCGGCCAGACCGCGCTGGCCATGCCCGCCTGCATCAGCAGCTGCACGGTGGGCGGCGTCACCTACGGCTACAAGAGCGCCTCCAAAACCGTAGGCGCGCTGCCCGAGGGGCAGATCGCCTACACCGTCACCGCAACCGACCTGGCCTCGAATACGACCACGGGCCACTACTCCGCCACCGTCGACAACACGGCCGCCGCTGTCACTGGCTCTGCGATTGCGAACACGACCACCAGTGCGAAGCTGATCCGCAAGAGCGGCGCCTACATGGTCTACGCGAACGCGACCGACGCGGCATCGGGCGTCTCGACGGTGAAGGCCAACGTGAGCACGATCACCAGCGGGCAGACCGCTCTCGCCCTCAGCGCCTGCGCTACAAGCTGCACCATCGGCGGCGTCACCTACGGCTATAAGAGCGTCTCGAAGAACGCCGCCAGCACCCTGGCCGCCGGCCCAGTCAGCTACTCGGTGACCGCCACCGACGGCGTTGGCAATGCGTCGACCGCGACGGGCTCCGTCACCGCCGACAACGCCGCGCCGACGGTGTCCGCCGCGGCCGTGGCCACCGTCGCGACCAATGCGCCCGGTTTCATCAAGCAGGGCGCGAGCTACGTCGTCTACGGCGACGCCGCGGACGCCTCCGGCATCTACACGTTGACGGCCAAGGTGAGCACGCTGACCACCGGCCAAACCGCGCTCGCGATGCCCGTGTGCGCGACCGCCTGTAGCCCCGGCGGCGTCAACCACGGGTACGCGAGCGCCGCGCTGGCCGCGAACGCCTCGCTCTCGGCCGGCAGCAAGAACTACACGCTCACCGCAACCGACCTGGCCGGCAACACGACCACCACCTCCAACTACGCGGTGACGGTCGACAACACCGCGCCGACAGTGGCTATCACGTTCCCGCTGTCCACCTACACGAGCGGATGGACTGCCGGCTGCGGCACCGCGTCCACGGATGACCTCTGCGGTACGGCCACCGACGCCACCGCCGGGGTCTTCTCTGTCCAGTACAGCCTGCGCCAGTCGGCCGCGCCGAACCTCTACTGGAACCCCGCCACCAGCTCGTTCTCGTCGGCCGGCGAGGTGCTGATTCCGGCCACCCTGGCATTGCCCAACTGGTCGGCACTGGCCGCCGCATCGATGTTCACGAACACGACGGGCTACACCATCCGGGCGGTTTCGACCGATAAGGCCTCGAACACCGCAACGACGTCGACCAGCTTCACCTTCAACCCCTGATGCTGCGACTGCTTCCCATCCTGATCCTGCTTGGAATCGCCGGCGCGGGCGTGGCCGCGCATGAGCTTCACTCGCCGCCGCCCCCAAACGGAGTGCAGATGGTGGCGTCGACCAAGGGCTTCAGGCTGTCCGGGCTGCCGGTGCGCGGGCTCTACCCGGGCGTGATCCGGCCGATGACGGTGAAGATCAAGAACCCGTACGCTTTCTCGATCAAAATCCCGAAGGTCAAGGC
>DATIOK010000143.1:0-7298 GCA_035473255.1 Gaiellales bacterium
ACGGGTTCGCCGCCAGGCACACGATCATGCCGCCGCCGCCCTCGCCTCGGCCATCGTCGCCTGCGCGGTGATGCCCCCCAGCGCCCGCGTCGAGAGCGCTCCGCAGGCATTGCCCAGCGCCAGGGCACGCTCCAGCGGCTCTCCCGCCAGCCACGCCGCCAGGAAGCCGGCGTCGAAGCTGTCGCCGGCACCGGTCGTGTCGACCACCTCAACGGACTTCCCGGCAGCCCGCAGCACGCCGTTCGCGGTGTGCGCGGCCGCACCGCCGGCCCCGTGCTTCACCACCACCAGTGGGCCGTCCACCGTTCCCAGCGACTCGTGCTCCCGCTCGTTCAGCAGCAGCAGGTCAATCGCCGGCACCAGCGCGCGCAGCTCGGCAGCGCCGCCATCGCACACCTCGCCCTGCGGATTCACCGACACCGTCGCACCCGACCCGTGCGCCGCGGCCACCAGCCCTGGCAGGCCCGGACGCAGCCCGTCCAGCAGGTGGTAGGAGGCGATGTGCAGGTGTCGGGCGGAGGCCACCAGCGCCGGTGGCACCATCTCGGCCGTCAGCAACGGGATCGCTCCCGGCGCCGTCAGCATGGCACGGTCGCCGTCGCGCACGAGCGCCACCGTGAGCCCGGTGTCGGCTCCGGCAACGACCGTGCAACCCGACGTATCGACGCCGCGCTCGCCCACCGCGCCCAGCACGAACGAGCCGAACGCGTCGTCGCCGACGGTGGCCACCAGCGCCACCGCCAGCCCCAGCCGGGCGGCGCCGCAGGCGAAGATCGAGGCCGACCCGCCCACCAGCAGCCGCCCCGTCTCGACCAGCTTCTCGCGCTGGCCGAACTCGGGCACCACGTCGCCACCGGCCACCAGCAGGTCGGGGTTGCAGTCGCCGATCACCAGCAGGTCCAGCACGGCCGCAAGTATCTCCCAGTCGGCGCTAGCCGGCGATCGCAAGCAGCTGATCGAGCCGGCGCCGCGCCTTGCCACCCAGGAACGCGCGCCGCTCCTCGCCGCGCATCGCCACCGACTCCTTCCAGATCGAGCGGCCCGCGATGAACCCTGCCGCCCCGGCCGCCAGCGCCATGCGCAGCTGCACCATGAACGTCTCGTGGTCGACGCCGGCCGAGAGCAGCGCCCAGGGAACCGACAGCGCGTCGGTCACCCGCAGGCACGCCTGCTCATCCCCCGGGTACTCGAGCTTCAAGTAGCGAGCGCCGCACGACTCGGCCAGCAGCGCCGCCTCCCGGATCAGGTCGCCCCGCGCTGCATCGTATCCGGCCTCGTCCTCGTCGTCCAGCCGGTAGACCAACACCTCCACCACCAGCAACAGGTGGTGCGCCGCGCAGTCCGCGACCGCCTCCCGCAGCACCGCCGCGTTCCCGCCGTCGGCATCCTCGCGATCGGCCCGCAGCCGCAGCAGCAGCTTCGCCCCGGTGCCGCCCAGCCGGCGCACGCCGTCGGCGCCCACCCCCGGCAGCAGCTCGGCGCTGCGCAGGCCGTCGTGCGTACGGCGGGAGCCGCTGCGCTCCAGCGAGACCAGCAGCCCGGTGTGGGCCGGCAGCGCGCCCGCGTCGGTCACGTGCGGCAGCGCGATCTCGGGATCCAGCAGCATCGCCGGCGCCGCCGGCGCCAGCGCCGAGACCAGGTCGAGCTTGTAGGCGCGCATGAATTCCATGCGGCTCTCCAGCCCCGCCGCCTGCAGCGCCTCGACCAGCTTGGTGCGCTGATCGGCCGCCACGACGGCCAGCCGGCCGCTCTCGGTGGACAGCTGGTCGATGGCGCGCTGCTCGGCGGTTGTGAACATTCTTGCTCGTTTCTATCAAACCTGAAACACTTTCGCGCATGACCCGCATCGCCTTCGTCGGCGCGGGCAGCGTCGAGTTCACCCGCGACCTGCTCGGCGACATCCTCAGCTTCCCGGAGCTCGCCGACGCCACGATCGCGCTGCATGACATCGACCCCGAGCGGCTGGCCACGGGCGAGGCGATGGCGCGCTGGACGAACCAGGCGCTCGGCGCCCATGCCACGATCGAGGCCCACCTCGACCGCCGCGCGGCGCTCGAGGGCTGCGATCACGTGATCAACATGATCCAGGTCGGCGGCCACGAGGCGACCCTGATCGACTTCGAGATCCCCAAGCGCCACGGCCTGCGGCAGACGATCGGCGACACGCTCGGGATCGGCGGCATCTTCCGATCGCTGCGCACGATCCCGGTGATGCTGGGCATCGCCGCCGACATGTCCGAGCTGTGCCCGGACGCCTGGCTGCTGAACTACACCAACCCGATGGCGATGCTGTGCTGGGCCACCTACGAGGCCAGCCCCCGTACGCGCATCGTCGGCCTCTGCCACTCCGTGCAGAACACCACCCGCGAGCTGGCCGAACTGGCCGGCGTGCCCTACGACGAGGTCACCTACCTGGGCGCCGGCATCAACCACCAGTCCTGGATCCTGCGCTTCGAGCGCGACGGCGAGGATCTCTATCCGCTGCTGGATGCGGCGCTCGATCGCGACCCCGAGTTGCTGCGCCGGGTGCGGATCGAGATCTACCGGCGCTTCGGCCGGTTCCCAACCGAGTCCAGCGAGCACTCGGCCGAGTACCTGCCCTACTTCCTGCGCAGCGACGAGATGATCGAGCGGTTCCGGGTGCCGGTCGACGAGTACGTGCACCGCAGCGAGGAGAACCTCGACACCTACGAGCAGATGCGCGCCCAGCTGGCCGCCGGCGAGCCGTTCCAGATCGAACGCAGCCTCGAATACGCCTCGCTGATCATCCACTCCCAGGTGACCGGCGAGCCCCGCACCATCTACGGCAGCGTCCGCAACGACGGCCTGATCGCCAACCTGCCGCAGGGCTGCTGCGTCGAGGTGCCGTGCCTGGCTGATCGGGCCGGCGTTCAGCCCACCGCCGTGGGGCCGCTGCCGCCACAGCTGGCGGCGCTCAACCGCACCTTCGCCAACGTCTGCGAGCTGACCGTGCGGGCCGCCCTGGACGGCAGCCGCCAGCACGTCTATCACGCGGCGCTGCTCGACCCCAACGCGGCCGGCACGCTCTCGCCCGAGGCCATCTGCGCCATGGTCGACGACCTGATCGACGCGCACGGCGACGCCATCGACGAGCGCATCAGGACAGGCGGCCGCCGCAGCGTGTCACCCGCCTGACCCGGCGTCCGCCGCGCCCTTGACAGATCCCCCGATCGGGGCACACTGCCAGCGCGGCGTGATTCACACGTATCAGATGGGAGAAGCTCCATGAGGATGTTCAACACCACGGTCGGCCGACTTGTGCTGACCGCGTGCGTGGCCGGCCTGATCGCTGCGGCGATCGGCGGCGTCTCGCTGGCACGTGCCGGCGGCACCAACCACGGTCGCACGATCCGCGTGACCGAGGTCGACAACGGCGGCAAGTTCATCAGCATCACCCACACGGCGAAGGGCGGCCCGGGGGACGAGTTCATATTCAGCGCGAACCTCCGCCAGCACGGCCACAATGTGGGCACGCTGGACGCGATGTGCACGCTGATGCTGCATGGCAAGCTGCAGTGCCAGGGCACCTTCAAGCTGCTGGGCGGCACGATCACCGGCACCGCGCTGCTGCCGGCCAACGAGCCCACGGGCAGCACCGATCACATCGCCATCACCGGCGGCACAGGCACGTTCCATGGAGCGTCCGGTGAGATTCTCAGCACCTCGATCAACAACAACGTCAACCGGGACGTCATCCACCTCGACTGACCGGCCGGTCTGATCAGGCCCTCCGCCCGACCACGCCGCACGGGCGGCGGGCCTGATCCAGAGCCGTCACGAGACCTCGCGCAGCTTCCCGGTCTCGACCTCGTAGACGAAGCCCCGCACCGAGTCGGTGCGCGGGATGAACGGGCTGGCCTTGATGCGCGCGATCGACTGGCGCACGTCGGCGTCGAGGTCGGCGAAGGTCTCGGCCGCCCACTCCGGGCGAATACCGGTGTCCTTCTCGACGGCGCTGCGGAAGTCGTCGTCTGAGAAGGTGAGCATGCCGCAGTCGGTGTGATGGATCAGCACGATCTCCTCGGTGCCCAGCAGCCGCTGCGAGATCGTGAGCGAGCGGATCACGTCCGGCGTCACCGCACCGCCGGCATTGCGGATGATGTGGGCGTCGCCCTCGCTCAGCCCCAGCAGCGCGTACGGGTTGAGGCGCGCGTCCATACAGGCAACGATCGCAACCCGGCGGCCGGGAGGCAGCGGCAGGTCTCCCTTGTCGAAGCCGGCGGCGTAGCTCTGTGCGTTTTCGAGCAGCTGATCGGTGGTGCTCACAGCGGCCTCCTTCGGTCGATGGTATGGAGCCAGCATAATCGAGTTTGGATCCAAGATCGGGTCACGTTGTAGGACTGAATACCGCGGGTAGAGTGCCGCCCGTGGGGATCGTGCACTGGGACGACATCGAGCGGCATCGCGCAGCCAAGGGCGAGATGGACGCCACCTGGCAGCAACTCGGCAAGGCGGCCGGCGCGGTCGGCATCGGGGTCAACCGGATGCGGGTCGCTCCCGGCAGGCTGCCCACCCCGCCCCACTCCCACGGCGCGTCCGAGGAGATCTACTACGTGCTGGGCGGGGCCGGTCTGGCCTGGCAGGACGAGCAGGTGCACGAGGTGCGGGCCGGCGACTGCGTGATCCAACGCGCCGACGAGATGGAGCACACGTTCATCGCCGGCCCCGACGGGCTCGACTGCCTGGTGTTCGGCACCCGCCACCCCACCGAGTTCGGCTGGCTGCCGCGCTCAGGCGCCGTGCGGATCGGCTGGCCCTGGATCGAGGGCCGCGTGGACGACCCCTGGGACGTCGAGGCGGAGCGGCCGCCGCTGGAGGTCGGCGAGCCCGCGCCGCGGCCGCCGAACATCATCAACATCGACGAGGCCGAGCGCGACGTCACACGGCGGCGTGACTCCGCGCTGCTGGCAACCGACGAGCGCTCGGTGCTGGCCGGCTTCTACTGGGAGCGGCTGTTCCCGGGCGCGATCGGCTCACCCCCGCACTGCCACTCCGAGGAGGAGGAGGCGTTCGTGATGCTCGAGGGAGACGGCACGCTGGGGCTGTGGCCGTCGCCCCGGGCGGAGTCTTCCGGCAGCGTCCGCGAGGACGTGCCGATCCGTGCCGGCCACGTGGTCGTGCGCCCGCCCGGGACGCGCATCGCGCACTCCTTCCGGGCCGGGCCGGACGGCCTCACGATGCTGATCTACGGCACTCGCAAGACCAACGACATGTGCTGGTACCCGCGATCCAACAAGATCTCGTGGCGCGGCCTGGGCGTGATCGGACGCATCGAATCGCTCGACTACTTCGACGGCGAGCCCGACGACGACGAGGAGCAGCCATGAAGCTCGGCCTGCATGTTGCCCGGTTCACCTACCCGGGCGGACCGCCCACGCTGGCCGACGACCTTCGAAGGATCGTGATCGCCGGCGAGGCGGCCGGCTACGACCGCATCAGCGTGATGGATCACGTCTGGCAGATCCACGTGAACGGCCCGCCCGAGCAGGAGATGCTCGAGCCCTACACGGCGCTCGGCTACATGGCGGCCCACACCAGCCGCGTGCAGCTGCTGACGCTGGTGACGGGCGTCGTCTACCGGCCGCCCGGCCTGCTGGCCAAGATGGTGACCACGCTCGACGTGCTGTCCGAAGGTCGCGCCATGCTCGGCATCGGCGCCGCCTGGAACGAGGAGGAGTCGCTGGGGCTGGCGCTGCCGTTCCCGCCCATCTCCGAGCGCTTCGAGCGGCTGGAGGAGACGATCCAGATCTGTCTGCAGATGTGGAGCGGCTCCGAGCAGCCCTATCAGGGGAGGCACTACCAGCTGGCCCGCACCCTCAACTCGCCGCAGTCGCTGCGTCGCCCGCACCCGCCGATCCTGATCGGCGGCGGCGGTGAGCGAAAGACGCTGCGACTGGTGGCCCGCTACGCCCAGTCGTGCAACCTGTTCGCCGGGCCGGAGCTGGCCCACAAGCTGGACGTGCTGCGCCGCCACTGCGACGCCGAGGGCCGCGACTACGACGAGATCGAAAAGACGGTCAGCTACCGCATGGACGTCGGGAGCAATGGCGAGCGCGTCGCCCAGACGATCGAGGAGCTGGGGGCGCTGTCCGAGCTGGGCGTCGACGTCGCCCACGGCCAGCTGGCCGGCATGCACGAGATCACCCCGATCGAGATCGTCGGCAACGAGGTGCTGCCGGCCGTGGCCAGCCTGTGACGCCGCCCCTCTTTACGGCGCCGCAGCCCACACCTACGGTGTGAGCATGCGCATGACTCGTATCTCCGGCGTGGTGCTGGCCGCGCTGGCGCTGGCCGGATGCGGCCAGGCCTCCTCGACGCACTCGCCGTCACACTCGCTTTCGCCGGTCAAGAATCTGGTGCTGACCGCAGCGGCCACGCACACCCGGCACGCCGGCAGC
Organism: Gaiellales bacterium; assembly: GCA_035473255.1. GTDB lineage: Bacteria > Actinomycetota > Thermoleophilia > Gaiellales > JAICJC01 > JAICYJ01. The sequence goes on from DATIOK010000143.1 coordinate 6,420, forward strand.
GCCCGCGTCGCCATGGACATAACCATGTCGACCGAGCAGGGCACGATCACCATGCACGGCACCGGCCAGTTCAGGCTCCACAGCCCGGCCGCGGGGACGATGCACCTGTCGATGACGGTGCCGACGGCGGGAACCACGATCGGAATGGACGAACGCATCCTCGGCACCACCATCTACATGCGCAGCCCGCTGCTGTCGCGGTCGATCCCGAACTCGCGCCCGTGGCTGAAGCTCGATCTCGAGCGGATCGGCAAGCAGCAGGGCATCGACTTCGCGGCGCTGATGGACTCCGGGAACAGCGATCCGACGCAGGTGCTGACCTACCTCGACGCCACGTCCGACACCGTCGTGAACCTGGGCCATGCCACGGTCGACGGCGTCGCCACCACCCGCTACCACGCCGACATCGACCTCTCCAAGGCGATGAGGGTGATGGTCGCGCGCGCCCCGGCCGGCCAGCGCAAGGCCGTGCGCTCGACGTACCGCACCCTGCTCCAGGAGAGCGGCACCACCAGCTACCCGGTGGACGTGTGGGTGGACGCGGGCGGCTACGTCCGCCAGATGCACATGTCGGTGCCGATGCCGGTGGCGCAGTCGTCGATGGACATGACCATGAAGCTGTCGCACTTCGGCGCTCCCGTGCACATCACGCCGCCGCCCGCCTCGCAGGTCACCGACCTCGCGTCGCTGGCCGGCCGCGGCAGCTGAGCCGGATCGAGCGCCCGGCCGACGAGGTAACCACGGGGGCGCCGCCGGGTGGCGGCGCCCCCGCAACCTCAGGCCAGCGCCTTGGCCTTGAGGGCGTCGAACTCCGACTGGTTGATGGCGCCGCTGTCCAGCAACTCCTTGGCCTTGGCGATCTCGGCGGCCGAGCCGCCC
>DATIOK010000144.1:0-2074 GCA_035473255.1 Gaiellales bacterium
ATCGATCGAAAAAGTCAACGAGAGCGGCAAGAACTACTACGAAGCGCACCTCAAAGTCGGTGGCAAGAAGTCTGAACTGAAGGTCAGCGACACCGGTGAGCCGGTAAAGTAGTGCACCCATTCGCAGGCGTGATTGCGCTCACTGAGCTGGCGCCTCGATCGGTGCTGGTTTGGCGTGTCGCACGTACAGAACCGCGGCACCTCCTGGAACGGCGGCCACGGTGACTGGAAAATCGCGGCCGTGCCGAGTGACGGTACGGCCGGCGATGATGCCGACGGCCGACCCAAAGACCGTGTCGCAGCAGCCCGCGGTCGAGCAGCATCCGCACGTACTCCTCGGCGAACAGCGGGTTGCCGCCGGCCTGCGCCAGCAGCGCCGAGCGCAGCTGCGGCGGCAGCTCCGCCGCGTCCAGCAGGTTGGCGACCACCTCGGCCGTCTCCTGATCCGACAACGGCTGTAGCTCGAGCATCGTGCTGCGGGCTGCGGCGGCCCACTGCGGCCGCCGGTCGAGCAGCTCCGGCCGGCTGGTGGCGACCACCAGCAGCGGCCCGGTGAAGCGGTCGCCGAGGTGGTCGCTGATGAACTCGAGCAGGCCGTCGTCGGCCCACTGGATGTCCTCGAACACCAGCACCAGCGGGCCGCGCTCGGCGATCAGCTCCAGGAACCGCCGCCAGGCTGCGAATGCCTCGGTGCGGCGGTCGCCGCGCAGCTCGCGCGCGGAGGTGAGCCCCGCCAGCGGCGCCAGGTGCCCCTCGATCCAGCGCGCCTCGTTCGCGTCGGTGACAGCGTATTCGACGGCGATGCGGAGCTTCTCCTCGACGTTGGCCGCCGGGTCGGTGGCGAGGATGCCGGCGTTGGCCTTCACGATCTCGCCCAGCGCCCAGAAGGTGACGCCGTCGCCGTAGGGCAGCGAGCGGCCCTGCCGCCAGAACACCATGTCGGTCTCCCCCTCCAGGTGTCGGAGCAGCTGCCAGACCTGGCGCGACTTGCCGATCCCGGGCGGCCCCACCAGCGTCACGATCTGCGGCTGGCCGCTGGCCACGGCCCGGCCCAGCGCGTCGATCAGCACCTGCGTCTCGTGCGCGCGGCCGACCAGCGGGCGCTGCAGGCGGGCCGGGTCGGCGCCCGTGCGCGCGCGCGGCTGCACCACCGACCACACCGGCACCGGCTCGGCCTTGCCCTTCGCCATGAGCAGCGGCTCCTGCCGGAAGTTGATCTGAAAGCGGGTCGCGCGGTAGGTGCGCTCGTCCACCAGGATGCCGTCGGCCGGCGCGCCCGTCTGCAGCCGCGACGCCGTGTTGACGACGTCGCCGTGGGCGGTGGCGTCGCCCTCCTGCGGCCGGGCGTGCACGTCCACCACTGCCTCGCCGGTGGCGATCCCGATCCGCACCCGCAGCGCGCCGGCGGTGGCGTCGGCCGGCAGCCGCCGCACCGCCTGCAGCACGGCGTAGCCGGCCCGCACCGCCCGCTCCGCGTCGTCCTCGTGGGCGACCGGCGCGCCGAACAGCGCCATCACCGCGTCGCCGATGAACTTCTCGACGGTGCCGCCGTAGCCCTCCAGCTCCTCGCGCACGCGCTGGTAGTAGGGGCCCAGCAGGCGCCGCACCTCCTCCGGGTCGAGCGCCTCCGACATGGCGGTGAAGCCGACCAGGTCGACGAACACGACGCTCACGATCTTGCGCTCCAGCAGCACGCCCGGCCGCGCCAGCTCGCTGCCGCAGGCGGTGCAGAAGGCGATGCCGGCGGGCAGCGGCCCGGCGCCGCACGAGGGGCAGATGATCCCCAGCGCCACGCCGCAGCCTCCGCAGAATGCCGCCTCTCGGTCGTTCAGGACGCCGCATGCTGGACAGTGCACGCTCAAACCGGTCCCCCTTACCGGTTCGACCCTATCAGGTGCGACAACGCCGACCCGGATCGCCGGGAGATCCCGATCCTCATGTTGCCTCTACGAGCGCTACCGCAAGCAGCGCGGGCCTCCCGGCCGACCAGATGGGTTGATTCGGCCGCAATCGGTCACGGTTCTCGCTCAAACGTGCAACGCCGGTCGCACTCTTTACAGAGTCAAACCCCGAC
>DATIOK010000145.1:0-2135 GCA_035473255.1 Gaiellales bacterium
GCTCCAATACCGGCATCGCGGAGCGGATGGTGGTGACCGAACGCGCCGTCGAAAAGCACGTCACCAGCATCTTCCAGAAGCTGGGACTGCCCCAGGCATCCGAAGACCACCGCCGCGTCCTGGCCGTACTCACATACCTGCGTTGACCGCTCCGCCACGTAGAGTGGCGGCCGTGATCAAGTACCTCGGCTCGAAGCGGCTGCTCGCGCCGTCGCTGGCCGAGATCGCCCGCCGGGCCGGCGTCGCCTCCGCGGCCGATCTGTTCGCCGGCACCACCCGCGTCGGCCAAGCCCTCCGAGCGGCAGGCATCCGGGTGATCTCGAACGACACCGCCGCCTACTCCCAGGCGCTGGGGCGCGCCTACATCGAGGCGGACGGCTCGGTCGACCGTGCCCGCTTGAGGACGCTGCTCGACCACCTGAACGCGTTGCCGGGCGAGCGCGGGTACGTGACCGAGACATTCTGCGAGCGCGCCCGCTACTTCATGTCCGAGAACGGCATGCGCATCGACGCGATCCGGGCCGAGATCGACCGGCTGCCACTGGATGCGGTCGAGCGGGGCCTGCTCCTGACCAGCCTGCTGGAGGCGGCCGACCGCGTCGACAGCACCGTCGGCGTGCAGATGGCCTACCTCAAGCGTTGGGCGCCACGCGCCTCCAACCCGCTGCAGCTGCGCGAGCCGACCGCCGTGCCGGGGCCGGCCGGGACGCCGCGGATCGGCGACGCCAACCGGCTGGCGTCCGAGCTGGGCGACATCGAGCTGGCATACCTCGACCCGCCCTACAACCAGCACAGCTACGCCGGGAACTACCACGTGTGGGAGACGATCGTCCGCAACGACGCACCCGGCCACTACGGCGTCGCCTGCAAGCGGCTGGACGTGCGCGAGCGGCGCAGCCGCTACAACTCGAAGACACTGGCGTGGGACGCCCTCTCAGATCTGGTGTCCAGCCTGACGACACCGTGGCTGGTGGTGTCGTTCTCGAACGAGGGGTTCCACGCGCCGGCCGACGTGCAGGCGCTGCTGGAGCAGCGGCGCCACGTGGCCGCCGTCGCGATCGACGCGCCCCGCTACGTGGGCGCGCGCATCGGCATCCACAACCCCTCCGGCGAGCGGGTCGGACAGGTCTCGCACCTGCGCAACACCGAGCTCGTGTTCGTGTGCGGGCCGGATCGCGCGGCCGTCGAGGAGTGCGTTGCGGGGGTGCTTCCGCTAGCGGTATAGGGAACCGTCCGCCCCGATCGCCGGTCTGATTGCCGACGATCGGAGGAGGCATGATGCGATTCAGCACGGTGGCGGCGATCACAGCGGTCCTGGCGGCGGCGTCCGGCGTGGCCGGGTGCAGCGGTTCGAGCAGCAGTTCCGGGACGAGTGCACCCGGGCCCGAGACGCGGGCCGTCGGCAGCATGTCGGGCAGCGGCGGCGGCATCGTCGCCGGAGACGCCGTGGCCGCCCCGGGCAAAGCCGCGCACCCCGCCGACGTCAGCACCCAGCGGTCGCTGCCGCAGATGCCGTCGACGGTGATCAAGACCGGCCGCCTCTCGATCCGGCTGGGCCACGACGGCCTTTCGAAGTCGATCGACCGCGCACAGCAGGTCGTTGACAGCTACGGCGGTTTCATCAGCTCGAGCAACATCTCGTCCGGCAAGCACGAGACCTCGACGATCGTGCTGCGCGTGCCCGCAGCGCGGTTCGACGCGGCCATGCGGCAGCTGCGAGCGCCGGGGCTGGGCGCGGTGCGCTCGGAACAGGTCAGCGGCGAGGACGTCGGCCAGCAGTTCGTCGACCTGTCGGCACGGGCGCGCAACCTGCGCGCCCAGTCACGGGCGCTGATCCGGCTCATGAACCAGGCCGTCACCGTCGGCGACACGATCAAGATCCAGAACGAACTGTTCGACATCCAGGGCCAGATCGAGGAGCTCGACGGCCGGTTGCGCTACCTGCACGACCAGGCGGACATGTCGACCATCACGATGCTCCTGGCCCAGCCGGCCGCCGCGCACCACCACGCTGGCCACGCCACCGCGATCGGGAGCGCGCTACGCCGCAGCTGGCAGCGCGCCACCGACGTCGTCACCGCCGTAATCGTGGGCGCCGGCGTGGTGATACCGGTCGCGCTGCTGGCGCTGGTCGC
>DATIOK010000146.1:0-9686 GCA_035473255.1 Gaiellales bacterium
CCGCAGCTGAACGCGCTGCCCACGGTCTGCGCCGAGCGGGCGTTCGGGGGGGCCGACCGCGCCGCCCGCGATACGACGCTGGCCGGGCTGCCGATCGCCGTCAAGGATCTCAACGACGTGGCCGGTGTCCGCACGACCTACGGATCTCCGGTCTACGCCGACCATGTGCCCGACCGCTCCGACTTCATGGTCGAGCGGATGGAGCAGCGCGGCGCCGTGGTTCTGGCGAAGTCGAACACGCCCGAGTTCGGGGCCGGCGGCAACACGTTCAACGAGGTGTTCGGCGAGACCCGCAACCCGTGGGACACCTCCCGCACCTGCGGTGGCTCATCGGGTGGCTCGGCAGCCGCTCTGGCCAGCGGCCAGGTATGGCTGGCGACCGGATCCGACCTCGGCGGCAGCGTGCGCACCCCGGCCGGCTTCTGCGGCGTCGTGGGTGTCCGGCCGAGCCCCGGCCGGGTGGCCGCCGGTCCCTCGCCGCTGCCGTTCGAGACGATGTCGGTGGAGGGGCCGATGGCACGCACCGTGGCCGATGCGGCGTTGATGCTGGACGCGATGGCCGGCCTCGACGCGCGCGACCCGCTGTCGCTGGAGGCGCCGGCTCGTCCCTTCGCCGACGCGGCGGCCGCGCCCACGCTGCCGCTGCGGGTCGCCTACAGCCCCGACCTGGGCGTGACGCCGGTCGCCGCAGAGGTTCGCGATGCCTGCGGACGGGCCGTGGAGCGACTGGCGGCGGCCGGGGTCGAGGTGGAGCAGGTGTCACCCGACCTGACCGGCGCGCCCGGGGTGTTCCAGGTGCTGCGCGGCGCCGGGTTCGTCGCCGGCATGGAGTCGCTGTATGCGACCGACCGCGATCGTCTCAAGCCCGACATCATCTGGAACATCGAGTTCGGGCTGAGCCTCTCGGTCGAGCGGATCGCGCAGGCCGAGCAGGCCCGCGGCGCCCTCTTCCAGCGCATGTCGGAGTTCATGGCCGGCTATGACCTGCTGCTCTGCCCGACCGCCTGCGTCGCGCCGTTCGATGTGGCCACGCGCTGGATACGCGAGGTGTCCGGTGTCACGTTTGACAACTACGTCGAGTGGCTGCGGATCACGTCGGCGATCACGCTCACCTCGTGCCCGGTCGTAGCCCTGCCCTGCGAGCTCACCGAGCAAGGCCTGCCGGTGGGTATGCAGCTGGTCGGGCGGCCCCGTTGGGAGTGGCAGCTGCTGTCGGCGGCGGCCGCGGTCGAGCAGGTGTTCGACCTGGCCGGCCGCGTTCCCATGGATCCCAGGGGCGGCTGAGCGTGGTCGGGCGGTTCGCGCCCAGTCCCAGCGGCCTCATGCACTTGGGAAACGCCCGCACGGCCCTCCTGGCCTGGCTGGACTCCCGGGCGCGCGGAGGCAGGATGCTGCTTCGGATCGAGGATCTCGACCGCGATCGCTGCCGGCCGGAGTACGCCCGGGCGATCCGCGACGACCTGGCCTGGCTGGGTCTCGACTGGGATGCGGAGACCAGGCCGCAGTCGCAGCGCGACCCGGACTACGCCGCCGCCCTGGAGCGGCTGACGCAGCAGGGGCTGGTGTACGAGTGCTTCTGCACACGCCGCGAGCTGGCGGCGGTGGCCTCCGCACCGCACGGCCGCGATGACCCGCCTGCCTATCCCGGCACCTGTCGTGAGCTGACGGCCGCCCAGCGGGAGAGGCTGCGGGCCGAGGGGAAACGCCCGGCCCTGCGCGTGCGCATGCCGGAGCGGGCCCTCGAGGTGCGCGACCGGCTGCACGGCGGCGGCGCTCGTCCGGTCGGCGGCGACGTGATCGTGCGCCGTTCCGACGGCCTCTTCGCCTACCAGCTGGCGGTGGTTGTCGACGACGCCGCCGATTGCGTGACCGACGTGGTGCGCGGCGATGATCTGCTGGGGTCGACCGCGCGGCAGGTGGCGCTGCAACAGCTTTTGGGGCTGCCGCCGCCCGTCTACGCGCACGTGCCGCTGATGCTCGGGGAGGACGGCGAGCGGCTGGCCAAACGGCACGGCGCCGTGGCCGTCGCCGACCTGCGCGCCACCGGGGCCATCGCCCGCGAGGTGGTGGGCGCGCTGGCGGGATCGGCCGGCATCGGCGACGGCGGGGCCGTCGCGGCGGCCGAGCTGATCGAGGGCTTCGAGCTGACGCGGGTGGGACGGATCCCGTGGCGGCTAGCGCCGGGCACGCCGATCCTGTCTGCTACTCACGGTTGACAGGTGCACCCAGCGGTGGAAGCCTCCCACCGATGCGACCCGAGGACTGGTGGGAGGCGCGGCACGCGCGGCTGGTGAAGAACGAGGAGTCGTTCCGCCAGTACAACAATCGCCGGATGGAGCAAGAGCCGGTCGACAGCGACGACGACGAGGAGCCGATCCCGTTCCTCTGCGAGTGCGGCGACTTCACCTGCGTGCAGGCGCTGGTGATGACCGCCGCCGAGTTCGCGGACGCGCACGCGGCTGCCGACCGCTTCGTGGTGCTACCGGGTCACGTGTTCGACGACGTCGAGCGCGTGGTCGAGCACCACGGCGGGTTCGAGGTGGTCGAGAAGCTGGACATGAACGTGGACGAGATGTGGCGCGAGGCGGGCGGGGGCGAGCCTAACCCTTCTTCGGCCAGCTGAGGCTGTTCGCGATCAGGTCGTAGGCCTGTGTGTTGTCGCGGCTGGTGGGCGACTGCAGCGACAGGATCACGATCTGCCCGTTGTGGAACACCAGGTAGCGGTACACGCGCAGCGTGTCCTCGGGCGTGTTGGCGGTGGCCGGCTTGTCCTTGGTGAACACCATCTTGATCGCCGGGTTGCCGTTCAGCTTCATGGACTTCGGCCGCGACTCGATCGCGAGCACCGCCTTCGTCTTCTGCTGGCCGATCAGCGCCGTCCGCACCGGCTTCACCTTGGGAGCGTTCTTGGACTTCCGGGTCGCAATCACGATCGAGTTCCCGAGCTTGGCGATGCGTACGATCCCGCCCTTCTCGGTGACGTTCCAGCCACCGGGGTAGAGCATCTGATAGCCCAGCTTGTGGTTCGTGTAGGTCTGGAATATGGCACCCGACGGGTCGGTGCCGGCGGCCGGGACGTAGGTGCCCGTGGTGGCACCCGAGGAGGAGGACGGCGGCTGGCTGGCGGTGGGCCCGCTGCCGCCGCTCGAGGAGGATGACGACCCGGCACATCCGGTCGCCGCGAGCACCGCGACGGCTACGAACAGCAGCGCGGGTCGTCGAGCGTCGAGGGTGCTCAGGCGCTGCACATATCCCACGGTACATTGGTTACCACCGGTTGTCTGGATTCCAATCGTTAAGTCTCCGTGAGCTTGATCGGGCGCGCTGTGGCGGTGCGGTAGGGTCGCCGTTCGGCCCACAACGACAAAGGGGGAGTCATGCACAAGCGATGGATCGCCGTGGCCATGGCCGTGGGAGTGGCGTTCGGCTGCACCGGACTGGCGATGGCCGCGACCGGGTCCAGCTCGTCACAGCAGATGCGGACGACGCTGCACCTGGTCGAGCACCCGGTCAACGAGCACGTCGTCGACCTGCCGCCCAAGGGCGACTCGCAGGGCGACCAGTTCCCGTTCTCGAACCTGCTGTTCAACGCGAGCAACACCAGCCAGGTGGGTCGTGACCAGGGCAACTGCATCCGCACCAACCCGGCCCGCGGTGAGTGGCAGTGCAGCTGGACGAACAAGCTCGACGATGGCCAGATCACGGTCGAGGGGCCCTTCTACGACACCCGCGACAGCCGGCTGGCCATCATCGGCGGCACCGGCATCTACCGCGACGCGCACGGCACGATGCTGCTGCATGCGCGGCCGGGCGGATACGACTTCGTGTTCTCGATCGACTAGGACGCCGGTACGCGCGCCCCGGCGCGGTCGCTACTGCGGATGCACGCGTAGGACCGCGCCCGGGGCGAGCGACGCCCAGCGGTCGTCGGCAGGCGGATGCTCCCAGCCTTCGCTGAGCGCCGCGTCCACCTCGTCCGGGGTCGGCGTCGAGTCGTAGGCCAGCACCACCGTGGCGCCGGACTCGTCCTGCTGGACGCTTTCCACCACAACCGGCCCGACGGCAGGTGTCGTAGGCACATCGGATCCCGGCAGAGGTGCGTCGACCTCTGTCTGGTAGCGAAGCACGGCGGCGTCTTCCTGGTTACCAACCAGTGCGTAGATGTAGGTGGCTTGGGCCATCGTCGTGCCTCCAGTGCATTAGGTGCGCGTGCGAACGTCTCAGGATAGATGTGCCCGGTACGGCGCCTGCCAAACACGGCCCCGGTCACGGCCGGTGGATGACCGTCGACCAGTCGTTCAGCGCGGAGGTACTGGACCCCCTGCACGTGCTCTGGATGGCCAGGGCGTCGCCGTCGGAGACGTGCAGAGCGAAATCGAAGCGACCGGCGGTGACCGGGACATTGCTGAGCGCCGCGTTGCCGTTGAGCGACACGCGCAGCGTTTTCGCGCACGACGGCCAGGTCGTGCTGGAGAGGTGTGCGACCAGGTCGCCGCTGCCGGCCCTGCTGACAGACACCGTCACATCGGGTCCGGAACCGTGCCGCAGCTCGGTGCTGCAGCCGACTGCCAGCACCGGGATCGCCGCGCACAGGAGCACACGTCGCCACATGCGGCGACGATAGCGGCGCGGGCGGCGGCCGCTACAGCTCAAGCATGTTCCCGTCGGGATCGGTCACGTAGGCGAACGGCAGGCCGGGCGCGTGCTCGCCACGCTGCACCACACGGCCGCCGGCGCGGACGACGTCCGCGACCGCTGCGTCCAGGTTCTGGCCGGGGGCCAGCGACAGCCCGACGTGGTCGATGCCGCCCCGGGCGGCGGCGGTCTGCTCGGCGTCCAGCACGATCAGCGTGGCGGCCTCGTTGCCCATGAACACCAGCCGGTCGCGGACGCGGAAATGCTCCTTGAGCCCGAAGGCCTGGCTGTAGAAGCGCGCGGCCCGCTCGTGATCGGCCACGATCAGGTGCACGTGTCCGATGCCGGCCAGGTCCGCCACGGGCGAAGTATCCACCAGACGTAGATTCGGGGGCTGCCAGCACCTAGACTGAGTGCATGATCCGCATCGCCCGCATCGGAGTGCTCGCAGCACTGCTCGGCGTCGTCCTGGCCGTGCCGGCCGTGGCCGCCAGAGGCACGCTGGCCGTCAAGGTGCAGGTGGACAGCCCCGCCGCCTTCACGCATCCGGCGGTGCTGTACCGGGTGAACCACACCGGTCACCGGGCCGGGTACTACGTCACCACCACCGGCTGGACCGGCGGTCGGACGCTCAACCCCAGGCACGTGACCGTGACGATCAAGCTGGCCAAGGGCGAGGGCGCCCTCTACGTGGGCTCGCTGGCCCACCTGCCGCACGCCGGGCCGCTGTTCGCCGGCAGCCGCCCTCCGGGCGGATCAATCACCGTGCATGTGTTCGCGACCGTGCCGAGCGCGGCCGACCTGCACGGGCACGCGCGCACGATCACGCTCGCGATCTCGCTGAGCCCTCGCTAGCGCGGAACGCACCGACCGTCCTCGAACATGCGTTCCCGTGTACACTCGGTACATCAAGAAACGCACCGGGCATAGTTCCAGCATGGGCAGCTACGACGGCTGGGTGAGCCCGAACCGCAGAGTCAAGACCTGCGAAGCGGGGACCTGCGCGAAGTGCGGCGCCAAGCTCTCCATCTACCGCAGGTCTGGCGAGCTGACCTGTGCGCCGTGCACGGCAGCGATCGCTGCGTACTAGGCGACTCCATTGGGTTGCGCCACCGGCGTACTTGTGATCCGCGTCGTACTGCGATAGACCTGCCTTTGCAACTGCGCAACCCCGACGTCTAGGGAGGGCTCGATGAAGAGCGCCGTCACCATCACCGTCAACGGGGAGCCACGGACGGCCGAGGCCGAACCGCGGACGCTGCTCGTCCACCTGCTGCGTGAGCACCTGAACCTGACCGGCACCCACGTTGGCTGCGACACCTCCAACTGTGGGGCGTGCACGGTCTGGCTCGACGGCGAGGCCGTGAAATCGTGCACCCTTCTTGCCGTCCAGGCGGACGGCCGCGAAGTGACGACAATCGAGGGCATCTCCGAGAACGGCGACCTGCACCCGATGCAGCGGGCATTCCACGAGCATCACGCCCTCCAGTGCGGCTACTGCACGCCCGGCATGGTGATGACCGCGATCAAGCTGCTCGAGGCGAACCCGGCGCCGACCGACGAGGAGATCCGCCACGGGCTCGAGGGCAACCTGTGCCGCTGCACCGGCTACGAGAACATCGTCGCGGCCGTCCGGGCCGCATCGGGGGTGACGGTCTGATGGCGACGACGGCCGAACACGCAAAGGGAATCGGCGTCGCGGCGCTGCGCAAGGAGGATCGCAAGTTCCTCACCGGCCGTGGCCGCTTCGTCGACGATCTCAAGCTGCCCGGCATGCTGCACATGGCGATCGTGCGCAGCCAGTTCCCGCATGCCGACATCACCAGGATCGATACGGCCGCCGCGGCCGCTATGCCGGGCGTCACGGCCGTGCTGACCGGAGACGACCTGGAGTTCGCCGCCGGCGTCCCGTGCGCCTCGAACCCCACCGGCGACATGGTCCACCCGGTGCGGCCGCCCTTGGCCAAGGGCCGCGTCCGCCACGTGGGCGAGCCGATCGCCGTCGTGATCGCCGGCGACCGCTACGCCGCCCGCGACGCGGCCGACGCCGTCGAGGTGAGCTACGCGGAGCTGCCTGCGGTGCTCGACGTCGAGGCAGCCCGGGCCGACGGCGCACCGAAGGTGCACGAGGAGCTCGACTCCAACGTAGCCCTCGTGCTCACGCACAGGACCGAGGGCATCGACGACGCGTTTTCGAAGGCCGAGGTGGTGGTCGAGCACACGATCCGGAACCAGCGCCTGATCCACGTCCCAATCGAGACCCGCGGCGTGGTTGCCGACTGGAACACCGCGAACGACGACCTGGTCGTCCACAGCTCGACGCAGGTGCCGCACTTCCTGCGCACGTTCCTCGCGATCGTCTGCGGGGTGAGCGAGGCCAAGGTGCGGGCGATCGCGCCCGACGTCGGCGGCGGCTTTGGCTCCAAGCTGAACGCCTATGCCGAGGAGTTCATCGCCGCGGCCGCCTCGCGCAAGGTGGGCGCGCCGGTGAAGTGGATCGAGGATCGCTCCGAGGCGATGCTCGCCACCTGCCACGGCCGCGCCCAGGTCGCGCACATGCAGCTCGCGGCAACGAAGGACGGGAAGGTGCTCGGCATGCGCGCCCACTACGTCCAGGACTACGGCTCGTACCTGCAGATGCTGACGCCGCTGATCTCGCAGCTGACGTTCCTGATGTCTCCCGGTGCGTACGCAATCCCTGAGGTCGACGTCAAGGTGACCAACGTCTACACGAACACGGTGCCGACTGACGCACTTCGCGGCGCTGGCCGTCCGGAGGCCACCCACGCGATCGAGCGGATGATGGACATCCTTGCCCGGGAGCTCGGCATGAGCCGCACCGAGGTGCGCAGGCGCAACTTCCCGGTCGAGTTCCCGTTCACGACCGCGATCGGCCTCATGTACGACTCCGGCGACTACGCCAAGACGCTCGACAGGCTGCTCGAGCTCTCCGATGACAAGGAGACGTTCGAGCGGCGGCGGACGGAGGCGGCCGCGCGCGGCAAGCTGCTCGGCCGCGGCCTCTCCACGTGGGTCGAGGTGTGCGGGTTCGTCCCGTCGGACGTCGCCCGCAACGCGCTCGGGCTGACGCCGGGCGGGTGGGAGAGCTCCACCGTGCGGATGCACCCGACCGGCAAGATCACGGTCATAACGGGTACGTCGCCGCACGGACAGGGGCACGCGACCTCGTGGTCGCAGATCGTCGAGACTGAGCTCGGCGTGCCGTTCGACGACATCGAGGTGATCCACGGCGACACGGCGTTCGCCCCCTACGGGCTCGGTACGTACGGCAGCCGCAGCGTGGCGGTCGGCGGCACGGCGGTCCACCTCGCCGCGAGCAAGGTCCGCGACAAGGCCCGGCTGGTGGCCGCCCAGATGCTCGAGGCGTCGCCCGACGACCTGGACTTCGAGGGCGGCGCGTTCGCGGTCAAGGGCAGCCCGGACAAGCGTACGACCATCCAGGAGGTGGCCTTCCGCGCGTGGCAGGCGTTCGGGATGCCCGAGGGCGTGACGCCCGGCCTGGACGAGACGGTCTTTTTCGACCCGCCCAATTGCGTGTTCCCGTTCGGCGCGCACGGATGCGAGGTCGAGGTCGATCGCGAGACCGGGAAGGTCGAGATCACGGGCTACATCGCCGTGGACGACTGCGGCAACGTGATCAACCCGATGATCGTCGCTGGACAGGTGCACGGCGGCGTCGTGCACGGGATCGGCCAGGCCCTCTACGAGATCGCCGAGTACGACTCGGGCGGACAGCTCGTGACCGGAACGCTGGTCGACTACCTGATCCCGTCGGCCGCTGACGTCCCCCACATCGAGACGCACCGCACCGTCACGCCCTCGCCGACGAACCCGCTGGGGGTGAAGGGGATCGGCGAAGCAGGCACGATCGCGGCCTCGCCGGCGGTCGTGGGCGCCGTGTGCGACGCGCTCGGCGTCCGTGACCTCGACATGCCGCTCCAGCCGGAGACGGTATGGAACGCGATCCAGAAGGGAGGCGCGGCATGATCCCGCGCGCATTCGCATACGAGCGGCCCGAGTCCGTGGCCGACGCGGCCGGCCTCCTGCACACGCACGGCGACGGCGCCCGCGTCATCGCCGGTGGCCACTCGCTCTTGCCGATGATGAAGCTGCGGCTGGCGGCGCCGGAGATGCTGATCGACATCGGCGGCATCTCCAGCCTGCGCGGCATCTCCGACATGGGCTCGCACCTCGTGATCGGCGCGCTCACGCGCCACGTCGACGTGGCGGAGTCGGACCTCGTGCGCTCCGCCTGCCCGGTCTTGGCGCAGGCGGCCGCGGGCATCGGCGACATGCAGGTGCGCAACCGCGGCACGATCGGCGGTTCGCTTGCACAGGCCGATCCCCACGGCGACCTGCCAGCCGTGCTGCTCGCCCTCGACGGGGAGGTTTCGGTCGAGGGCCCGGACGGGATGCGCACCATCGCCGCCAGAGACCTGTTCCTCGGCTTTCTGACGACGTCGCTGCGCCCGGACGAGATCCTGACCGGCGTGCGCGTGCCCAAGGCGCCGAAGGGAGCCTACGTCAAGTTCAACCGTCGGGCTCAGGACTGGGCGATCGTCGGCGTCGCGTCCGTGGTGGACGGGAATTCCGCCCGGATCGCGCTCACGGGCGTCGGGCCGGCCCCGGTGCGCGCCGTGGCCGCCGAGCGGGCGTTCTCGGGCGCGAACGCGCCTGAGGCGGCGGAACTCGCCGCCGAGGGTCTCGACCCGCCCGCCGACTCCGCCGGCTCCGCGGACTACCGAAGGCATCTGGCCCGCGTGCTCACCCGGCGGGCGCTCGAGCAGGCAAGCAGGGGGTAGCCCCAAGTTCGTAGGACAGTTCAGTGCCCATCCGTGCTCCATGGGTGCTTACTGCACTCCGTGTACGTGGGAATCGGCTTGGATAAAAGGCTGCGGGGCAGGGACTCGAACCCCGACTACCTGATCCAGAGTCAGGCGTCCTACCATTAGACGACCCCGCAACGGCGCGGCGAAGGATACCAGAGCCCCTTTCGGCGCCCGTCTAGCTGCAGTTGGCCTTGGCCCAGG
>DATIOK010000147.1:0-2665 GCA_035473255.1 Gaiellales bacterium
GCACCAGACCTGCACCGACTACTACGTGCGGCTGATGCGCTACTTCGATTACGTCAAGCGCAGCGTGCCGATGCACGACGACCTCTACGACTTCTTCCTTCAGGAGCTGCCGGGGTACGACATGGTCGGCTACCGCCCCACCAACCTGGTCAACTGGGGCTGCTTCGACGACCCCGACTACGTCGACTACGACTACCGCAACATGACCGAGTGGGGCCGCCGGCGATACATCACGCCGGGCGTCGCCATCGACGGCGAGTTGATCTCGACCGACCTGGTCGAGATCAACTTGATGATCCGGATCCTGCTGGGGTCGTCCTACTTCGACAGCTGGGAGAACGAGCGCACCTTCGTGGACACGGACCCGCTCGGGAACCCGGTCGACAAGAACCACCCGTGGAACAAGGTGACGCTGCCGCGGCCGCAGAAGCGCGACTTCACCGACAAGTACACGTGGGTGGTGTCGCCGCGCATCTATGACAAGCGCACCGACACGCACGTCTGCTGCGACACCGGCGGCGGCCCGTTCGCCCGCCAGTGGTGTACCGCCAAGGCCGGCATCGTCGACTTCGGCTACGTCAAGGCCACCGGGCACTCGCTGCAGATGGTGCTGCCGCGCTCGCCCAACATGCCGGAGATGGAGCTGGAGTGGAAGGTGCCGGAGAAGTCGAACGCGATCGAGCGCGACCGCGCTCGCACCTACCACCAGGCTTATGCGGCGCTGATCGCGCTGCACAACCTGGAGCGGGCGATGAAGGAGGTACAGGCCGGTCGCACCAAGAGCTGGAACAAGTTCAAGGTGCCCGAGAGCGCCGTCAGTTGCGGCTTCCACGAGGCCGCCCGCGGCGTGCTCTCCCATCACATGGTGATCCGCGAGGGCAAGATCGCGAACTACCAGCCCTATCCGCCGACGCCCTGGAACGCGAGCCCGCGCGATTCGTTCGGAACACCGGGCCCGTACGAGGACGCCGTCCAGAACACCCCCATATTCGAGGAGAACGGACCGGAGAACTTCAAGGGAATCGACATCATGCGGGCCGTGCGCTCGTTCGACCCGTGCCTGCCCTGTGGCGTGCACATGTACGGCGGCGGCAAGATGCGCAAGGTCGTCCACACGCCCACGGCGTTGGCGTAGGGGGCGGGCACGATGGCTGTCACCGCCGCCACCGAGGGCCCCGAACAGCTGGTGGAACGTGTACAGGACCTCCAGTCGCGGCTGTCCGCAGCCGGCGACGAGACCACGCGGCAGCTGGCCGAGGAGCTGGTGTCCGCCATCGTGCAGATGTACGGCGCCGGCCTCGAACAGGTGCTGGGCGTGCTGTTCGCGGCCGGGGAGGGGGGCGAGCGCCTGGCGATGACGATGGCCGACGACCCGCTGGTCGCCACCCTGTTCATGATCCACGACCTGCACCCGGTGCCACTGGCCGACCGGGTCGACCAGGCGCTCGAGCACGTGCGTCCCTACATGGAGTCGCACGGCGGCAACGTGGAGCTGCTGTCGCTCCAGGACGGCGTCGCGCGGCTGCGTCTGGAGGGCAGCTGCTCGGACTGTTCGGCGTCGGCGGTGACGCTCGAGCTGGCCATCAAGCAGGCTCTCGAGCAGGCGGCGCCTGACCTCGACGGGCTGGAGGTCGAGGGGGTGCTGGAGAAGCAGTCGGATGGCGAGATGCACCCGCCCGACCTCGCCGGCCCGGCGCCGACCTGGGTCGATGTCGAGCAGCTGGACATGCTGCCCGCCGGCCAGCTGGCGGTCGCCAAGGTACGCGGCTCCGAGTTGGTCGTGGCCAACGTCGAGGGCACGTTGCTGGCCTACCGGGACAGCTGCGCCGGCTGCGGCGGTGCGCTTCACGCGGGAGCGCTGGTCGAGGGCGCGCTGCACTGCCCGCACTGCAGCCGCAGCTTCTTCCTGCCGCGGGCGGGCCGGTCGATGGACGAGGACCGGCTGCAGCTGGAGCCGGTTCCGCTGCTGCGCGAGCACGGCACCGTGAAGGTGGCGCTGGCCACGTGAGCGAGAACGGCAGCAACGGCGGGGCCGGCGGGCAAGCCGAGCGCCCCGCCGGCCGTCGCCTGGTGGCCGAGGCGGTGGCTGCCCGCAGGCGGGCGCAGGTCGTGTCGGGGCTGCGCGGGCTGACCCGCCCGGGCGCGCCGATGACGCCCGCCCCCACCGGTGACGGTGAGCAGTGCGATCTCTGCCACACCAGCATCCCGGACGAGCACCGCCACCTGCTGCACCTGGTCGAGCGGCGCATCGAGTGCGTGTGCGAGAGCTGCTGGGCGCTGCGCTCCGGCGATGCCGAGTACCGGCCCACCGGCAGCCGCACCGAGTGGCTGCCGGACATCGACATCCCCGACGACGTCTGGGCCAGCTTCCAGATCCCGATCGGGCTGGCCTTCTTCATGGACTCGACCACCGCCGGCTGCGTGGTCGCGCTCTATCCCAGCCCGGCCGGAGCGACCGAGAGCGAGCTGCACTTCGCATCCTGGGCCAGGCTGGTCGACCTGAACCCGATCCTGGCCTCGCTCGAGCCCGACATCGAGGGGCTGATCGTGAACCGCCTGTCCGATCCACCGGCCTACGCGATCGCGCCGATCGACCGCTGCTACGAGCTGACGGGGACGATCAAGATGCACTGGGAAGGGCTGTCGGGCGGTGCCACGGTGCAGG
>DATIOK010000148.1:0-17897 GCA_035473255.1 Gaiellales bacterium
GTCCCGGCGCGAGCGGATGAACTCGACCGTGGCGGGGCTCACCTCATCGGCGTACACCTGGTCGCCGATCAGGAGCAGCCCATCCGGCCATGGCTCCGAGCCGGCGCTCAGCCGTTTGGCGTACGCCCACAGCGCGTCCACCCCGAACCCCTGCTCGTGCTCCGTGGGCGAAAGCGTGTACGGCTCGCGTTCCGGTGCCCCGACGCGGCAGGAGCCAAACACCAGTCGCGCCTGGCGCTCGCCTTCGCGGGTGTGGATCGCGCTGGGCGGATGGCTGGAGCCGTCGACCGGCCAGACCGGCTCTCCGTCGAGCTCGACCCGGTAGGGGATCACGGCACCCTGCTCCAGGCCCGTCAACACCACCAGCGCGAAGTGGTGCCCGAGGGCCTCGAATGTCTCCGCCGTGCGGCCGAGCACATCGACGGTGCATTTCCGATCCGTCTCGACCCAGACCGTGGCCTCCGACTGGCCGACGTAACGAAGCAGCGGGCCGAGGAGGAGCGATGCCATCGCCCGCGATTGTACGCAGGCCGGCTGAGCCGCGTCGAATCCCACTCTGAGCTGCTGGCGTCCCTCATCTCGCTCACACACGACCTGGCTAGGGTCGGGCGATGAGATTGCCTCGACCGCTGCGAAGGGCGGGCCGCCCCGATCGCGATCGGCGTCGGTGGCGTCGCAGAGGTCTGCCGGTGGCGCTGGTCTTCCTGCTGCTGCTGACCCCGGCCGCGTACTCCTACACGACCACGATGATGCAGCCGTCGAGCCTGCCGCTCTGGCCACGCAGCGTCGAGTGGCTGCGAGCGCACCATGGCAACTGGCTCGTCGACGAGGTCGAGCACTACTACTACAGCTGGAAGACGCCCGCGAAGGGCGGTCCCCAGCTGACCAGCCTGCCGACGGCCGGACTCACCGACGCCGCGACCGAGAAAGCCGAGGCACGACGCCACGGTGGGTACATGCCTCCGCCGATCAGTCCCGTCTTCGCGCACCCGCTGCCCGGCGAAGGCGTATGGAGAGGCACGGGCCCCACCGTGGCCGGGCGCTCGCCGGTGCTCGTCACGACCTTCCGGACAGAGGTCGACTACCCGCGGATCGTCGCGTACGTGGCGTGGTTCGATCACACGCGCACCTCGGCCGCGTGGTATCCGGGCCGCTACGAACCTCCCAACGCCCCCATCCGCGGCCCGATGTCCGTGCCCCCCGGCCAGCGCTGGCGCCTGCTGGCCACGTTCAACGGCGGCTTCATCTACAACGACGGCAACAACGGATCGTCGATCAACGGGACGATGTACGAGCCGCTGAAGGCGGGCCTGGCAACCCTCGTGGCTTATCGGAACGGCCGTGTGGATGTGAAGACGTGGCACGGCGGCCCGGTCGCGGGCCCGCAGGTGGCCTTCGCACGCCAGAGCCTGCCGCTGATCATCGATCACGGGCGCCTCAACCCTGCCCTGAACGACAGCTCGCAGTGGGGCTTCACGCTCGGCAACGCCGTCCGCGTCTGGCGAACGGGCGCGGGTATCGACCGGCACGGCAACCTGATCTACGCCGCAGCGGATTACCAGACGGTGGTCACGCTGGCGCGGATCCTGCAGCATGCGGGCGCGGTGCGCGCGATGCAGCTCGATATCAATCCGGAGTGGCCGACCTTGATCACCTACAGCCATCGCGGCGGGCTGGATCCGGTGCAGGTGGTGCCGAACTACCAGCAGCCGCCAACCCGATACCTGGTGCCGGATGACCGGGACTTCTTCGCCGTCTACCGGCGCGTGCCCGGCCCGGTCACCGTTCCGTTCAGGTAGCGCGCGACGAGCTCACCTGACGGCTGGAAGCCGGACCACGAACCTGCCGCCGGGGCCCGGGGCAGTCGTGATGGTTCCCCCGATCGACTCGGCCAGACGCCGCGCCAGCGGCAGGCCCAGGCCGGCGCCTGCGGGCTCCGCAGCGGCGCTTCCTCCGCGGATGCCCGGCTGGAAGATCCGCTCGCACTCGGCGGCGGATACGCCGGCGCCGTCGTCGCAGATCATGAACCTCACCTCATGCCGGTCGCGCTCGGCCGCCACGGTGACCGTGGATCTGCCGTAGCGGCACGCGTTGTCCACCACGGGCTGCAGGATCCGGCACGCCAGCTCCAGATCGGCGCTCAGCTTGAGATCCGGGGTCGCGATCTCAGTGGTCACGGTCACGCCGCGGGCCCCGGCCACTTCGGCCGTCGTCTCGACCACGCGGTCGACCACCTGGAGGGCCGAGCAGGATCCCCGCCTGTCGCCGACCGCCGCTCGGGCGGCGCCCAACAGGGCATCGATGATCCGGGTCATCGCGCGCACGTTCCGTTCGATAGCCGCGAGGGCGTGGCGGTACTCCTCCACGGTGCGGTCGCGGCGGAGACCCAACTCGGCCTCGGTGGCGATGCGTGCAAGGGGGGTGCGCAGCTCGTGGGAGATCTCGGCAGAGAGCCGTTGTTCGCGCCGTAAGGCGTCGGCTGTGCGTTCCAGCAGCTGGTCGAGGGTGTCGGCCAACTCGGTCAGCTCGTCGTGCGGCGGCCCCTGGTTGAACCGGTGATCAAGGTCGTGCTCGCTCCACGTCCGGGCTGAGGCGGTCATCGTCGACACGGGTCGCAGCGCCCGGCTCAGGATCCAGCCGGCAACCGCGGCGATGACGGCCAGCAGCAGCAGGCAGAGGACGATCGAGGCGACGAGGGCGGTTCGCTGGGCCTGCTCGTAGGCGGCGAGCGACACACCGGCAACGACCGTTCCCAGGCGGCGTCCGTTGCGGACGACCGGCGCCGCGTACAGGCGAACGTCCGTCCCGGGGACATCGGTCGTGTGAGACGAGCCCCGCGCCAGGGAGTGCGCGGCGGCCGTCAGGGCCGGATCGACGCGCGGTGACTCCAGCGCCCGGTCGCCGGCGAAGATCCAGATCGGGGTGTCGCCGACCGCGGCGTCCGGCGCCTCGCCGACGGCGAGCTGTCCGTGGCTGGTCGTGAGCGCGGGCAGCTGCGCCGTGGCGCGTGCCCTGGCACGGTCGGTCGCGTCGGCGTCCAGCCTGTGGGCGAAGAGCAGGTTGAAGCCGATCACCAGCACACACATCGTCGCGCCGACCGACAGCACCGTGGCGAGCAGCAGGCGGCTGCGGATGCCACGCGGTCTCGCGATCACCGCAGCGAGTATCCGACGCCGTGAACGGTCGTCAATCCGGGAGCGCCCGGGAGCGCGCGGAGCTTGCGGCGAAGTCGTGTGATGTAGGCATCGAGCGTATTGTCGTGCACGATGGCGCCGTGCGGCCAACCCGCCTGGATCAGCTCCCGCCGGCGAACGACATCGCCGGAGCGGCCGGCCAGGGCTGAGAGCAACCGGAATTCGGTGGGCGTCAGGCCGATCGTCTCGCCACCGCACTGGGCCGCGTGTGCGATCGGATCGACGACCAGGCCGCCCGCGTTGGATGCTGGGATCGTGTGGCGGCGAAGCAGCGCGCGCAACCGCGCCACCAGCTCGGCGAACGCGAACGGTTTGGTCAGGTAGTCGTCCCCGCCGGCGGCGAACCCGGACAGCCGGTCAGGAAGTGCGTCACGGGCGGTCAGAAAGACGATCGGCGCCGTGACGCCACGAGTCCGCAGGGCCTGGCAGAGGTCACGACCATCGGCGTCGGGAAGGCCGATGTCGACGATCAGGCCATCCGGTGGATTCGCGTCTGCGAGCTCCAGTAGATGGCCGGCCGTGGCGGCCGCCATCACAGCGAACCCCTCCTCGCGCAGGCCGCGCAGGATGGCGCCGCGCAACTCGTCGTCGTCCTCAGCGATCAGGATTCGCGGCTCGGTCACTCCTCGCGAAGTATGGCACCAAGCGGCATCCGGCCGATCCCGCGGATGGTGAGGAAGGCGGCGATCGTCCCGGCTGCCAGTGCCGATACAGCCAGCGCTGCCAGGAACATCCAAGGCACGGTCAGCTGGCTGGGCGGCGGGTCGAACACGTGCTGCAGCATCGCAACCAGCATCAGTGAGACCAGCCAGCCCAGTACCGCCGCCAGCAGCAGCGCGGCTCCCAGCACAACCGCCACCTCGGTCCACACGAACATGCCGATGTCCCGCAGTGAGGCGCCGAGCGCAGCCATCGTGGCAAACTCGTGCCGACGCTCACTGATGGTGAGCGTGACGAACAAGGCCATGGCGGCGGCGGCCAGGGCGACCGCGAACGCCTCCTCGATCCGGCTGATCCCGGTCAGGTCGACGGTGGTGATCGAGCTTGTCGTCTGGCGCAGCTGGTTGCTGATGTTCTTCACGGAGGCACCGGTCGGCGCCACCTTGGCGGCCACCGCAGCGGCCACCGACGCGGGGTTGCCGGACGTGCTCGCGAACACCACGTTCGGCCCGGGCCCGTGCGTCACGCTGTCGAGGTACGCCAGGTTGGTGACCATGAACGAGTCCTTGGGCGCTGCCGGGAACTCCTGGACGACTCCCACCACGTGGAACGGCGCCACCCGAAAGCGGCCGGTCAGGTGGTCGAGCACGCGCAGCTTGAGCAGGTCACCGACCCTGAGCTGATAGTCGGTGATGGTCTCCTTCGAGACGAGGATGCCGTCCGGCGTGGAGCGCAGCCTGGCGAGCACCTGACTCGCGCTGCCACCGATGAAGTAGGAGTCGCGGAGCGTGGTTGCGCCGGTCAGGGTCGAGGCGTCGATCCCGTACGTGTCCTGCAGATCCGGGCCCACGTAGGCGTAGTCGTGGTTGACGGCGGTGGTGGCGTTGACTCCGGGAACGCTGGCCACGGTGGCTGCCAGGTTGCTGCTGGTGGCGACGCCGGGCGGAGCCGTGACGACCACGTCGGCGCCCAGCGTGAGCTGGGCATCGACGTTCGCCTGCTGGTTGTAGGTCGCGGTGAAGACGCCGAGGTTGACGCCAAAGGCGAGCAGCAGGCCGGCGACCACGAGTCCGCGGTTGATCGCCGTCCCGCGGCGGCTGATGCTGGCCAGCAGCAGCCCGCGAAGTCCCGACGGGCGATTGCCGCCGGCCCGTCCGGCGGTCCAGGCCACGAGCCGGCCCCGCAGACGCACCAGCAGCAATGTGGCGCCCAGCCACAGCAGCGCCGGTGCGAAGAACATGTAGACCGACAGCGACAACGTCGGGTTGGAATCGGGGTTGACGACCGCTGAGAAGCCGGTGCTGGCGGTCAGCCAGTAGATCAGGCCGCTGACCGCGAGCGCCGCGAGGTCGAGATACAGCCGCTGCCAGAGCGGGGGCTTGGATCGCCTGGCGCTACGCCGCGACTCGCTGATGGTCGCGCTCAGCACCCCGGCGGTTGCGGCGATGCGGGCGGCCAGGGCGCCCGCGATCGCGAGCGCAACACAGGCGGCCAGCGTTGCGGCGATACGCAGCGGCGTCAGCCCTGCCGTTCCGATCAGCAGCCGCACCGACGCGATCGCGAGGCCGGCTCCGAGCAGGCCGCTGATCACGCCGATCAGCACGCTCTCCACCCCGGCGAGCGTCAGCAGATCGCGGCGTGTGGCTCCCCGCGCTCGCAGCAGGCCGAGGTCGCGGCGGTCGCGATCGGCGGTGCCGAGCGCCGCCAGATAAGCGAGGCCGAGGGCGATCAGTGCGCCCGGGACTGCAAGCATGATGTACAGCGTCTGGGCGTAGAGGGCGTCTCCTGCGGCGCCGTTCAACCCGTCGGACAGGTTGTCGACGAACTGCACTCGCCCCGGCAGGCTGCGCGTGACGCGGTTGCGGATCTGCGTCGCCTGGCCGAGCGCCTGGGAGGGACTTCCTGTCAGTGCCGCCGGGTCGACCTGCGCCTGCACCTGCCACTGCACACCGGTCTGCGCGCCCGGCACCGCATTGGTCGTCGCCGATCCGGCTTGCCGGTATGCCGGCGCAAGCCGTGTGGCGAAGGTCTGCAGCGGCATCACGATGATCTCAGCCGGCGGCTGGGCGGGCGCCGGCCCAAGCAGCGGGTTGAGTGGCTGGAACAGGACATCCGGAGCGGTGACCAGCGCGATCCCGCTGACGGTGAACCGCCGTGGCGCGGCACCCTTGACCGGAACCACCGAGATCGTGTCGCCGATCCTGGCCTGCAGCGTGGCGGCCAGCTGCTGGTCGAGCACGACGCTGCCGGCCGCCAAGCGGCCCTGGAGCATGCGCAATGTGCCGAGGTGTGCCAGGTAGTTCGGTGGGACGGCGAGGATCGATCCGCTGGCCGAGGTGATGCTGCCCGCCGGGCCGTTGTGGCCAGACTCGGCAAACGGCGCGGTCGCGGACGCCGACGCCTGCAGCACGTCGCGCTGGCGTGCCACGGCGGCGGCGACGGCCGTTGCCTGTCGCTGCGAGCCGACCGGTCCCTGCCAGTCGAGCGGCACGGAACTGACCGCCGTCGACGTCATGGTCGTGAGTGAATGGCTGACGAATGTCAGCATCGAGCCCAGCATGGCCACCGCTGCTGCGAGCACCAGCACACGCACCGCCGTTCGTGCCGGGGCGCGGCGAAGCGCCGACAGCGAGAGCCGGAGGCTGATCATGCCAGCGACCCGTGGAGCAGCACGCGGCCATCGTGCAGCTCCACCTCGCGGTCGAGGCGCGCTGCGACGTCGGCGTCGTGGGTCGCGATCACGAGCGTGAAGCCCACCTGCTGCCGGAGCGCCTCGATCAGGTCGAGCACACGCTCGCCGGTGTCCGAATCGAGATGCCCGGTCGGCTCGTCACAGAGCAGCGCCCGGGGCTGCTGCGCGACGGCGCGGGCCAGCGCCACGCGCTGGGATTCACCGCCCGAGAGTTCCGCAGGCAGGCTGTCGGCCTTCGCTTCCAGCCCGACCAGGCGCAGCAGCTCGATC
The DNA here is from genome assembly GCA_035473255.1 of Gaiellales bacterium. Taxonomy (GTDB): domain Bacteria; phylum Actinomycetota; class Thermoleophilia; order Gaiellales; family JAICJC01; genus JAICYJ01. The sequence continues at coordinate 6,817 of DATIOK010000148.1, forward strand.
GGCGAGTACGGCGACCGGGCACTGGAGACGCATTCGGCGAAAGCGATGTTCTCGTAGGCGGTGAGGGTGGGCAGCAGGTTGGCGCCCTGGAAGACGTAACCGATGCCGCTTGCGCGGACGCTGCGTCGAGCGCGCGCGTCCAGGGAGGAGAGCGCGACACCGTCCCACTCCACGACCCCGGAGCTGGGTACGAGCAATCCGCCGATCGCGTGCAGCACCGTGGTCTTCCCCGACCCTGATCGGCCGCGCAAGGCCACCGACTCCCCTTCCTGGACGACCAGGTCGAGCGCCGAGAGGGCGGTCACGCGTGAGTCGCCCTCCCCGTAGGCGACCGTGACGTCTCGCAGTGCGATCAGCGGATGGCCGGTCGTCATGTCGCCCGCCCGTCCCGAAGTTCGATCACGTCGTCCGCACGCTCCCTGACACGTGGCGAATGGGTGACGACCACGACGGTGCTGCCGGCGGTATCGCGCAGGCCGAGCAGTGCGTCGATCACCAGTTGTTCGTTTGCCGAGTCGAGCTCGCCGGTCGGCTCGTCGGCCAGCACCAGCGGCGCGCGCCGGGCGGCCGCGGCGGCGATGGCGACGCGCTGCTGTTCCCCACCCGAGAGCGAGGCCGGGCGGTGTGACATGCGGTGCTTCAGGCCGAACTGCTCGAGGGCGGCCCGGGCCGGCCCGGCGACGTCGTCCGAGCCGCCGAGCCGCAGCGCCATCTCCACGTTCTCGAGCGCCGTCAGCGACGACCACAGGTTGTCGCGCTGAAAGACGATGGCGACGGTTCGCGCCCGATGGCGCGACAGCTGCTGCTCGTCCATCCGGTCAAGCGGCCGGCCGAACGCCCGCACCTCCCCCGCAGACGGCGTGTCCAGCCCGGCCGCGAGGTGCAGGAACGTGCTCTTCCCCGACCCGGAGGGGCCGTACACCGCGGTCACGCTGTGGGCAGGCACCTTCAGCGAGAGCCCCTTCAGGGCGACGGTCTCGGTCGTCCCGGAGGAGAAGATCCGGAACACGTCGAGCAGTTCGAGCGCCGCCGGTTCGCGCTCGTCCTCGGCCGGCGCCGGCTCGACGTAGAGGCTGGTCAATGCCACCGGAAGCTCTTGATCATCTGGCAGTAGGCGTCGACGTTGTCGACCCCCTGCGGTGTGCCCAGATCGACGACCGCGCGCCGGGCGCCGTGCCCCAGGTAGTAGCGGTCGACGCCGAGCTGGACGCGCTTGCCGGTGACCGGGCTGGGCGCGCTCTGGGTGGTGTAGACAACCTTCGCCGACACCAGCGGCAACTGGACGGTGGCGCCCTGGTTGCTGCAGGTCGGATGCGCTGTCACCGACACGACCTTCAGCGACGGCGTGGTCGCGGCCAGCGCGGCGACGGCTGCTCGGGCCTGGGTGGCGGTCGCGGCCCCGGGCTCGATCACGATCCGAGCGAGGTTGCTCTTGTCCTGGAACAGCACCTGGCTGCCGGAACCGCGCCTGGCCCAGCCTTCCGGATAGCTCATCGAGTAGCCGGCGGCCGCGTTGTGGTAGGTCAGGAACACCTGGTTGTCCGGGATGTCGCCGGCCGCGGCGGATTGCGCCTCCGCAACGAGCGCCCCGGCGCCCGACGATGACGACGGCTGGCTCGACGCCGGCGCCGAGGAGCTGGGTGCCGGTGTCACCGGTGAATGCGACGACGCGGAGCCGGAGCTGCCGCAGGCGGTCGCGAGCGGAAGCGCGGCGATCGCAGCGGCGATGAGGATTCGGGTGCGTGTGGGCATGCGTCGCATCCTGCACGCACCGCCCTGAACGCCGCCTGAATACCGTTAGCGGAGGATGCCGGTGTGGCCGAGCGAGTAGCGCCCCGGCTGTGGCCATACGCAGAGGCCGTGGGGGCTGGCGCCGACCGGGATCTTCGCGAGCAGCCGGCCGTTGCGGGTGCTGATGGCGTAGACGACATCGTTGTATCTCCCCGACACCCACAGCACCCGGCCGTTCGCCGACACGCCACCCATGTCGGGGCTGCCGCCGCCGGGAATCCACCACTTCTTGACGACCCGGCCGGTGCGGAAGCTGATCACCGAAATCGAGCCCTCGCCCCGGTTCGTGGCGTACAGATACCTGGCGTTGCGGCTGGGATACAGCCCGTGCACGCCGGCTCCGGTGTGGATGAACCCGGTCACCTTGAACCGCCGCCCGTCGATCTTCCAGAGGCCGTTCGCCATCATGTCGGCGACATAGAACAGCTTCCCGTCCGGGGCGAGCTTGATGTCCTGCGGCATCCCGCCGGCGCCGTCGGGCAGCTGCAGGGTGCCGATCACGCGTTCGCGCTTGACGTCGACCTTCAGGATCTGCCCGGAGAACTCACAGGTGGCAAGCAGGTAACGGCCGCCGGCCGAGAAGTCCATGTGATCCACCCCCGCACACGGCACGTGCAGCGAGTGGATCAGCCGGAACGTGTGCGGGTTGCGGAAGTCGAGCCGATCCAGCCGCTCGGCGACCACGATCGCCCGGCTGCCGTGGGGCGTGAAGTAGAGGTTGTAGGGGTCGGCGACCGGGATCGGCCGGCCCGGGCGCCCCGTCACCGGATTGATGGGCGTCAGCGTGTTGCTCCGGTCGTTGGTCACGTACAGCCGCTTGAGATCCCACGACGGCACCACGTGCTGGGGCTCCAGGCCGACCGGGAACTGCCGGATCACCCGCCGCGTGGCCGGGTCGATCACATCCACGGTGTTGCTGCCGGAGTTGGGCACGTAGATCAGCGGGCGCGCCCGGCGGGCGGCGCCCGTCAGCATGTTGGCGCCGTCGTGGGCGTAGACGTTGATCGGATGCGTCGGTGCCGCCGTGGCGCCCTGCGAGCCGCCCGGCACGGCAATCCGTTCTTCCGCAGCGACCGCCCGCGGATGGGGCGGCACGGTCGCGGGCGCCACCCGATCGTCGCGCTGTGCCAGTGCCAGCAGCAATACCGCGGTGGCCATTGCGATCGTGATCACCGGCCAGAGCACTCGCGATCCCCTCGGTGGCTGCCTCCGGCGGTCGTGGCGTCCGCGTGAGGTCACCATCGCAGCCACACCGTAGCGCCGCGCACCCCGCCGATTGTTGCGCAGTTGTTAAATTAGCCACGGTGGATGGGGGGTCACAGACGGCACGACGCCCAGCCTGCAGGCTGTAGGCACGTTGAGCCGGCGCCGATATACCCACCAGATGCACCATCGCCCAGTGACCTGCCGCGCCGTGATCGGAACGATCCTGGTGCTCTGCCTGCTGGGGATGACCGCCGCCCGGCCGAACGCGGTGCCCGTGAAGCTCCAGAGCCCTGCCGTCACCGCGTCTGCGCCCTGCGGCGCGCTTGCCGGCACCGCCCCACACGTTCGCTCCGTCGTGCTTGTCATGATGGAAAACCATGCCACCCCGGTGCTCGGCTCGATGCCGTACCTGCACGCCACCGCGGCACGCTGCGCCCGCGCGGGCGGCTACTACGCCGTCGCGCACCCCAGCCTGCCCAACTACATCGCGCTCACCAGCGGCCACATCCCCAGCGGCATCCGCGGCCGGGACTGTGAGCCCGGTGGCAGCTGCGTGTCGCGCGATCGCAGCATCTTCGGGCAGACCCGCGGCAGCTGGCGGGTGTGGGCGCAGTCGATGACCCGCCGCTGCCAGCGCCAGACGATCGGGCGCTACGCGACCCGTCACACCGCAGCTCCCTACTACACGCGGATCCGCACCCAGTGCCGGGCCAGGCAGATCCCGCTGGATGGACCTCGCCACGGCCTGTCGGCAACGCTCAACGCCGATCGGCTGCCCGCGTTCTCCATGGTCGTGCCCGACGTCCGAGACGACCAGCACGACGGCTGCATCCCCTGCGGCGACCGGTTCGCCCAGACGTGGATCGGCCGGATCGTTCGCAGCGCGGCGTACCGCCGGGGGGACGTCGCCGTGTTCGTCGCCTGGGATGAGGACGACTACAGCTCCGGCAATCACGTGCCGCTGGTGGTCGTCTCTCCCTACACGACGCCCGGGTCGGTCGCGCGCGGCCGCTTCACTCACTACGACCTGCTGCGAACGATGGAACGCACACTGGGATACGCCCCGTTGGGCGCCGCGCGGACGCGGTCTGACCGCCTCGCCCGGCAACTCGGCCTCACGCTCTGAACACCCGCGCCAGCTTCTCGCGGTCGGTGATCAGGTCGATCGCGGCGATGCGGCCGTGGGCGATCGTGAAGCTGACCACGGCGATCGGTTGGCCGGGCCGTCCGACCACCAACCCGGCGCCGCCATTCACGAGCGCCGGCTGTGCGAGATCCGCGAGCGGTCGGCCACGTTCGAGCACCCGGCCGGCGACCCGCTCTGCGCCCTCGACCGGCGGTCGCGCCAGCCGGCTGCCGGGCCCGGTGTCGGCGCGGAAGACGACGTCGGGATCGAGCACCGCGACCAGCGCCTCGAAGTCTCCGGCCCGGGATGCGGCGAGAAACGCGTCGACCAGCTCGCGCTGGCGGGCCAGACCGACCTCCTCGTTCAGCGGCGCTCCGCGCACCCGCCGGCGGCCGCGGCTGGCGAGCTGGCGAGCCGCGTCCGGGCTGCGCCCGACGATCGCGCCGATCTCGTCGAAGGGCACGGCGAACATGTCGTGGAGGACGAAGGCGAGCCGCTCAGACGGCGTCAGCGTCTCGAGCACGACCAGCAGCGCGAGGCCGACCGAGTCGGCGATCAGCGCCTCGTCCTCGGGATTCGTCGACGCGTCCAGGCTGACGACGGGCTCGGGCAACCAGGAGCCGACGTAGTCCTCACGCCGGGCGCGGCGCGACCGCAGCATGTCGAGGCACACACGGCCGACCACCGTGGTCAGCCAGCCGCCGAGGTTGTCGACGTGCGCGCGGTCGGCGCGCGAGAGCCGTAGCCACGCCTCCTGCAGCGCGTCGTCGCTCTCGGTCACCGACCCGAGCATCCGGTAGGCCACCGTCCGCAGGTGCGCGCGGTGCTCCTCGAACTCCTGTGCCAGCCAGTCGTGCTCGTTCACGGTCACATCTCCTCGGTCGGATCCGTCATCTGTCTGACGCATCCCATGCGGCTCGTGTGACAGCCGCCCCAAAAAGAGGAGGCACAACGATGGATACCGCAATCGAGGTCAGACAGCTCGTGAAGACCTACGCCGGAGACGTGCGCGCGGTCAGGGACATCAGCTTCGACGTCCAGCGCGGTGAGGTGTTCGGCCTGCTCGGGCCGAACGGGGCCGGGAAATCCACGACAGTCGGCATGCTCACGACCACGGTCGCTCCGAGCTCCGGGGCCGCCCGGCTGGCCGGCTTCGACGTGGTGCGCTCGCCGCTCGAGGCCCGGTCGGTCTCGAGCGTCGTCTTCCAGGAGGCTGTGGTCGACCGCGCCCTGACCGGCCGCAGCCACCTCGACATCCACGCCCGCCTGTGGCGAGTCGCGCCGGGCGAGGCGGGCGACCGTGTCGCCAAGCTGTCCGAAACGCTCGGCCTCGCCGACCTGCTCGACCGCCCCGTCGGCACCTACAGCGGAGGCGAACGGCGGCGGCTTGAGATCGCGCGGGCGCTGGTGTCGCGCCCCAGCGTGCTCTTTCTCGACGAGCCCACCGTCGGCCTCGACCCGCGTGTGCGGGCGGAGCTGCTCGACCTGATCGCCGGCCTCCGCGATCGCATGGAGACGACGATCCTGCTCACGACCCACTACCTCGACGAGGCCGAACGGCTTTGCGACCGGCTGGCGATCATGCACGAGGGGAAGATCGTCGCGCTTGACACGCCGCTCGCGCTGCGGGCAGACCTCGGCGAGCGGATCGTCGAGCTGCGCGTCCACGACCAGCCGGCGGCCGCGCTCGACCGGCTGCGCGACAGCGGCCTTGCCGGGCGGGACGCTTTCGCCGTCGGAACCACGATCACGATCCCGCTCCACGACCACGACGACTCCGGCGCGACCGCCGAGATCGAGCGGTCGGGGATTGCCCCGGCATCGATCACGACCCGCGAGCCGACGCTCGACGACGTCTACCTGCGATTGACCGGCGGCCAGCTCCGCAACGCCGCCTGACCCGAAGGGAGCACGACATGACCACACGAACCCTCGACCTGGGAAGGCCGCTTCCGAGCTTCCCGCGAAACCCGTTCGGCCCGCTGGCGACGCTCGCGCGCCGCCGTCTCCACCTCACCGTCCGCACACCGCGAGAGCTGGTGGTGCCGATGCTGACCCCGATCCTGTTCGCGCTCGTGATCGCGCCCGCCCTGAAGCAGGCGCTTCACACGAGCAGCTCGTATGAGGCATACGTCGCCACCGGCACCATCGGCCTGCTGATCCCGCTGAACACGATGTTCGCAGGTCTGAGCGTGCTCGTCGAACGCGAGTCCGGCGCGCAGCGTGAGCTGCTGGCGGCGCCGGTGCCGCGGCCGCTGCTGGTGCTGGGCAACCTGATCGTGGCGTTCGCCGTGACGGCGCTCCAGATCGGCGTCCTGATCGGCGTGGCGCGCGCCCGGGGCATCCACTTCGACGTCGCCGGGCCGGGCGTGCTGTGGTTCGTCGGCGGCGCCGCGCTCTTCACCGTCGGCATGTACGGGGCGGCCGAGTCGCTGGCAGCCCGCGTCCCGAGCGCGGAGGAGTACATCAGCCGGGTGCCGGCGATTGCGATCGTGCCGTGGTTCCTGGCCGGTTCGCTGTTTCCGATCACCGCCCTGCCGACCTTCCTCACGTGGTTCGCCCGCTTCCTGCCGCTGACCCACGCACTGGCGCTTGCCCGCTACGGCCTCCTGAACGATCCGAGTGGACTGCACAACATCTGGAGGATGCACAGCGTCACCGAGATGGCGGCGCTCAGCATGCTGGTCGTCGCCGCATTCGCAGCGGCCCTGACCGCCGCCGGGATCCGGCTCTTCACCCGCAGTGCCTTGGGCTGAGGTTGCTCGCGGCAACCGGACAGCGTCCCAAGCGATACCTCCAGTGTCGAGTGCGGTAAGGTCGTTCGTTCGAATCCGCGCAGCATTACCACCTATGAGAGGAGTGGTTCGAATGGCTGGTCTGCAGGTCGGCGACTTCGATTCGCCTGATGAGGTTCGCTCTCCCGACAAAACGAAGGTGGATGTGGTGCGAATGGGCGAGGCGACCACGGCCGCACGGTTGACGCTGCAGCCGGGGTGGCGATGGTCTGAGTGCATCAAGCCGGTGGCGGGAACGGACAGCTGCCAGCTGCAGCACTTGGGCGTCGTCCAGTCGGGACGGATGCATGTTCGTCACGAGGACGGAACGGAGATGGATGTGGGGCCGGGCAAGTCGTACGTGATTGCGCCGGGCCATGATGCGTGGGTCGTCGGCGATGAGCCGTTCGTCGCCTACGAGTTTGAATCGAAGTCGGCGGAGGCGTACGCCCGCGAGTAGCTTGCAGATCCGGCGCGCGCTTCAACGAGCAGAACCACGCTGCGGCGTGTCCCGCGGCAGCGAGATCAATAGGCGGCGCCTTCGACGTCGTACGTGAGTGAGGCGAGGTTGTCACCGACGGTGCGGGTGCCGACCAGGCGCAGCCGCTTCGTGTCGCTGATGTCCTCGAACAGGCGCTTGCCGGCTCCCGCCACGACCGGGTAGACCATCAGCCGCACCTGGTCGACGAGGTCGTGCTCGATCAGCGTGTGCACGAGCTGGGTGCTGGCGAAGACGACGATCTCGCCGTCGATCTCCCGCTTCAGCTTCGAGACCTCGCCCACGACGTCGCCCCTGAGCACGGTCGAGTTGGTCGAGGTCGTCCACCTGGGCGTTTCGATGGTGGAGGACACCACGTACTTGGGCATGCTGTTCAACCGATCGGCCCACTGGCCGGTGCGGGAGAGCCAGCGCTCGGCGAACCACTGGTCGCTACGCCGGCCCAGGAGCAGGGCCTCGGCGCGCAGCACCTCGTCCAGCTCGACGGCGGCCCACGCTTCGCGATCCCGCTCGCTGACCTGCCCGAACCAGCCGCCGAACCTGAACCCCTCCTCGCCGGTCGGATCCTGGACGACCCCGTCGAGCGAGGCGTTCTGGCTGATCACGATCGTTCCCATTTCGCGTCTCCTGTCGTCGCGTTGGACTGGTATCACCAGAGATCCGGGCCGGCGGCGAAATCCATCGCTTCGCCGGGAACGTCGTGAGAGCATGCGATCGATGACGGCGAGCGTCCGCATTGACAAGTGGCTCTGGGCCGCGCGGTTCTTCAAGACCCGCGCCGCGGCGACCGAGGCGGTGCTCGGCGGCCGGGTGCGGGTGAACGGTGAGCGCGTGAAGCCCGCCAAGCACGTGCATGCCGCCGACATCGTCGCGGTCAGGGTCGGCGAGGCGGACTGGACGATCACCGTGCTCGATGTTGCCGGCAAGCGCGGCTCGGCCCCCGTCGCCGCCGGCCTGTTCGAGGAGACCGCCGAGTCGATGGCCGAACGACAACGAAGCGCCGCAGAACGGAGGCTGTCCCGCCCTGCAGGGAGCCTTACCGGTGGGCCGCGGCCGACCAAGCAGGACCGGCGGCGAATCGAGGCACTACGCCGGAAGCGAGGCTGACCCGGCCACGAACTGCGCGATCGCGTCGTGCGTTCCCGCCGGGTCCTCGTACCAGGGGTAGTGTCCGGCGTCGGGCAGGATCTCGACGCGTGCGTGGGGGATCAGTTCGGCCGTCATGGTCGTGGTGCGGACCGGCATCGGGCTCTTGGCGCCGTGCACGAACAGCACCGGTATCGAGCTGGGCACATCCGGCAGGCGGCGTGTGAGCGTGCCGGCTTGCTCATGTTCCTTGACGGATGCGATCGTGCCGGCGAATGCGGCAACGTCGAACGAGAGGTCGGGAGGCGGCGGCGCATTGGCGGGATCGGCGAAGTAGGACGGCCAGACCAGGCTGAAGGCCTCTCGCGATTCCTCCGGTGTCGCCTCGCCCCGCTCCTCCTTGGCGTCGAGCTCCTCCGCGCGTGCGCGCTCGGCATCTGATAGCGGCGCCGTCATGTTTTCTCCGAACTCCTCGAACACCTCGAGATACGCGCCGAGCGGGTCGAGGATGATCGCGCCCTCGAGCCGCTCGGGGCAGGCCGCGAGCATGTGCAGCGCGAGGTGCCCGCCCCAGGAGTGCCCCACGATCCACGCTCGCTCCCCGGCCACCTGGTCGATCACCGCGACCGCATCGGCGACGTTCGCCTCGACGGTGTAGGGATCGCGGATCGTGGTCGGGGGCAGGCCTCGCTGCTGGTAGCTGACCGTGGAGAACACGTCTGCCAGCAGGTCCGTCAGCGGATCCAGATAGGTGGCGGACATGCCGGGCCCGCCGTGCAGGAGAACGGCGACGGGACCGGCGGTGCCCTGGCCGCGCCACGCGGCGATCGTGCCGTCCCGCGTGTGGATCGTGAACGGTCGATCAGTCACACGGCGATTCTCTCACGCGGAACTCCACGGCCTGATTGAGCGGGCCTACTCCGTATCGGTGTGAATCGCGGGAGCCGGCGTATCCTCGCCCGCGGCATCGTCCGTCTCGGGTGCCGTTGTCTCGGCAGTCGGCGCCGCTTCGTCGGCGGACTGCCAGGGCTTCGACCGGATCGCGACGACTGCCACCACCGTGGTGGCGGCCCCGGTCACGATCAGCACCGTGTTTCGCACCCGGTGCGACGGCGGCGGACTGATCGAGAACGACAGGGCTCGCGCGGCGTGGCGGGTCGACTGCTGGATCCCCCGCGTCACCCGTCGATCGCCCTTCGCCCGCGAGGGGCCGACGCTGCGTGCGCGGCGCGCAGCCAGCGCGGCGTGGAAGGCCGCCCGGCGCAGCTCGCGGCGCACCCGGCGGTCGCTCACTCGTCGAAACGGCCTGCTCGACGCCAGCTTGGTGTACCGCGTTTCATCCCTCTTCACAGAACCCACCCCCATCAGGTATCTCAGCCAGGCAGCGTGCGCTGCCGAATCGCTCACCTTACCACCGTGACCGTTGCGGTCTGCTCAGCACCCCATAGACTGCGGCCATTCGTGCTGAGCGAGCGAGGGGGAGACGGCATGGTGCCCGAGGCCCGGGTGGAGGACGGCGACGGCGGAAAGGTGCCGGCCGGCGAGGGATGGTTCATCGTCAACGCGCGCGACGCCGCGTGGTTCCACAACGACAAGTTCGGCGCGGGTGTCACCTTCGAGGGCGCGTCGCACTTCCAGCACTACGGCATCAACGTCCAGGTGCTGTGGCCGGGCCAGCCGAACGGGTACTACCACTCCGAGGACGGGCAGGAGGACTTCCTCGTCCTGAGCGGCGAGGGCGTGCTGCTGGTCGAGGGTGAGGAGCGCCCGGTCAAGGCCTGGGACTTCGTGCACTTCCCGCCCGGCACGGAGCACATCCTGGTGGGCAGCGGTGACGATCCGTGCGTGTTCCTGGCGGTCGGTGCCCGCAACGCCGGAGAGGGGATCCGCTACCCGGTCTCCGACGTGGCGCTGCGCCACGAGGCCGGTGTCAGCGAGCCGGCGACCAGCGGCGAGGTCGCCTACGTGGGTGCGCCGGAGACGACGCGCGGCCGCGCCCCCGAGGGCCTGTTCACGGACCGGTAGCAGGGGAAATGCAGGAGAGCCGGATCGCCCAGGCGATCTCCGAGCGGGGCGTCGCCGCCGGCGCGATGCTGTTCGAGTTCGACACGCCCGGCGTGATGCGGATCCTGGCCGCCGCCGGCGTCGACTTCGCCATCTTCGACCTCGAGCACACGGCCTGGGACGCCGGCACGCTGCGCACGCTGTTCGCCGCAGGTGGTTCCACCGAGGTACACACAGTCACGCGCGTGATCCGCGCCCAGTACCCACTGATCGCATCGGCGCTCGACGCCGGGTCGCGCGGGGTGATGGCGCCGATGCTGGAGTCGCGGGCCGAGGCCGAGCTGCTGGTGCAGTCGGCCAGGTACCCGCCGCTCGGCCGCCGCGGCTTCGGCGTGCTGTTCAGCGACGTGCTGGCCGACGGCCCCCAGGCCTACACCGAGCGCGCCAACCGCGACACCATCGTGATCGCTCAGATCGAGTCGCGGGCGGGCATCGAGAACGCCGACGCGATCGTGGCGGTGCCCGGCGTCGACATCGTCTGGCTGGGCCAGTTCGACCTGACGCTGGCGCTGGGCATCCCCGGCCAGTTCGACCA
>DATIOK010000149.1:0-26249 GCA_035473255.1 Gaiellales bacterium
CAGCGGTCTCACCACCCACGCCGCCGTGGACGATCAGCACCGAAACCACCACCCGCGGCGCCTCGGCCGGCGCGTAGCCGACGAACCAGGCGTCGGTCTTGATGCCGGGACCAAGCTCCGCGGTGCCGGTCTTGCCGTTGATCGTGGTGATCGAGCTGGACGCGAGCGTACCCGTCCCGTAGCTGACGACCGCCCGCATCATCTCGGCCACATCGTCAGCCACATGCTTCTTGATCACCCGGCGGCTGGCGCGGCGATCGTGGATGCTGGACGGCAAGCGCGCGATCCACGGCGGATGCAGCACTCCCCGGCTGGCGATCACCTGACCCACCGATGCCATCTGCAGCGGCGTGGCCGAGACGCCCCCCTGGCCGATGCCGGCCACGCCCAGGTTGACCGGGTTCTGGAGCGCGCTCTGCGACGGCATCAGGCTTTCATCCAGCGGGTAGGCCATGTGCGAGCGGGTGTTGAACCCGAACGCCACCGCCGTGTGTGCCAGCTGCTTGCCGCCGGTGGCGACGGCGACCGGCCCGAATACCGAGTTGCAGCTCTGGGCAAACGCTTGCACCAGTGTGCCACCGCACAGCTCGTGGTGGAAGTTGACCAGCTTGAAGCCACCCACCAGTGCGTAGCGGGCTGGGGAGTAGCTGCTCTCCGGCGTGACCACGCCCTTCGTCAGGGCGGCCGATGCGGTCACCATCTTGAAGGTCGAACCCGGGGGCTGCACGGCGTCCATCGCGATGCCGGCCGCAGCCCGCACCGCGCCGTTGCGGGCGTCCATGATCGTGATCCCACCAAGCCGCCCGCCCAGCGCCTCGGTCGCATCGGTCTGCAGGGTGGGATCGAGCGTGGTCACGACGTCGCGCGGCCGGCGCCCGGGACGATGGGCGATCAGACGCGTACCGGCGGTGCTCTGCGCCTTCAGCGAGATCGACGGGATGCCGCCCAGCACCAGGTTCAGCGACTGCTCCAGGCCGCCCTGGCCGTACATGGAGTTGGCCGGCCAGCCCAGTGCTACGCGCTGCTTGCGCTGGGCCGCCGTCTGCGGCGCCCGCACGAACCCGGTCAGCGTGTAGAAGGGCGCTCCCTGCGGGTATTGCCGATTGTCGGCCGGGCCGCGGGCCAGCACCATCCGGTTGGTGGACAGGATCGCTCCACGGTGGTCGGGCGCTTTGGCCGTGCTCACGAGCTGCTCGCCCGGCTGCAGGCCGGGCCACACCAGCTCCGGCGTCCAGCTGACCAGGTAGCGGCTGCCGGCCAGCACCACCGGCACCTGCAGCTCGCCCTCCAGCCGTCCGAACTCGCGGGTGCGAAGCGCCATCGGCACCGTGTCGACGCCGGCCGCCATCACACCCGGCCCGGTCACTTGCAGCGACTTCAGCGTCGACACCGTCGCCGCCTGCCCATAGGTCTGTCGGAAGGCGCGGTAGGTGGTGGCCGCCCGCGACTGCGGCGCCAGCTGGCGGTACATCGTGTGGTAATCGCCGGCCACCCAGGCGGCCGTGAACGCCACCACCGGCGTCCTCGGGTTCGGCCCCGAGTTGATCAGCGGCACCCCGTCGTCGTGGAACACCAGAAACGCGACACCGCCGACCGCGGCCACGGCCAGCACTCCACCGGCGATGACGAGCAGCCGGCGCAGGGATCGCCGTGGCCTCTTCCGCTCGATGCTTCGCGCGCCGGCCACCCGGGTAGTTTGCCTCAGCCGCGCTGCCGATCGACCCGGTCGAGTAACACGCGGCCGCGGGCACGGTCGATCGTCTGCACGCGCACACCGATCGAATCGCCCAGACGGTAGCGGCGGCCCGTCGTGCGTCCCACCTGCGCGACCCCCAGCCGGTCGATCTCGAACCGCTCCCGTCCGAGGCGTCGCACCGGCAGCAATCCCTCGAACACCTGGGCGAAGCGGACGAACAGCGCGCCCTCGATCATGCCCACCACCTCGCCCTCGAACGGGTCGTTCCAGCCCTTGCGGTAGAGCTCCTGCTCGAGCAGGAAGGCCAGGCAGACGTCATCGCCGCGCCGCTCGATGCGCGCGGCCTCGCGCTCGCGCTCGCTGCTCACGACAGCCTCGTGCTGGAGCAGCTCCGGATCGTCCGGGGGCCGCTCGGTGGCACCGATCAGCCCCAGCAGCGCCCTGTGCACCACCAGGTCGGGGTAGCGGCGGATGGGCGATGTGAAGTGACAGTATGCTGCGCTGGCCAGGCCTGAGTGACCGAGGTTGCGGGGGTCGTAGCGCGCCCGCTCCAGCGCCCGCAGCACCAGCGTCGGGAAGGCCACCCGGCCGCGGCCGGCGCCGGCCACGTACTGGCTGACGCGCTCGCTGATGCGGGCCGCCTGCGCCGCCGCCTGAGCGGGCGTGTGCAGGTCGGGCAACGCCGGCGTCGGCACCTCCAGCTCGGTCAGGCGCGCCGAGAGCAGCGCCACCGCATCCGGGTGGGGCGCCTCGTGCACGCGGTAGAGGGCCGGCACGTGGGCGGTGGCCAGCATCTCCGCGACCCGCTGGTTGGCCATCAGCATCAGCTCCTCGACCAGCGCGTGCGCCGCGTGCTCGGCCGCCGCGACCGCGTCGACCACCCGGCCCTCCGCGAAGGTGAACTCGACCTCGCGGGAGTCGATGCGCGCAGCCCCGCGGGCGAACCGTGAGTCCCGCAGCCGGCCGGACAGATCGCGCGCATCCCGCAGCGCCTCGAGCAGGTCGTCGGCGGCCGGCTCGTGCCCGGCCAGCATCCGCTCCACCTGCGGGTAGCTGAGCCGCTGGTCGCTGCGGATGGTGCTGCGGTAGGCGGTGGCCGCACCGTCGGGCGCCACCTCGATCGTGACCGCGTAGCGGTCGACCCCCGGCTGCAGGCTGCAGACGTTGCTGGAGAGCGCGTGCGGCAGCATCGGCTCCACCCGGCCGGGCAGATACACGGAGCAGCCGCGCCAGGACGCCTCCTCGTCGATCGATCCGCCCGCGACCACGAACGCCGACACGTCGGCGATGTGCACGAACACCCGCAGTCCGCCCTGCTCCCGCTCGACCGAGATGGCGTCATCGAAGTCGCGCGCGTCCGGTGGGTCGATCGTGAACGTGAGCCGGTCGCGCAGGTCGGCGCGGGCCGGGTCGGGCGGCAGCGGATCGGCGGGCAACGCCGCCAGCTCGTCCTCCACCTGCTGCGACCAGGGGACGGCCACGCCCTCCGAGACCAGCACCCCACGCAGCACGGCCGAGACGTCGTCGCTTCGGCCCATCACCTCCAGCAGCCGAGCCCTGCGGCCCTCGAGCTCGACGGCCACCAGGTCGCCCTCCCGCGCCGGCAGCGATCCCCGCCGGCCCAGCGTGATCGGCAGGCCCGGCTCGAAGAAGGGCTCAGCCACCAGCAGCTTGCCGCGCCGCGCGACCTCACAGACCGCCGGTGGCGGCCGCTCGTGATCGGTCACTTCTGGGCGAGCACGCCAAGCGCCCTGCGCAGCACCTCGTCGCCCCGGGTGAACGGCCGGTTCACGACCCGCACGTCCGGAGTGATCCCGCGGCGGTTGACGCGCTCACCGCCGGCCAGCGAGAACACCGCGACGGTCAGCTTCAGGGCTCCGCCGCCCTGCAGCGGCTGCACCGCCTGCACCGTCCCCTTGCCGAAGCTGCGCGTGCCCACGACGACCGCACGGTGAGCCCGCTGCAGCGCCCCAGCGACCACCTCGGCCGCGCTCGCGGTGGAGCCGTCGACCAGCACCGCGACCGGAAGGTGCGCGACAGCCCGGTCGTCGGCGGAGTAGACGTGCCGCGGCTGATGCAGGCCGTGCGTGGCCACGACCATGCCCGAGGCCTGGAACACGTCGGCGACGCTGACTGCCTCGTCCAGCAGGCCGCCCATGTTGCCCCGCAGGTCGAGGATCAGTCCGGCCCGGTGGTGCTTGCTGGCGCGCTCGGCCAGGTCCCGGATGCGCTGCGCGACGCCCGCCACGAAGCCGGGCAGCCGCAGGTAGGCGTACTTGCGCCCGTGGTAGCGGATCGACTTCGAAAACACGTTGGGCAGGTCGAGAGCCGTCCGCTCCAGCGTGACGGTGCGCGGTGCCTGATGGTGGCGGCGTACGACCAGCGAGACCCTGCTGCCGGCCGGCCCGCGCAGCAGCCGCAGGTCCCTGCGGTAGCTGAGCCGAGCGAGCGGTTCCAGGCCGATCTGGGTGATCAGGTCGCCGCGGCGCAGCCCGGCCGCGGCCGCCGGCAACCCGGGCAGCGTCGCCGTCACCGCCAGGCCACCGGGCGCGTGCGTGAACGCCATGCCAACGCCCACGAACCGCGACTGCTCCTCGGTCACGACCAGCTGGTAGGCGTGCGGCGACAGATACTGGGTGTAGGGATCGTGGAGCGCCCGCAGCACGCCGTGCAGGCCGTTAGCCCGCAGCACCGCCTTGTTGATCGGCAGGTAGTAGGACTGCTGCAGCGCCTGCACGACCTGGTCGCGCACGGTCGCGGCCTGCGCGGTCCCGGCCCCGCCCACCGTCGAAACGCCCCGGGAGTGCAGCTCAAAGCTGCCGAAGAACGCGATCAGAAGCGACACCACGGCCACGAGCCAGATGAGTCCGCGACGCCCCATGACGACCTTGTACTCTACCCCGATTCGCGGCCGCTAGATTTTCAGGAACTTGCGGAGAGTGAGCCCGGAGCCGAACGCGCCCAGGAACATCCCGAACGCGATCAGGGCGGCGCCGAGGCCGACCACGCCGGCTGGGAAGCTCCGCGCCGGGTCGGTGAGCCCGCCGTTCAGATTGGTCAGGCCGATGTAGGCGATCGAGAGCAGCGTGACCGCCCCGGCGGCGCCGGCGAACCCGGTCAGCATCCCCTCCAGCACGAACGGCACGCGCACGAACCAGTTGGTGGCGCCGACCAGCTTCATCACCTCGATCTCCCGCCGTCGCGAGAAGATCGAGAGCCGGATCGTGTTCGCGATCAGCACCACTGCGGCGATGCCGAGCAGCGCCATCAGCGTGCCCAGCACCACCAGCACCCACTTGGTCACCGACAGCACCTTGTCGGCGATCTCCTTGCCGTAGGTGACGCACGGGGCCGACCCGCAGTTCTGCACCTCGGGGATCTGGCCGGCGGCGGCGGAGACCTGCGACGCCTTGTCGGGGTTGGTCAGCTTCATGTAGAAGGCCGGCGGCAGCGGGTTCTGCGTGAGCGAGCCGGCGTCCTTCTGCAGGTCCTTGTTGAGCTGCTTCAGCGCGTCAGCCGGCGACACGTACGTGACCGACTTGACGTACGGGATGGCGACCAGCTGGTTGTGGACCTTGTCGAGCGTGGCCGGATCGCTCTCGGTGCCGACCTTCATGTAGGCCTTGACCGTGATGTCGTTGCGCACGCCCTGCGTCTTGTCGTAGAGGAACAGCCCGACCGAGGCGAACACCGCCAGCAGGAAGGTCACGATCAGCACGGTCACGCTGGCCGCCACGGTGGTGGCGACGTTGCCGCGGATCGAGTTCAACGCCTCCGAGACGAAGAAGCGCCACCTCACGCCTGATAGCCTCCGCGCCGGTCGTCGCGCACGACCCTGGCGTTCTCGAGCTGGATCACGCGGCGGCGCATCTTGTCCACCATCTCGCGGTCGTGCGTCGCCATCACAACCGTGGTGCCGGCGCGGTTGATGCGGTACAGCAGCTGCATGATGCCGACGGAGGTGTCGGGGTCGAGGTTGCCGGTGGGCTCGTCTGCAATCAGGAGCGGCGGGTGGTTGACGAACGCGCGCGCCACCGAGACGCGCTGCTGCTCGCCGCCCGACAGCTCGTTCGGGAACCGGTCACTCTTGTCGGCCAGCCCCACCAGCCCGATGATGTCGGGCACCTTGCGCCGGATCTCCGCCCGCGACTTGCCCTGCACCTGCAGCGCGTAGGCCACGTTCTGGTAGACGTTACGGTTGGGCAGCAGCTTGAAGTCCTGGAACACGCAGCCGATGTTGCGGCGCAGCACGGGGATCTTGGACCGCTTCAGCTTCGGCAGCGAGCGGCCGCCCACGATCAGGTTGCCCGAGGTCACCTCGAGCTCCTTCAGGAGCAGCTTGATGAAGGTCGACTTGCCGGAGCCGGACGGCCCCACCAGGAACACGAACTCGCCCTTGTCGATCTGCAGCGAGACCTCCTCGAGGCCGGCGATGTTGGGCTCATAGACCTTCGTCACCTGGTCGAACAGGATCATCGCCGCGCCCGGCTGGCGGGCGGGCTCAGCGCCGTTGGCGGCGACGGCGGGATCCAGCGGCGGCTCGCTCACCGCAACCGGGGCGGTGGCAGGCGACGCAGCGAGGTCGGGGAGGTGAGGCTGGTCGGTCATCTGCGATCAGTTGGCGCCTCTGTGGGCGCGTGCGAGAAGGCATTCAGGGTACCTGGCCGGTGGAAACCACGCAACGGCGACCCGGCCTGCACAGGCCGATTTGTGGCGGTTTGGGAGCGAGTTCGCGGGGTGTCAGGCATCCGCCGCCTTGCTCAGCAGGTAGGCGTGGATCAGCCCGTCCAGGTCGCCGTCCAGCACCGCTTGGGCATTGCCTATCTTGATGTTGGTGCGATGGTCGTTGACCATGGTGTAGGGATGCAGGACGTAGCTGCGGATTTGACTTCCGAAGGAGATATCCTGCGCCTCTCCGCGTTCCTTCGCGAGTGCTTCTCGTCGTAGCTCTTCCTCACGTTCGATCAATCGGCTCTTGAGGATGCGCATCGCCTGCGCCTTGTTTTGCAGCTGGGAGCGCTCGTTCTGGCACTGCACCACCAGCCCGGTGGGCAGGTGCGTCAGGCGCACGGCGGAATCGGTTTTGTTGACGTGCTGTCCGCCGGCCCCCTGGCTGCGGTAGGTGTCGATCCGAAGGTCGCTCTCGTCGATCTCGAGGTCGACGTCGTCCTCGACCAGCGGCGACACCTCCAGCTGCGCGAAACTGGTGTGGCGGCGGTGGGCTGAGTCGAACGGCGACAGGCGCACCAGCCGGTGCACGCCCTTCTCGGCCTGCATGATGCCGTAGGCGTTCTCGCCGGTCAGCGTGAAGGTGGCGCTCTTCAGGCCCGCCTCCTCGCCCGGCGTCTGCTCCAGCAGCTCCACCTTGTAGCCGCGCCCGTCCGCCCACCGCTCGTACATGCGCAGCAGCATCTGGGCCCAGTCCTGGCTGTCGGTTCCGCCGGCGCCGGCGTGCACGCCGACCACCGCCGGGCCGGAGTCGTACTCGCCGGTGAACAGCGCCTGCTCCTGGAGCATCCCGATCTCACAGCCCAGCCGGTCCAGTGCCGCGTCCAGCTCATCGCGCCAGGCCGGGTCCTCGGCGGCCTGCTCCAGCATGAAGTCCAGCTCGCCGGAGTCGGCCTGCAGCTGCTCGAAGGTCTCGATCTTCTTCTGCGTGCGGGCGCGCTCGGCCGCCACCTTCGCAGCCGCCCGCTGGTCCTCCCAGAACCCGGGCGACTCCATGGCAGTGTCGAGCTCGCTCAGGCGCGCGGCCAGAGCACCCGGGTCAAAGGTAATCACGAACCCAGTGCAGCTGGGCTCTGATCTCCTCGACGGCGCCTTTCAGATCCTCCAGCGACCGCGGCTCGCCGGCGGTGGCCTCGCTATGCGCCATGGCACCGCTTGTACTTCTTGCCGCTGCCGCACCAGCAGGGGTCGTTGCGGCCGACATCGCGCTCCGGGTCGAGCTGGCGCTGCTCCACCACGGGCATCATCATGTCGACCTCCTGGTCGCCCACGTCCGACCCGGCCGCGATCGCCTCCAACGTGGCCGCGTCCTCGTGGCGGTACGTGAGGTCGCCGCGCGGCGCCTGCGACTGCGGGAGGGCGCCGTTGCCGGTGCCCGCGTCGACCTCCACCTCGGCGTGCATCAGCACGCGCACGGCCTCCTGCTTGATCAGGAAGCTCATCTCGTTGAACATCTCCTGGCCCTCCTGGCGGTACTCCACCAGCGGGTCCTTCTGGGCGTAGCCGCGCAGCCCGATGCCCTGGCGCATGTAGTCCATGTTGTCGAGGTGCTCGCGCCAGCGGGTGTCGGTCACCTGCAGCGTGATCCAGCGCTCGAGGTCGCGCGGCAGGTCCGGGTTGTTCGCCGCCCACAGCTGCTCGCGCTCCTCGTAGTACTCGACGGCATCGTTGTAGATGATCTCGATCAGCTCCTCGCGCGGCGTGGCGGCGCCCTCGTACTCGGCCTGCGGGATCCGGATCGGATAGATCGAGCCCAGCGCCACCCACATGCCGTCCCAGTCCCACTCCTCGGCGTAGTCGCCGCCCGCGTGGGCGTCGACGGCCGCCTCGATCACGTCCCACAGCCACTCCAGCACGCTGTCGCGGATGTCCTCGCCGCGCAGGATCTCCTGCCGGCGCGCGTACACCTGCTTGCGCTGCTCGTTCAGCACGTCGTCGTACTTGACGACGTTCTTGCGGTTGACGAAGTGGAACTCCTCGACCTTCTTCTGGGCCGACTCGATCCGCCTGGTGAGCATGCCGTGCTCGATCGGCGCGCCGTCGGACGGCCCCAGCTTGTCGAGGATCGAGTAGATCTTGTCGCCGGCGAACAGGCGGATCACCTCGTCCTGCGCCGACAGGTAGAAGCGGGTCTCGCCGGGGTCGCCCTGGCGCCCGGAACGGCCGCGCAGCTGGTTGTCGATCCGCCGCGACTCGTGGCGCTCGGTGCCCAGCACGTACAGGCCGCCGAGATCGACCACGCCCTCGCCGAGCTTGATGTCGACGCCGCGTCCGGCCATGTTGGTGGCGATCGTGACCGCGCCCAGCTGCCCGGCCTGCTCGACGATGTGGGCCTCGCGCTCGTGGTTCTTCGCGTTCAGCACCTCGTGCTCGACGCCGCGCCGCGTCAGCAGCTTGGACAGGTACTCGGACACCTCCACCGAGATGGTGCCGACCAGCACCGGCTGGCCGATCTGGTTGCGCTCCTCGATGTCGTCCGCGACGGCCTCGAACTTCTCCTCGGCGGTCTTGAAGATGAGGTCGTTCTCGTCGACGCGGGCGACCGCGACGTTGGTCGGGATCGGCACCACCTCGAGCCCGTAGATCTCGTGGAACTCGGCCGCCTCGGTGGCGGCGGTGCCGGTCATGCCGGCCAGCTTCTCGTACATGCGAAAGTAGTTCTGGATGGTGACCGTGGCGACGGTCACGTTCTCCTCCTGGATGCGCACGTTCTCCTTGGCCTCGACCGCCTGGTGCAGGCCCTCCGACCAGCGGCGGCCCTCCATGATGCGGCCGGTGAACTCGTCGACGATCTTGACCTCGCCGTCGATCACCACGTACTCGTCGTCGCGCTTGTACAGCTCCTTGGCCTTGATCGCCTGGATCAGGTGATTGACCAGCTGGCCGTTCTCGGGCGCGTACAGGTTCTCGACGCCGAGCGTCTTCTCGATCTTGTCGACCCCCGACTCGGTCGGTGACGCGGTGTGGAACTTCTCGTCCACCTCGTAGTCCTCGCCCGGATCCAGGTTCTTGACGGCACGGGCGAACGCGTAGTAGGTCTCGGCCGCCTGCTCCGGTTCGCCGGAGATGATCAGCGGCGTGCGGGCCTCGTCGATCAGGATCGAGTCGACCTCGTCCACGATCGCGAACCAGTGGCCGCGCTGCACCGTGAACTCGGCGGAGGGGGCCATGTTGTCGCGCAGGTAATCGAAGCCGAACTCGGAGTTGGTGCCGTAGGTGATGTCGGACTCGTAGGCGGCGCGGCGCTCGTCGTCGGGCATCATGTTCTGGATCACGCCGACCGAGATGCCGAGCGCCTGGTAGATCGGCCCCATCCAGGCGGCGTCGCGGCGCGCCAGGTAGTCGTTGACGGTGACCAGGTGCACGTTCACGCCCGCGATGGCGTTCAGGTAGAGCGGCAGCGTCGCCACCAGCGTCTTGCCCTCGCCGGTCTTCATCTCGGCGATGCGACCCTCGTGCAGCACCATGCCGCCGATCAGCTGGACGTCGAACGGCCGCAGGCCGATCGCGCGCTTGGAGGCCTCGCGGACGGCGGCGAAGGTCTCGGGCAGCAGCTCGTCGAGATCCTCGCCCTGATCGAAGCGCTCGCGGAACTCGATCGTCTTGGCGGCCAGCTGATCGTCGGACAGCGCCTCGTACTCCGGCTCGAGCGCGTTCACGTCGATGACGCGCTGCTCGAGCCGTTTCAAGGTGCGGCCCTCGCCGGCCCGCAGGATCTTGTGAAACACGCTCATCGTACGAGGATGGTACCAACCGGACCTTGGGGCACCATGGGACCGGCCCCGGGCCGTTTACGCTCGCGTCGGCTCGATCAGCCCGTAGTTGCCGTCCCGTCGTTTGTAGATCACGTTCACCTCGTCGGACTCGGCGTTCACGAAGACGAAGAAGTCATGGCCGATCAGCTCCAGTTGGAGCAGCGCCTCCTCGTCGCTCATCGGCTTCATGTTGAACTGTTTCGTCTTGACGATCATCGCCTCGTCCTCCTCGGGCAGCGTGGCAACCGACGCCGGATCGGGCTGGTGGGTGTGGTGGTGGGCCATGTGCTCGGCCTGGCGGCGGGTGCGCTTCTCGCGGTAGCGCTTCACCTGCCGCTCGAGCTTCTCGGCGACCAAGTCGATCGACGCGTACATGTCCGTGGACGACTCGCGGGCGCGCAGCACCGGGCCCTTCGTCCAGACCGTCGCCTCGGCCACCTGGCTGTTGCTGATGCTCGGGTTGTGCTCCACGATCAACTCGAGCTCGCAGCGGCTCTCGTCGGAAAGGTGGCGTGCCAGCTTGCCCAGCTTCTTCTCGGCGTACTGGAACAGGGAGTCGGTGACATCGACGTGCCTGCCTTTCACCTGCAAACGCATGGCATGACCTCCCGCTTTCGTCGTTCCTGAACAGACTACCCGGTGTCCCCTATGTGTGCTCGGCCCGGGCGAGGGTGGCGGCCACCACCGCCCCGGCGCCGGCCCGGCGCAGCTCGAGCGCGGCGGCGGTGAGGGTGGCGCCGGTGGTATGCACGTCGTCGATCAGGCCGACGCGGCCTGCGACCGCGACCGGCGCGGTGAACGCCTTGCGCACGTTCGCCCGGCGCTGCTCGCGGGTCAGCCCGCGCTGCGGCCGGCGCCATAGCGGTGCGCGCAGCAGCGGCCGCGAGGGCACGTCCCAGCGCAGCGCCAGCTGCTCGGCCAGCAGCCGCGCCGGGTGGTAGCCGCGCATGGCCTGGCGCAGCGGATCGGCCGGCACCCAGGTGAGGACATCGACCGCCGGACGGCCCAGCACCAGCGCCATCAGCGCAGCCGCAGGCACGGCGAGACCGCGCAGGCCGCCGTCCTTGAAGGCGTGCACCAGGTCACGGGCGGCACCGTCGAACAGCAGCGCCGCGGCCGCCGACTCGAACCCCACGCGGCGGCCGCGGCAGCTCGCGCAGTCGTCCACCGGGCGCTCCGCGGGCAGACCGCAGCGGGCACAGGTGGAGCCGTCGAGCAGGGGCAACTCACTCAGGCACGCGGCGCAGAGCAGCGGGCCGGCCAGGCGGCAGACGGCGCAGCGCGGCGGCACCAGCAGGTCGAGCAGAGCGTGCACGCGGCCAGGCTAGGGCCGCAGCCCGCCACGGCGGCGTCACGGGCTGTCGCGAACCTGTGCCAGCATCGGCTCGATGCGGGCGGCGATCTGCGCGCGGTGGGCGTCCAGCTGCTCCCAGCTCTTGGCCGGCAGGAACCGCGACTCCGCTCCCTGCCGCGGCACCCGCAGAAACCGGCTCTCGAGCACCGAGGTGAGCTCGCCCACCAGGCGCTCGAACTGGATCGCCGGGCGGCCATCGACCGTCTTTTCGACCCGGAACCACGACCAGTCGATCCGCAGGTCGCGCAGCGCGGCGGCGTCAGCGATGAACGTGTTGGTGTTGAACACCCGCACCGTGTTCTCATCGAAGTCCTCGGGCAGCCGGAAGCTCTCGAGCACCACTGGGCGATCGTCCAGCCGCACCGGTATGCCGCCTCGGTCGCCCTCCTGCTTGTCGACCACCTCGACCGTGAGCGGTGCACCGTGGTCGACGTGCCAGCCGAGCACCAGCGGGTCGACCGCGGCGCCGAGGTTGTCGAGGTTCATGATCCACAAGTACCTGCCGCCGGCGGCGAGGAACCGGCCCAGCAGCCCGGACGCAGCCAGCGCCTCCGGCAGGTCGCCGTGGCCGGTGGCGTAGATGCTGGGCAGCCCATCGTCACCACGGAACAGGCAGCCGTCCGGGCTCAGCCGCAGCGAGGCGCCCTGCACGAAGGCGCCGACCCGCTCGCCGTCGATCCGCCCGCCCAGCGCATCGCGGATGGGTCCGTCAGTGGCGTGGCTCGTCATCAGCCACATCGGCAGCTGCGCGCCGCTCACGCGCTGCCAGTACTCGCGCTCGACCAGGCGCGCCTCCAGGAACGTGGCGCGCGGGGTCGCCTCGACCAGGCCCTTGACGACGCCGCCCATGCGTGTGGCCATGCCGCCGGCCAGCACAACCGTGGCCAGGCGGCCCTTGCCCAGGGCGTCGAGCCCGATGCGCTCGAGCCGCCCGCCCTCCTGCGAGCCACGCTCGGGCAGGTCGGCCACGTCGCCGGCCGCGGGCGCAGCCACGGTGCCGGTCACGCGGTTCACGTCGGGGCCGGCCCGCAGCAGGTCACGCTCCCACGCGCGCAGGCGCTCGGCGTCGAAGCCCTGGCGCTGGAGCTCGGCGAGCAGGGCCGGATCGAGCGCGGCCAGGTCGTCGTCCAGGCAGGAGTCAGGCAAACCGGAAGGGCGGGCGGTGTACGCCAAGCTCGGTGACGATGGCGGTGATGTTGGCGGCGGGCGTCACGTCGAACGCGGGATTGTAGACCGCGACACCTTCCGCCGCGGATGCGCCGGCCAGCTCGGCCGGATCGCGGTGCTCGATCGGGATGGCGCTGCCGTCGGCGGCCGACGGGTCGATGGTCGAGGTGGGAGCGGCCACGTAGAACGGCACCTGGTGCGCCGCTGCCAGCACCGACAACGCATAGGTTCCGATCTTGTTCGCGGTGTCGCCGTTGCGGGCGATGCGGTCTGCGCCCACCACCACAGCGTCCACTTGGCCCTGCGCCATCACCCAGCCGGCCATCGAGTCTGCCAGCAGCGTGGCGTCGATTCCGTCCTGCGCCAGCTCCCAGGCCGTCAGCCGGGCGCCCTGCAGCAGCGGGCGCGTCTCGTCCACCCACACCCGCACGGAAGGGTCACGGCCGTGGGCGCTTCGGATCACGCCCAGGGCGGTGCCGTAGCCGCCGGTGGCGAGGGCGCCGGCGTTGCAGTGGGTGAGCACGCGGGCGCCGGTGCCGAGCAGGCCGGCGCCGTGATCGCCGATGGCAACGCAGCGGGCCACCTCCTGCCGGTGCAGCTCTCGGGCCGCCTGCTCGAGGTGCGCGACGAGCTGCTGGTCGGTGGCACCGGCAGCGGCATCGCGCATCTGCTGGATCGCCCAGGCCAGGTTGACGGCGGTGGGGCGAGCGGCGGCCAGACCGTCGCAGGCCTCGTGGAAGTGGTTGCGTCCACCCCGGGCGGCGACCGCGGTGCCGTAGGCTGCGGCCACGCCGATCGCGGGCGCGCCGCGCACGACCATGGCGCGGATCGCGTCGACCATGTCGGGCCAGTGGTCGTAGCTGTTCTCGCGGCGCTCGCCGGGCAGCAGGGTCTGGTCGAGCAGCACCAGGCGGCCGTCCTCGAGCCGGACGATCGCATCGGGGGTGAGCGGTGATGCGGCGCCGGCCACGGCCAGCGTCAGGTGCCCTCGTCCCACGAGGCCAGGTACTTCTCCTGCTCCGCGGTGAGGGAGTCGATCGCAACGCCCATGGCAGCCAGCTTGAGCCGGGCCACCTCGTTGTCCAGGTCGGCCGGCACCACGTAGACCTTCGGCTCGAGGTCGGCGTGGTTCTTGACGGCCCACTCGGCGGATAGCGCCTGGTTGGCGAAGCTCATGTCCATCACGGAGGCGGGATGGCCCTCAGCGGCGGCCAGGTTCACCAGCCGGCCCTCGGCCAGCAGGAACAGGCGGCGGCCGTCCGGCATCTCGAACTGCTCGACCATCGGTCGTACGACGGTGACGGCGACGGCCATTTCCTGCAGCGCCGGGATCTCGATCTCGACGTTGAAGTGCCCGGTGTTGGACAGGATGGCGCCGTCCTTCATGAGGCCGAAGTGCTCGCGCCGGATCACGTTCTTGTCGCCGGTGGCGGTGCAGAAGATGTCGCCATGACGGGCGGCCTCGGCCATCGTGGAGACGTTGAAGCCGTCCATCACGGCCTGCAGCGCGCGCAGCGGGTCGACCTCGACGACGGTGACGTGGGCGCCCATGCCGCGGGCGCGCTCGGCCAGGCCGCGGCCGCTCCAGCCGTAGCCGCCGACGACGAACGTGCTGCCGGCCAGCAGCACGTTGGTGGCCCGGATGATGCCGTCCAGGGTCGACTGGCCGACGCCGTAGCGGTTGTCGAACAGGTGCTTGGTGTTGGCCTCGTTGACGGCCACGATCGGGAACCCGAGCGTGCCGTCGGCCTCCATCGCCTTCAGGCGGATGACGCCGGTCGTGGTCTCTTCGGTGCCGGCCAGGATCTCGCTCAGCTGCTCGGGGCGCTTGGCATGCAGCACGCCGATCACGTCGGCGCCGTCGTCCATGGTCAGCTGCGGATGGTGGTCGGCCGCGGCCTCGATGTGGGAGTAGTAGGTGTCGTTGTCCTCGCCGTTGCGGGCGAAGACGGAGATGCCGTACTCGGCCACGAGGCCGGCCGCGACGTCATCCTGGGTTGAGAGCGGGTTGGATGCGCACAGCACGACGTCGGCGCCGCCCGCCTTGAGCGTGCGCATCAGGTTGGCGGTCTCGCTGGTGACATGCAGACAGGCGGCGATGCGGATGCCCTCGAGCGGCCGCTCGGCCGCGAACCGCTCGCGGATCAGGGCCAGCACCGGCATCTGCCGGTCGGCCCACTCGATCCGCCGCACCCCCTCCGGGGCAAGAGC
This sequence comes from Gaiellales bacterium, assembly GCA_035473255.1. Classification (GTDB taxonomy): domain Bacteria; phylum Actinomycetota; class Thermoleophilia; order Gaiellales; family JAICJC01; genus JAICYJ01. The sequence continues at coordinate 14,912 of DATIOK010000149.1, forward strand.
CAGATCGCGGACGTCGCTGGGGGTGGTGGTGCTCATGGCGCGCAGACTCTAGCCGATCATGTACGGAGGCTGAGCAGGCGTTTAGCAGCCGGCACAGACGATCGCAAGACGGGCCGCGGGCAGACCGGTGCGCCGAAACCGTGCCGATCACCGGCCCAGCCCGTCACGCGCGACACTGCGTCGCGTTGACACTGATCACAAAATTCGACGGCATTCCCTCCACCGCCGCCGTCACGGCCCCTGAAGGCCTGGATCAGCGGCCGGGACGACCGCGGCCCGGCATCGATCCGGTCACGACCCGTCACATCTGCGTCCCGGCGCCCCAACGCCGCCCGAGTCGGTGTTTGACACCCACGCGGCCTGCGTGAGCGTTCCGTGACGGCGGCGTCACACGTGTCGCAGGCTACTCGCCGATGCGCCGCTTGAGCGTGCCGATGCGGTCGACCGGCGTCGGGTTGACGCCTCGTTCCAGGGCCGCGTGGTAGCTGACCCAGTCGCCGTGGGCGACCATCGAAAACGCGCGCGCGGCGGCCGTGTCGCCGCGTCCCTCGACCTGCTCGACCAGCACCGCGTCCTGCCCGATCAGCTCGGCCGTGGCCTCGATCATGCGCCTGGTCTCGTCGCGCTCGCCGGGGTCGCGCAGCAACACGGCGGCGAACGTCCCGGCCGGCGCGCCCTCCCAGGCCACGATCTCGTTGTGGTCGAGCTCCGGGAACGCGTGGCTGAAGGCATGCATCTTGGCGTTCTCGTTCAGCTGGGTCTTCCACCGGTAGGCGACCGCCGCCATCGGGCCGGCCCCGTAGATGAGGGGGATCGTGGTCGCCAGCCTGGCTCCCAGTGCCGCAGCAGCGTCCCGGTCGACCGCCGCCACGCCCTGCGCGCACTCGCCCGCGATCCCTGAACGCGACAGGCCGCAGGCTGCGAATGCCCCCGCCATCGCCCCGAACAGGTAGCCCAGCGCCGCGCGCGGGTGCAGCCCGCCCGGCACCTGCGCGAACGGCACACCCCACGCTCGCGCCCGCTGCTCGAGCGCCCCGCCCATGCCCACGCACAGCAGGCTCGCGCCCTGGCCGCGCGCCTGGTCGGCGCAGGCCAGCGTCTCGGCCGTGTCCCCCGAGTAGCTCGAGCACACGACCAGCGTCCCCGGCCCCGCCCAGCCGGGCACCCCGAACCCGCGCACGCGCGTGATCGGCACCGCGCAGTCGCCGATCACCAGCGCCCGCAGCAGCTCACCGCTCATGGCCGAGCCGCCCATCCCAGCGATCACGACCGCGGTTGGCATGGCCAGGTCGCCGCCGGCCTCACCGCCGATGCGGTCGCCCTCGAGCAGCTGCCGGCCCATCCCCTCGATCGCCGCCCGCATGCCGCCGTCGTCTACCACACGGCCCTCCCGTCCCTGCCCACGACCTGGTCTCGGAACACCGCGCCGGCCGCGACGCTCGCCCCGGGCAGGACGACGCTGCGCTGGATGCTCGCGCCACTCGCGATCCCGGCCCCGGCGCCAATCACCGATTCTGTCACGTCGGCGCCCGCCTCGATCACCGCCGTCGGATCGACCAGCCCGCCCGCGGGCATCCACTCCATGTTCGCCGCCAGGTAGCTATCCGGCGTGCCGATGTCCCGCCACCGACCCTCTCCGGTGAGGGCGAACAGCCCCGCCCCCACCAGCTGTGGGAACACCTCCCTCTCCACCGACACCGCCCGTCCCGGCGGGATCAGCTCCAGCACGTCAGGCTCGAACACGTACGTGCCGGCGTTGATGGTGTCGACGTCGGCCGCCCCCGGCGGCGGCTTCTCGACGAACGCCGTCACGGCACCGTCCGCGCCCGTCCGCACCAGCCCGTAGGCGCTGGGATCCGCCACCCGGTGCAGCGCGATCGTGGCCCGCGCGCCGCGGTCGCGGTGGGCCGCGATCAGCGCTCCCAGGTCGAGGTCGGTCAGCACGTCACCGTTGCAGACGACGAACGTCTCGTCGATGTTCTCGGCCGAGAACCGGATCGCCCCGCCCGTCCCCAGCGGCTCCGGCTCGACCGCGTACTCCAGCTCGTCCCCGAAGTGCTCGCGAATTGCGTCTGCCAGATACCCACAGGAGAGCACCACCCGGTCGATCCCGTGCCCGCGCAGCTGGCCGATCTGGTGCTCCAGAAACGGCCGGTTTGCGATCGGCAGCATCGGCTTGGGCAGCCACTCGGTGAGCGGGCGAAGGCGGGTGCCCTCGCCGCCGACCAGCAGCACCGCGATCACCCCGATGGCTCCACGCTGGGCCGTCCCACCGACTCGTACAGAAATCCCGCCGCGCGTACCTGGTCCGGGTCGAGCAGGTTGCGCCCATCCACGATCAGCGGCGTCGCCATCGCGCTTCGCACCTCGCCCGACGCCAGCGTCCGGAACTCGCCCCACTCGGTCACGATCACGGCCGCGTCGGCCCCGCGCACCGCCTCCAGCACCGAGGAGGCCAGCGTAACGCCGTCGCTGAGGTGCTCGTGCGCCGCGTCCATCGCCACCGGGTCGTAGGCCACAACCTGCGCCCCCTCGGCCAGCAGCCTCGCCGACAGCACCAGGCTCGAGGCCTCGCGCATGTCGTCGGTATTGGCCTTGAACGCGAGCCCAAGCATCGCGATCTTGCGGCCCCGCAGCGGGCCCAGATGCCGCTCGAGCTTGCCCACCACCCGGCGCTTCTGCAGCTCGTTCACCTCGATCACCGACGTCAGCAGCTGAAAGTGGTACCCCGAGTTGCCGGCCAGCTGCTTCAGCGCCTGCACGTCCTTGGGGAAGCAGTTGTGCACGACCAGGCCGCCGCTGGTCACGAAGGTGCCCGCGTCCGGCACCTCCAGCGAGTAGACGGGCCCCTCCATGTCGCCCGCCTCCACGCGCGCCACCGAGACCCAGGCGACGCGCTGCACCAGCGGCTCCGGCAGCGACGACGTGGGGCCGCCGATGCCCGGGATCGGATCGATCCGCAGCGGCGCGCTGACAACGCGCGGCACCCGCATGCCTTCGGACAGCCCGCCGCCCAGCACGATCCGCGTGCCCTCGATCTCGTCGAACACCACGAACGGGTGGTCGTCGGTGGCGGACACCGCCGCCGCCCCGTCGCGCAGATGCACCGTCACGCCGGGCCCGTCGTAGTCACGCACCGTCAACGTCGACACCGGCAGGAACTCTGGCGTCTCGTCGCCGATCCGCCAGGCCAGCACCTCCAGGCCCTGTGGATGCACCACGTCCCCGGGTCCCTCCTGCTGCCGGTAGAGATCGGCCAGGGCGACGTCCTCGACGCTGTCTCGGTGTCGCACCGTGACCAGCTCGTGTCCGGCCAGGCAGCTGCCGCCGTATCCGATCCCGGGTCGCAGGAAGTGTGTGCCGATCCGCTCGTCCAGTCCCATCGCATGGGACACTACCGATACGTCTGCGCCGACCTCCTCGCAGACGTTCGCGATCTCGTTGATGAACGAGATCTTGGTCGCGAGGAATGCGTTCGACGCGTACTTGATCATCTCGGCGCTGGCCGTGTCGGTGCGAACCACGGTCGCGTCCAGGTCTGCGTAGAGCGCCTCAACCGCGGCGCCGTCGGCCTCGTCGAGCGAGCCGATAACGATCCGGTCGGGCTCCATGAAGTCGGCGATGGCTCGCCCCTCGCGCAGGAACTCCGGGTTGGATACGTACCCGACGTGCCCGCGGCCGCGCGCGTCCAGCTCCGCCCGCACCTTGTCCCCGGTGCCCACCGGCACCGTGCTCTTCATCACCAGCACGAACCGCTCGCCGTCTGCTGGCAGCTCGTCGATCACGCGGTGCACGCGCGACAGATCCGCGTCCCCGGAGCGCGTCGGAGGCGTGTCCACGCACACGAACACCACCCGGCAGCGTCCGAACAGCTCCCCGCTGTCCTCCGTGAACGTGAGCCGGTCGCGGTTTCGCTCCAGCAGCCGCTCGATCCCCGGCTCATAGATCGGCACCGTGCCCTCGCGGAGGTCGGCCACGCGCTGGGGGTTGATGTCGCGGCAGACCACCTGGTGGCCCAGGTCGGCGAAGCACGTCGCCGTCACCAGCCCCACGTAGCCGACTCCGATCACGCCGACGGCGCTTTTGGCCGGCGGGCTCACTTGACGGGCTTCAGCGACCGCGCGATCGCGATCATGTCCGCGTTGGACATGTCATCGCGAAGTGTGTTCTGCACCCAGTACGCGGTGCCGTGCTCGATGAAGGCGACCATGTGGATGTGCGAGCCGTTGAAGTAGAACTGGTAGGTGCGCCCGTCCAGCCGGCGCCGCTGGTCGGGATTCGCAAGGATCGGCGCGTTGGTGAACCGGGTCTCCTCGATCCCCCAGTAGGCGCCGGCGATGCCGTTGTAGCCCCAGTAGGCATACAGCGAGTTGTTCCCTCCACCCGCCTCCTTGATGGTGTACGTCCGGATCGGCGAGGTCACCCAGGGCACGAACGTGGACGCGTCCTGGCGCACGGTCGGGTACAGCACCGGGAAGTTGGCGGGCCTGTTCGCGGCCTGGAAGTCGGCGCGGTAGGTGGTGCCGTCGCGGGTCACGTCCGAGGGCATACCGGTCGTGCTCTTGGAAGCCTCGTGTGCGAGCTTGCCGGTGAAGCTCTTGCCCAGCACCACGACCAGGCCGTTCGCGGCATATGCCTTGTAGGCCCTGGTGATCGGCTTCGCCACGGCACCACCCAGGATTGCGGCTACGTCTGCGGCAGCCTGCTGGTCGCTGGGACGGTAGTAGACGACGCTCTGGTGGAGGCTGAACGTCGGCGCCGGTTTCAGCGAGACCGACACGGGGTAGCCCCACGTCCCCAGCGCTGCGCCGCCTCTGGCCGCCGCGCCTTGCGTGCCGTTCCCGTTGACCGTGATCAGCGGCGTGGTGGTGGGATCGACCTTGGGCTTGAACTTGGGCACCTTGGGGCCGTTCGTGGACTTGCCCGGCAGCGTGTTGGTGGGCGGCCTCATGCTCTCCGGGTGCGTGAACGCGAACACGGCCGCGCGCATCGCCTCCGGGGTCGCCTGCACGTAAGAGTTGGTCGCGTCGCCGCCCACGGTGGCGTTCAGCCGCGACGTGATCACGCGGTCCTTGATCGCATACGCGGTTGTCGCCATCTCGATCATGGTCTGAACGCTGGGCGGCCCGTTGGGACCCGTCACCTGCACGTTCTTCGCGATCGTCTCGGCCACGTCGCGCAGCGTCGTCAGCTGGTCGAGCCCGATGCCATGCAGCTGGCTGGAGGCGCGCTGCGAGAAGGCGTGCAGGAACACCTGCTGGCGGGCGTTGCGGTAGAAGTCGGAATCGGTGTGGCGGTAGCGCGCGAAGGCCAGCGCGTTGGTGCCGTTCAGCAGCTGGTAACCGGGCGGGATGTCCACCTGCGAGTACTGCTCCTGCCCGGCCACGTTCACGTGGTAGTAGCGCTGGTCGACCGGCACGTAGACGCCGTGGAACTTGTCCACCAGGTCACGGAAGCCCTTGAAATCGACCGTCACCAGGTAGTTCGGCTTGACGCCGGTGACGTTCTCGACCGTCTTCAGCGCCAGCTTGTAGCCGCCGTCGGAGTAGGCGGCGTTGATCTTGTCGAGGCCGTAGCCGGGGATCGTAACGTAGAGATCGCGCGGCAAGGACAGCAGCGAGATGTACTTGGTGCGGGGATCGATCCGCACCAGCATCAGCGTGTCCGACCGCGACCCGCCGGCGGCGTCTCCCGCACGGTAGTCGGAGCCGATCACCAGGGCGATTGCGGGAGCATTGCTGATCGGCAGCGTCTTCTGCAGGCTGCTCTGAGCACCGATCACGCCCTTGCTGAGGTGCCCCACCTCGTTCACCAGGTTATGCGCCCACCAGCCGACCACGGCCGCCACCACAAGCACCAGCGCGACGAAGGAGCCGCCCGTCCACAACGCGATCCGCACCCACCGAGGCCGCCGCCGCTTCAGCGTCCGGGTGTCGTAGATGTTGACGGGTGGCCGCCGGGGCGGGCCGCCGTCCGAACCGGTGCTGGGTGGAGCGGGCTGTGGCGGTGTTTCGGTCGGCAAAGAGCTCCCTGACAGACGAGCGCCCGCAGACTGGTCGCGGGCAAGGCAGCAGTATAAACGCCCGATTCGTCGTTGAGGTGCAGGTTCCCTACCCGCGATTGGGAGTCGATGAGAGACGCCGCGCGAATTCCACGAGGATCCGGCGGTAGCGCCGCAACGACTCGATCTCGACGTACTCCTCGGGGCCGTGGTGTCCTCCGCCGGCCGGTCCGAACTCGATCGCGGGGATGCCCCGCTCCAGGAAGAACACCGCGTCCGAGGCCCCGTGGCGACCGACTGCCGGGGCCGCGCCGCCCTCCAGCGCGCCCACGGCCTCGCGCAGCACCTGGACGTGCGGCTCGCCGGGATCGAGCGTCGCGGGAGGCATCTCGTAGATCGGCGTCACCTCGGCGCCGAGCGACCGCAGCTGCCGCAGCACCTCCTCCGGCGCCTGGTTGGGCAGGTAGCGGATGTCGACGTCCATCCGGCAATGGTCGGGGACGATGTTGACCACGTCGCCGCCGCGGATGCGGCCGATGTTGATGGACGGGTGCTCATACAGCTCCGAGCTCCCTGATGCGAACGGCAGCTCCAGGATCCTGCGGTAGAGCTCGAACGCCTTCAGCACCGCGTTGTCGCCCAGCCACGGGGTGGAGCCGTGCGCGGCCCGGCCCTCCACGTCGACGCGCACGACCAGGACGCCCTTCGACTGCACGCCGATCTCGAGGTTGGTCGGCTCACCGCAGACCACGAACTCGCCCAGGTGCCCCTCCGACGCCAGGAACGCGGACGACTTGGGCTGATTCGAGTCCTCCTCCGACTCCTCGTCGGGCACGATCAGCAGCTTCACCTTGACGCCCGGGATCATCTCGCGGGCCTGTGACAGGTCGACCAGGGCGGCCAGCATCCCTGCCAGCCCACCCTTCATGTCGTAGGCGCCGCGGCCGTACAGGCGGCCGTCCACGTGCCAGGGCGAGAACTGCTCGCTGCGCGCGGGAACGACGTCGACGTGGGCGTTCCAGACCAGCGTGACTGGGCCGTCGCCGACCGCCGCCACGATCGAGGGCAGGCCGTTCACCTCGTAGGTGCGGTGGGCGATGCCCTGCCCCTCCAGCCATCCCTTCAGGAACCCCATGGCCGCCTTCACGCCATCGGGCTGAGAGCTGTCGTAGGAGATCAGCCGCTCAGCGAGCGCGAGTTCGTCGGCTTCGGGCACGGGGGCGATTGTAGGGTAGGTCTCAGTTTGAGCGATCCATCCCTGTGGCAGGAGCAGCACCCGGGCCGGGCCTTTCCGGCGCTCGACTCGGATCACCGGGTCGACGTGTGTGTTGTCGGCGCGGGCGTGACCGGAGCATCCTGCGCCTGGCGGCTGCTCGAGCACGGAGTCGGCGTTACCGTGGTCGACGGCAGGCGCGCTGCCGCCGCCGCCAGCGGCCGCAACAGCGGCTTCGCCGTGACCGGCACGGGTCTCGATCACGATCAGCTGGAGGGCCGCCTGGGCGAGGCCGGTGCCCGCGACCTGCGGGCCGCGACGGAGTGGTCACTCGACGCGATGATCGCCCTGGCCGCCGAGCTGGGCGTGCCGCAGGCCGTGCGCCGCAGCGGTTCGCTGTGGGTGGCACAGGACGAGCACGAGCGGGCCGAGATCGAGCGCGCGCTGCCGGCGGCCGCGGCCGCCGGCATCCCCTGCCGTCCGGCCGCCGATCTGATTCCGGAACCGATGCGCGACCGCAGCCAGACGGCTGCCTTCTTCGCACGGGACGCCGAGCTGCTGCCCGCGACCTGGGTGCGAACGCTGGCGGCAGCTGCCGCCGACCGCGGCGCAACGCTGTTCGAGCGCTCGCCGGTCAACGGCCTCGAGCGCGAGGGTGACGGCTGGATCATCCGCGCCGGCCGCGGGAGGGTGCACGCGCAGGCGGTGGTGGTGGCCTGCGACGGGCTGATCCCGCGCCTGCTGCCGCAGTTGGACGGCGTCGTCTACCCGGTGCGCGGCCAGGTGCTGGCCACCGCGCCGCTGCAGCAGCGGCCGCTCGCGTACCCCACCCACTCCCAATCCGGCTTCATGTACTACCGCCCCACCGACGACGGCCGGGTCGTGGTCGGCGGCGGCAGGCTCGAGCAGCTCGAGCACGAGTACACAGACGTGGAGACCGTCACGGCCGGCGTGCAGGCCCGGCTGGACGCGTTTCTGGCCGAGTGGCTGGGCCTCGGCGGCGCCCGCGTGACCCACCGCTGGGCCGGCATCATGGGCTTCTCGGCCGACCTGCTGCCGGTGGTGGGAGCGCTGCCGGACAGCCCCGGCCTGTACGTGGCCGGCGGCTACAGCGGCGTCGGCAACGTGCTCGGCCACCTCTGTGGCGGCATCGCCGCCGACCTGATCGCGACCGGAACGCACCCGCAGGCGCCGGCGCTTGATGTCGGCCGGTTCGACCTCACGTCACCGGTCGAGCAGCTCGAGAAGCGCCGCAGCCGTGAGCAGGCCTCGCGGCTGTCGCTCGCGCAGCCGTAGGACAATTGTTAAGACCGCGGCGGAGGTGGAAGAAACCCCCCGGGTTGTCCGTCTTGGGTGACACGATCGCCCGGAGCGGGCCCTTCCGTCGGGGGAAGGCCCGCTTCGGGGTTTCGTGTCTCAAGGGGTCGACGCAGGGCCAGCGGGCCGGTCTCGTACCAGGGATAGACGTCGGTCAGGAGCAGCGGCAGGTAGGCAAGCGTGTGGCACTGAAAGGCGTACGTCAGCCCCTGCATCTCGTGGATCGTGCGCGGCATCCTGCCCGTGAACAGGATCGCCCACCAGGCGCCGATCGCGAGCAGCCAGGCGACCAGTCCGAAGAAGAAGGCCGTGACCACGGCCGGCAGGCTCAGCGGCAGCACCACCAGCGTCTTCAGCCGCGACATCCGCGCCGGCGGTGCCACCCGCACGTCGACCGGCAGGCCGTCGCGCCGCTGCCATGGAAAGGGCGGAAACCGGTCGTCGACCAGACCCAGGTAGGCCGCGACGCGGGTCACGTACACCACCGTCGCCGCCTGGAAGCGGTGGATCGGCCCGGGTAGACGGCCCAGCGCCAGCACGGTCAGCCAGCCGACGATCGACAACGCGGTCGACACGACGGCCAGGAGCGGCCAGACCACCAGGTGCGGCAGCGCCAGCAGCAGGCGGAATATGGTGCCGGCCCGGGACGGGTGCTCGACGTATGCCGCCCGGTAGCTAACCGGGTAGGGGCGGGCGGGCTCGGAGTCCTCCTCGATCAGAAACGGGTCGGGCGGCGTCGCACCCGGCACAGCCGCAACGTCGAACTCACGCCCGCACCCCACGCAGAAGCGGGCGCCGCCCAGGCGCGGCCGGCCGCAGTTGGTGCAGAAGCGGGCGGGTGCTATCGGATCGCTCACGGCCATCGGCCCTGGATGATACGACCGGCGCCGGAGCGCGACGCTAGCTCGAGGCCTGTACCAGCGCCTCGGCGAAGGCCGCCTCGCGCTCCGCGCGATACAGGTCGCCCTCGCCGCCGCGTGCCTGCTCCAGCTGCGCCTGGGCACGCTCCAGCCGGGCCCGCGCCTCGCCGGCGTCGATCTGGTCGCGCGGCACCGCCTCGCCGACCAGCACCAGCGTCTCGTTCTTTCGCACCTCGACAAAGCCGCCGTCGGTCGCGAACTCGTGCCGCTGGCCCTGCATGTCGGTGACGTGCAGCTCGCCCGGCTTCAGGCTGGATACCAGCGGCGCGTGATTGGCCATGATGCCGAGCTGTCCGGCGCTGCCGGGCACGACCACGATCTCGGCCTCACCCTCGAACACCGGGCCCTCCGGCGTGATCACGTCGACGCGCTGGGCGTCGTGATCAGCCATCAGGCGGTGGCCTTCAGCTCTTCGGCACGGGCCAGCACGTCGTCGATGCCGCCGACCAGATAGAAGGCCTGCTCCGGCAGCTCGTCATGCTTGCCGTCCAGCACCTCCTGGAAGGAGCGGATCGTGTCCTCGAGCCGCACGTACTTGCCGGATGTGCCGGTGAACTGCTCGGCCACATGGAACGGCTGCGACAGGAACCGCTCGATCTTGCGGGCGCGCTGCACGATCACCTTGTCCTCGTCGGACAGCTCGTCCATGCCCAGGATGGCGATGATGTCCTGGAGGTCCTTGTAGCGCTGCAGCACCTGCTGTACCCGGGTGGCCACGCTGTAGTGCTCCTCCGAGACGCTGCCCGGCTGCAGGATCCGCGACGACGAGTCGAGCGGATCGACGGCCGGGTAGATGCCCTTCTCCGAGATCGACCGCGATAGCACGGTGGTGGCGTCGAGGTGTGCGAACGACGCGGCCGGCGCCGGGTCGGTGAGGTCGTCGGCCGGGACGTAGATGGCCTGCACCGACGTGATCGAGCCCTTGTTGGTGGAGGTGATGCGCTCCTGCAGCTCGCCCATCTCGGTGGCCAGGGTGGGCTGGTAGCCCACGGCGCTGGGCATGCGGCCGAGCAGCGCCGACACCTCGGAGCCGGCCTGCACGAACCGGAAGATGTTGTCGATGAACAGCAGCACGTCCTGGTTCTGGACGTCTCGGAAGTACTCGGCCATGGTCAGCCCGCTGAGACCGACCCGCAGGCGCGCTCCCGGGGGCTCGTTCATCTGCCCGTAGACGAGCGCGGTCTTCTCGATCACACCCGACTCGGTCATCTCCAGCCACAGGTCGTTGCCCTCGCGGGTGCGCTCGCCCACGCCGGCGAACACCGACAGTCCGCCGTGCTCCTGGGCGATGTTGTTGATCAGCTCCTGGATCAGCACCGTCTTGCCCACGCCGGCGCCGCCGAACAGCCCGACCTTGCCGCCCTTCACGTACGGGGCCAGCAGATCGATCACCTTGATGCCGGTCTCGAAGATCTCGACCGTCGACGACAGGTCCTCGAACGCGGGCGGCTTGCGGTGGATCTCCCAGCGCTCGCTGTCGGCCAGCGGGTCGCCGTGGTCGACCGGCTCGCCCAGCACGTTGAAGATCCGGCCCAGCGTCACCTCGCCGACCGGAACCGTTATCTGCGCGCCGGTGTCGACCACGTCCAGGCCGCGGGCCAGTCCGTCGGTCGCATCCATCGCGATCGCGCGCACGCGGTCGTCGCCGAGGTGCTGCTGCACCTCCGCCACCAGCGTGGTGGCGGCGCCGCCAGCGGCGGCGGGGACGCTGATCTCGAGTGCGTTGTAGATCGCGGGCAGCTGTCCCTCGAACTGTGCGTCGATGACGACGCCCTTGATCTCGACGATCTTCCCGACGTTGTGGCCGTTGGCGGCTGACATGTAACTCCCTTGCTCGAGCGGATGAGCGGCATTTTTTGGCGCGTGGACAGGGATTCTAGCAACCTG
>DATIOK010000150.1:0-8526 GCA_035473255.1 Gaiellales bacterium
CAGCCGCTCCCACGGAGCGATCAGGCGCAGACCGACGGCGGCCAGCCGCCGCTCGATCGGGCGCCACACCGCAGCCAGCGCGCGCCAGGGTGAGAAGCTTCGAGGCACGTTGACAGGGTAGCGTTGGGCATCGAATCAGGAGGAGCCATGAGCGAACAGGAGCTACCCGGACCCCGCGGTGCCAGCGTCTCGCTGGACGGCGCGGTGGCGGTCGTCACCGGCGCATCGAGCGGCATCGGCCAGGCGATCGCGCACGAGCTGCACGCACGCGGATCGCGGGTGGTGGTGTCGTCGCGATCGGCGGAGCGTGTCCAGGCCGTGGCCGATCAGGTGGACGGCCTGGCCGTGGCCTGCGACGTCGGCAGCTACGACCAGGTGCAACGGCTGGTGGCGGCGGCTGTGGACTGGGGCGGCAAGCTGACGGTGATGGTGAACAACGCCGGCCTGGGCGCGTTCGGGCTGCTGCACGAGATCGACCCGGGCAAGGTCGAGGTGATGATCCGCACCAACGTGCTGGGCGTGATCTACGGCATGCGCGCCGCCGGCGAGCAGCTGATGCGCCAGCGAAGCGGCGGCGGCATCGTCAACATCTCCTCGATCGTGGGCGAGTTCCCCGATCCCGGCGGCGGCGCCTATGCCGCCAGCAAGGCCGCGGTCGACCTGCTGTCGCGCACCGGGTACCGCGAGCTGCGCGATCACGGGATCCACGTGGTCAACGTGAAACCGGCGCTCACCGACACGGCATTCTCGGCCACGGCCCGCGGCGTGCAGCGGCGGATGGGCGGCGATCCGCCCGAAAAGGTGGCGCGCTGGGTTGCCGAGGCATTGGAGTCAGGTTCGGCAACTACCGGGTACAGGTAGGATTCACGTATGTCTGCCACAAGCACCGGCCCCGCCCTGCTTCCCTGGACGGAGGACGATCAGGCCAACCGGCTGCTCGCGGAGGACCCCAATGCCCTGCTGATCGGCTTCGCACTGGATCAGCAGGTGACCGTGCAGAAGGCGTTCGCTGGCCCGCTGGTGCTGAAGCAGCGGCTCGGCCACCTCGATCCGGCCCGGATCGCGGCGATGCCGCCTGACGACCTGGTTGCGGTGTTCCGCAACCGGCCCGCCATCCACCGCTTCCCCGGCGCGATGGCCGAGCGCGTGCAGTCGCTGTGCCGTTACCTGGCCGAGACCTACGACGGCGACGGCTCGCGCGTGTGGTCCAAGGCCACCAGCGGCCAGGACATGGCCAAGCGGATCGGCGCGCTGCCCGGTTTCGGTGACATGAAGGTGCGCAGCCTAGTTGCAACCCTGATCAAGCAGTTCCGCATCAAACCCGATGGTTGGGAGCAGGTACTGCCGTCCCATCCCACCCTCGGCGACGCCGACACGCCCGAGGCCCTGGCCGCCTACCAGGCGGCAAAACGCGAGCACAAGCGACAGGTGCGCGCTCAAAGAGAGCGAAAGGACTAGCACCGTGCAGACCACCACAGCCGCGCCACCAGCAGACCTGATCCCCGACTCCAGGGCGGGGTGGAAACAGAAGGGCACGATGCTGGCCATCACCATCATCCCCTTCGTCGCGTTCGTCGCCGCCGTGGCGCTGCTCTGGAACACGGCCGTCGGCTGGACCGACCTGGGGCTGCTGGTCATCCTCTACGTATTCTGCGGCTTCGGCATCACGATCGGCTTCCACCGCATGCTCACCCACAGCGCCTTCGAGGCCGTGAAGCCACTCAAGGCCGGCCTGCTGATTTTCGGCTCGATGGCGGTGCAGGGCTCGGCCATCACCTGGGCCGTCGACCACCGCACCCACCACGCGCACTCCGACAAGGAAGGCGACCCGCACAGCCCCCACCACGGGTTCGGCGGCGGCGTGGGCGGCCAGCTGCGGGGACTGCTGCACGCGCACATGGGCTGGATGTTCTCGCATCCCGCGGGGCAGGAGCGGGAGCGGATGGCCCGCGACCTCTCGCAGGACCGGCTGGTGCGGTTCATCGACCGCACGTTCGTGCTCTGGGCGGTGCTCGGATTCGTGCTGCCGTTCGCACTCGGGTTCGCGCTCACCGGCACCTGGCGCGGTGCGCTCACCGGCCTGCTGTGGGGTGGCCTGGTACGGCTGTTCCTGAACCACCACGTGACCTGGAGCGTCAACTCGATCTGCCACTACTTCGGGCGCCGGCCGTTCCCCGCCTACGACCTGTCCACGAACAACTGGCTGCTGGCGCTCCCGTCTCTGGGCGAGTCGTGGCACCACAACCACCACGTGTTCCCGACCTCGGCCTTCCACGGCCTGGGCAAGATGCAGCTCGACGCCTCCGGCCTGATGATCCGCGCCTGGGAGAAGATGGGCTGGGTGACGCAGGTTCGTCGCCCCACCAGCGACCAGATCCTGCGCAAGCTCGGCCGCGGCGACTGAGAGCCGCCCGCCGCCGGCCGTAGACTTGCGGCGTGGACGGCGATCAGATCCTGCTCGGCGACAACCTGCGCCTGCTGCGGCGGTTCCCCGACGGAAGCTTCCAGCTGATCTACATCGATCCGCCGTTCAACACCGGCCGCCGCCAGCACCGGCGCAGCCTGCGCACGGTGGCCGACCCAGACGGCGACCGCACGGGGTTCGGCGGCCGCCGCTACCGCACCACCACCCAGCAGGTCGAGGCCACGGCCTACGAGGACAGCTTCGACGACTACCTCGGCTTCCTCGAGCCGCGGCTGTGCGAAGCGCGCCGGCTGCTGGACGAGACCGGCACGCTGTACGTGCACCTCGACCCGCGCGAGGCCCACTACGTGAAGCTGCTGCTGGACGACCTGTTTGGACGCGACTGCTTCCTGAACGAGCTGATCTGGGCCTACGACTACGGCGCCAAGACGCGGCGACGCTGGCCGACCAAGCACGACACGATCCTGGTCTACGTGAAGCACCCCACCCGCTACCACTTCGACAGCGATGCGGTCGACCGCGAGCCGTACATGGCGCCCGGCCTGGTCACCCCGGAGAAGCGCGAGCGCGGCAAGCTGCCGACCTCGGTCTGGTGGCACACGATCGTGCCCACCAACGGCTCCGAGAAGACCGGCTACCCGACCCAGAAACCGGAGGGCGTGCTGCGCCGGATCGTGCAGGCGTCGAGCCGCCCGGGCGACCGCGTGCTCGACTTCTTCGCCGGCTCGGGGACGCTGGGAGCGGTGGCGCAGTCGCTCGGTCGCCGCTACGTGCTGATCGACTCCAACCCGGAGGCGGTCGCGGTCATGCGGCGCCGGCTTCAGCTAGCGTCGACGCCGGCCTGAAGCACGCGCACGCCGTCGGCGCAGGCCACGTACGCGGCGGCGGCCATGCCCAGGAACAGGCCGTGCTCGACCACCCCCGGGATCTCGTGCAGGCCGGCCGCCAGCCGGGCCGGATCACCCCAGTCGTCGCGCCGGCAGTCGAGGATCAGGTTGCCCTCGTCGGTGATCCACGGGTCGTCGCCGTCACCGCGCAGCACCGGTCGCCAGCCGGCGGCGACCAATAGGCGCTCGCACAGCGGCCGCGCGAACGGGATCACCTCGACCGGCACCGGCGCCCGCTCCCCCAGCCGCGACACCAGCTTCGTCTCGTCCGCCACCACCACGAACCGCTCGGCCGAACGGGCCACGACCTTCTCGCGCAGGTGCGCGCCGCCGAGGCCTTTGATCAGCGACAGGTCGGGGGCGATCTCGTCGGCGCCGTCGATCGCAAGGTCGAGACTCGGCCGCCGCTCGAGGTCGATCAGGGGGATGCCGAGCTGGCGGCAGCGCTGCGCCGTTCGCTCGGACGTGGGGACGCCCGCCATCTCCGACAGCGTGCCGTCCGACAGCCGCCGTGCCAGGCCCTCCAGCAGCCAGGCGGCGGTCGAGCCGGAGCCCAGGCCGAGCACCATCCCACTTCGCACCTCGGCCGCGATCGCGGCCTCGGCGGCCTCGCGTTTCAGCGACTCCAGATCGACGGTCACGCCAGTGCCTCGGCCACGGCCGCCGGGTCGGTCAGCGGCGCCCGGCAGGCGAAGCGCTCGCAGATGTACACGGCCGGCAGCCCGTCCACCAGCGATTTGCCCGCGAGCAGCGGCAGGTCGCCGGGCGACCGCCCGTCGCCGAAGGCGTAGACGGCGTTGGGGTGGAAGCCGGAGCGCGCAGCTGCCACCAGCAACGGCGTCTCGGGGTGGTCGTCCGGCCCCACGATCGCGATCTCCTGCGGCGGCGAGAGGTGCATGTCGAGCGCGCACAACAGCTGGCCCAGGGCGGGAGCGGCACGCTCCAGGTACGGCTCCGCCAGCCTCAGCACGCCGACCGCCTCCTGCTCCATCCGCTCATCGCCGCGCAGCCGTGCCAGCCGCAGCAGCACGGTCGCCATCAGCGACTGGCCGGACGGCGTGGGGTTGTCGTCGAGCTCCTTGTGGCGGGCGATCAGCTGCTCGCCGTCGGCGGCGGTGTAGAAGAAGCCGCCCCGCTCGGCATCGGCGAACCGCTCGCGGACGCTCTCCACCAGCCGCTCTGCCGCTTCCAGCCAGCGGCGCTCGCCGGTGGCGGTGTACAGCTCCAGCAGTCCCAGAGCGACTGCTCCGTGGTCGTCGAGGAATGCCGGGATGCGGCCGGCACCGTCGCGAGCGCTCCGCAGCAGCCGCCCCTGGTCGTCGGTCATCGCCTCCAGCAGGAAGGTGGCGCAGCGCCGCCCGGCCTCCAGGTAGGCGGGCTGGCCCAGCCGCCAGCCGGCCTCGGCCAGCGCCGCCAGGGCGAATCCGTTCCAACAGGCGATGGCCTTGTCGTCCCGGGCCGGCTGCGGCCGCTGCTCACGCGCCCCCAGCAGCGCCAGCCGGATCCCTTCCAGGTCGCCGGGCGGCGGTCCGGACGGGCGCAGGATGTTCGCGCCCTCGAAGTTTCCGGGCTCGCTGACGCCGTAGTAGGCGATGGCGCGCTCGGCCGCCGCCGGCTCCAGCGCGGCCCTGATCTGGGCCGGCGTCCACACGTAAGTGAGACCCTCCTCGCCGTCGGTATCGGCGTCCAGGGCCGCGGCGAATCCGCCGCCCGGCAGCAGCAGCTCGCGCAGCATGAAGTCGAGCGTGCGCTCGCACACCTCGCGGTAGCGCGGCTGCTCGGTGACCACCCATGCGTGCAGGTAGGCCGATGCCAGAAGCGCGTTGTCGTAGAGCATCTTCTCGAAGTGCGGCACCAGCCACTGCTCGTCGACGGAGTAGCGCGAGAAGCCGCCGCCGAGCACGTCGTACATGCCGCCCAGCGCCATGCCGTCCAGCGTGGCGGTTGCGATCTCGAGCGGATCACCCTCACCGGTGCGCCGCCACATCCGCAGCAGGAACTCGATCGCGGGCGCCGGCGGGAACTTGGGCGCGCGGCCGAAGCCGCCCCACTCCGGGTCGAAGGCCTTCCGCATCGCCGCCACCGCCGCCGCCAGCTGCGGCTCCGCCGGCTCCGCGTCGCCCGCCGCCAGCTGCGCCGTCTCGCGCAGATGCTCGCCCATGCGCGCGCCCAGCTCGTTCACCTGGTCGGGCTGCTCGCGGTAGGCCAGCTCCACCGCCTCCAGCACCTGGCTGAACGAGGGCATGCCCATCCGCGGCTGCGGCGGGAAGTAGGTGCCGCCGTGGAAGGGCTCGGCGGTGGGCGTCAGGAACATCGTCATCGGCCAGCCGCCGTGCCCCTGCGTGAACTGGACGACGGCGTTCATGTAGACGGCGTCGAGGTCGGGACGCTCCTCGCGGTCGACCTTCACGTTCACGAACAGCCGGTTCATCAGCGCCGCGGTCTCGGGATCCTCGAACGATTCGTGGGCCATCACGTGGCACCAGTGGCAGGCGGCGTACCCGATCGAGAGCAGGATCGGGCGATCCTCCCGCCGCGCCCGCTCCAGCGCTTCCTCGCCCCACGGGTACCAGTCCACCGGGTTGTCCGCGTGCTGCAGCAGGTACGGGCTGGTCTCGCCCGCGAGCCTGTTCACGCCACGACCTGGCGGATCTGGTGCACCATCACCATCACCGCCGAGGCATCGTCGACCTGGCCGCCGGCGGTGTTGCCCACCAGCGCCGTCAGGCGCTCGTAGGGATCCGAGCGAGCGGCCAGGTACTCGTCCAGCGCGGTCTCGATGCCGGCAGCGCCCGCGCCCGCGATCACGTGCGCCACGATCTGGCGGCGCAGCAGCCGCAGGTCGTCCAGCTGCGAGCGCCATGCCATGCGCTGCCAGCGCGTCGTGGCCGGCTGCCGCGAGACCCGCTGCTCGACCGTGTTCAGGTACAACCGCTCGCCGACCAGGAAGAAGGCGTGGGCCACCTCGGGGATCGTGTGCCCGCTCTCGCGGGCGACGGCGATCACGTCGGGCCCGTAGACGAGGTCGGGAACGGTCGCCCCGAAGCGGGCCGCCTCCGGCGGCACGTGCTGCTCCTCGAGACCGCCCAGCCGCTCGTCGAACTGCTCCTGCCAGGCGGCGGTGGCCACCTCCTTGAGGTGTGCCAGCAGCTCGGCAAAGCCGGGCCGGTCGCGGGCGATGGTCGACGCCAGGCCCAGGTCGGGGTCGTTGCGCAGGTACCAGCGGGTGTACTGCTCGACCATGCGATCGACGCCGATCATGAGGTCGGCCGCAACGTCGGTCGGCACCTCGCTGGTCAGCGCCTCCACCCGGTCCCAGTGCTTGCGGGCGTTGGTCACGTCGCGGGCGATCAGGAATGCGCGGCAGATCTCGTCGGCCGAGGACCCGGTCTCGGCAGCCATCCGCGCGACGAAGGTGCTGCCCATCGAGTTGATCACGTCGTTGACGAGGATCGTGGCGATGATCTCCCGGCGCAGCGGGTGCGTGACCAGGTGCGAGCCGAACCGCTCGACAACAGGGCCGGGGAAGTACATCGCGAGGTCGTCGTCCAGGTACGGGTCGTCCGGCAGCGAGGAGGGCAGCAGCTGGTCGCGCACCAGCCGCTTCGCGTACGCCAGCAGCACGCACAGCTCGGGCCGCACCATGCCGGCCCCAGCAGCCTCGCGCTCGGCCATCCGCTCCGTCCCCGGCAGGAACTCGAGCGCCCGGTCGAGCAGGCCGGCCTGCTCCAGCTCCTCCATCAGCGCCTCGTACGCCTCCATCCGCTGGGGCGAGGCGGCGGACTCCTGCGCCAGGATCTGCACCTGCAGGTAGTTGTCGTAGAGGACGTGGCCGGTGACGTGGTCGGCGACCGACTCCAGCAGCTCGTTCCTGCCCTCCATCGTCAGCTCGCCGGCCTCGATCGCCTGGGCCAGCAGGATCTTCAGGTTGACCTCGTGATCCGAGCAGTCGACGCCGGCCGAGTTGTCGATGGCGTCGTTGTTGATGCGGCCCCCGGCGACGGCGAATTCGATCCGGCCGCGCTGCGTGAAGCCGAGGTTGCCTCCCTCGACGACCACCCGGCAGCGCAGGTCGGCGCCGTCGACGCGAAGCGCGTCGTTGGCACGGTCGCCGACCTCGGCGTGGGACTCGTCGGAGGCCTTCACAAACGTGCCGATGCCGCCGTTCCAGAACATGTCGACGGGAGCGCGCAGGATCGCCTGGCAGAGCTCGGTCGGCGGCAGGCTGTCTGCCTCGATGCCGAGCGCCGCGCGTGCCTGCGGCGACAGCGGCACCCCCTTCGCGGCGCGCGGCCAGACCCCGCCGCCCTCGCTGATCAGCGTCTTGTCGTAGTCATCCCAGGAGCTGGCCGGCAGGTCGAACAGGCGCTGCCGCTCCGCCAGCGCGCCCGGCGGCGGGTCGGGGTCGATGAACACATGCCGGTGATCGAATGCCGCCACCAGCCGGATCGCCGGGGAGAGCAGCATGCCGTTGCCGAACACGTCCCCGGACATGTCGCCGATGCCGATTACAGTGAACGGCTCGTTCATCACGTCGTGTCCCAGCTCGGCGAAGTGGCGCTTGGCGCTCTCCCACGCGCCCTTGGCGGTGATGCCGAGCGCCTTGTGGTCGTATCCGGCCGACCCACCCGACGCAAAGGCGTCCCCCAGCCAGTGGCCGTACTCGGCGCTGACCTCGTTGGCAGTGTCCGACAGGTGGGCGGTTCCCTTGTCGGCTGCGACCACGAGGTAGGCGTCGGGATCGCGGTCGAGCACCCATACGCCTTCCGGCCGGCGCATCTCGCCGCCTACGATGTTGTCGGTCAGGTCGAGCATGCCGCGCATCAGCACGATGTACTGCCGGCGCTCCTCCTCCAGCAGCTCGGCGCGGCCGGCCGGCGGCTTCTTCAGCACGAACCCGCCCTTGGCCCCGGTGGGGACGATCACGGAGTTCTTGACCATCTGCGCCTTCATCAGCCCCAGGATCTCGGTGCGGTAGTCCTCCAGCCGGTCGGACCAGCGGATGCCGCCGCGGGCGATGAAGCCGCCGCGCAGGTGCACACCCTCCATCTCGGTCGAGTACACGAAGATCTCCCAGCGCGGCACCGGCTTCGGCATCCCCGGCACGTCCTCGCAGCGCAGCTTGAACGACATGTAGGGCAGCGTGCCCTCCTGCTTGAAGACGTTCGTGCGGACGGTGGCCAGGATCATGCCCAGGAAGCTGCGCAGGATGCG
>DATIOK010000151.1:0-6891 GCA_035473255.1 Gaiellales bacterium
CGACGAGGCCTGGGACCAGGATCTGTCGGCCGTCGCTGCCTGGATGCGCGAGGGCGCCGCCCGTATCGAGGTCTAGGACGCCGGGTTTGTTGTCATATCTGGAATATGGTACGTTCGCCCGGTGCCCCCTTCGGCCGTTGTCCCCGATGGCCCGGAGGCGCCCCTCTTCCTTGAAGTGCGCCCCGATAGCCTGACCGATGCCGTCTACGAAGCGATTCGTCGGGGGATCATCGACCGCCGCCTCGCGCCGGGAAGCCCGGTGACCGAGGCGGCCCTGGCCGAGCAGCTGGGAGTCAGCAAGACGCCCGTGCGCGAGGCGCTGCTGCGGCTGAAGGACATCGGCGTGATCGAGCCCAACGGCAGGCGCGGGGGACGGGTGGTGCAGCTGTCGGAGGTCTCCGTCAGGCGCGCCTACGAGGTGCGGGATGCGCTCGAGCCGTACGCCGCCGGCCGGGCAGCGGAGCGGGCCAAGCCCGATCAGGTCGCGGAGCTGCGGTCGCTGGCAGCGCGGTCTCTGGCCTGCGTCCAGGCCGGCGACGTCGAAGGATTCACGAACCAGGACATCGATTTCCACACGGCCGTCGCCGAGGCCGCGTCGAACCCGTTGCTGCGCCGGATGGTGGAGGACGCCCTGACGCTGGCCCTCACCCTGCGCCGCCGCGCACGACCCAAGGCGACCGCGTCGCGGGCCTGTGCCGAGGCGCACGTGCGGATCGCGGATGCGATCGCGGACGGCGCCGCCGCGGCCGCCGAGCGCGAGATGCGCGGGCACATCGGCTTCGTTGCCGGCATGGTGCTGGCCGGCCCGCTGCAGACGACCACCGACGAGGTCGGACTGTGACGATCAAACCAACTTGTTCCGACAACGAACGTCCGAGGTGGACACGCACCCCCGACGAGGAAGCGAGGAATTGGTGAACGACTACGAGTATCACCTGTACGAAGAGGCGAAGTCCGGCAGGATGTCCCGCCAGCAGCTGCTCGTCCGGGCAACCATGATGGGCGTGTCGCTGCCGGCGCTGACGGCGATCCTGGCCGCCTGCGGGAGCAGCTCCAGCTCGAGCTCCGGCGGCGGTGGCGGCAGCAGCAGCGCCGGGGCCGTCAAGCGCGGCGGTACGGGCGTGTTCGGCATCACGTCTCCCGCCCAGGACGTCGACCCGATCACCATGTTCAACACCGGCTCGATCATGACCACGCAGCTGGCCGCGGACTACCTGGTCTTCCCCGACGCCAACTACGTGATGCAGCCGCGCCTGGCCACCAAGTGGCAGCCCGGGACGAAGCCCGACGAGTGGACGTTCACGATCCGCCAGGGGGTGCTCTGGCAGGACGGCTCACCGTTCACGGTCGACGACGTGGTCGCTTCCTTCGATCGCATCACCGATCCCAAGGTCGGCTCTGCCGCGCTGTCGGCGTTCGCGGGCGTGCTCTCGAACGGCAACATCGAGAAGGTGGACGCCCAGACGGTCAAGTTCCATCTCGACCGCCCCTACGGCGACTTCCCGACGCTCGTTTCGTCCTTCAACTACAACTCCGTGATCCTGCCCAAGGACTACAAGGAGGGGACGTTCACAAAGGGCGGGATCGGCACCGGGCCGTTCATCCTGAAGACGTTCTCGGCCGACCAGGGCGCGAGCTACGTCAAGAACCCGAAGTACTGGGGCGGCCCCACGCTGCCCTACCTGGACGACGTCCAAATCAAGTACTTCGCCGACACTCCGCCGATCGTGCTGGCCATCCAGGGCGGCTCCATCGACGTGTTCCCGCAGGTGCCCTACCAGGGCTCGCAGGCGCTGTTCGCGGACGCCAACATCCACGTCAGCGAGACGCCGTCGAGCGAGTACCGCACGTTGCAGATGCGGGTCGACCAGGACCCCTGGAAGCAGAAGGAAGTACGTCAGGCGCTGGCGTACTCGCTCGACCGGCCCGGCCTCGTCCAGGGCCTGCTGGGCGGCAAGGCGGAGCTCGGGAACGACCACGCGTTCGCGCCCATCTATCCGGGATCGCCGACCTCCGCGGAGGTGCCGCAGCGGGCGCAGGACATCGCCAAGGCCAAGCAGCTGCTGCAGACCGCCGGGATGACCTCGGTCAACGTCACGCTCACGACCGAGCAGTTCCTGGAGATCCCGCAGTACGCGCAGTACGTCAAGCAGATGGCGGCACCGGCCGGGTTCAACATCACGCTGGACGTCCAGCCGCAGACAAAGTTCTACGGCACCGGCGCCAACCAGCCCTGGCTGCAGGCCAACTTCGGCATCACCGACTGGGGTGCCCGCGGCGTCGCCGGCCAGACCATCGACCCGGCCTACCTGTGCAGCTCCGTGCCCAAGCCCGACCTGTCGAATGCCGGCGCGTGGAACTCCGCGCACTGGTGCAATCAGCAGTTCGACACGCTTGTGAAGCAGTTCGAGGGCGAGGCCGACGAGCAGACGCGGAAGACGCTCGCGGTGCAGGCCGCGACCATCCAGAACGAGGAGGTGCCGGACGTGATCGCCTACTGGATCAACGAGCTGCGCGCCACCCGCACCAACGTCCACGGCCTGGCCGTCGGGCCGACCTTCCACCTCGACGCGAGGGAGATGTGGAAGGCCTGAGCATCATCGGGGCCGGCGCTCCCCGCGTGGAGCGCCGGCCCTCTCGAGGCCCACGGTAGGCGCAGCGTGAGCCGCTACATCCTGAAACGGCTGGGCCTGAGCCTGATCACGCTGGTGATCGTCTCGTTCACCGTGTTCGCAGCCGCAGAGGTCCTGCCGGGCGACGTCGCCCGCACGGTGCTGGGGCCGTATGCCAGCCAGCAGCAGGTGGATCAGCTGAACCACAAGCTGGGCACCGACCAGCCGCTGGTCAAACGCTACCTGACCTGGGCCGGCGACTTCATCAAGGGTGACTGGGGCACCTCGCCGATCCTGAACGTGCCGGTGCGGCCGCTGGTGCTCGACCGGCTCAAGAACTCGCTGATCCTGGCCGGCTTCGCGCTGCTCCTGATCGTGCCCATATCCGTGCTGTTAGGTGTGCTTGCCGCCCTCAACTACGGCGGGGCGGCCGACCGCATCATCACCATCACCGGCCTGTCGTTCGTGGCTCTGCCCGAGTTCGTGGTCGGCACCTTCGTGATCGTGATCTTCGCGGTGCACCTGGGCTGGTTCCCGGTTTCGTCGTCCGTGCCGAATGCCAACCCGGTGGACATCTTCCGGCAGCTGCTGCTGCCGTCGATCCCGCTGATGTTCGTGCTGTTCGGGTACATCTCACGGATGGCGCGGGTGGGCACGGTCGAGTCGCTGCGATCCAACTACACGCGCACGGCGGTGCTGAAGGGACTGCCCCGGCGTCAGGTGGTCGGCAGGCACGTGTTGCGTAACTCGCTGCTGCCGACGATCACGGTCGTCAGCGTCCAGGTCGGCTACCTGGTGGGCGGGCTGGTGGTGGTGGAGACGCTGTTCAGCTATCCCGGCATCGGCCAGCTGATCCTGAACGCCGCCGTCAGCCACGACCTGCCGGTGCTGGAGCCGGCGGTGCTGATGATCGCGATCATTTACCTGGTCGCCAATTTCATCGCCGACGTGCTGGTGGCGGTCCTGAACCCCAGGGTCAGGCTGGCGACATGAGCACCGTCGAGCAGAGCGACCTGGCCGGGATCCCGGGCGGCACCGCGCCGGAGGACGTGGCCGCGCTGCGGCGCGCCCGGCGTGCCGAGCTGGTGCGCGGCCTGCTGCACTCGAAGACGTTCATGATCGGCGCCGCGATGGTGACCGTGTGGGTGATCTCGGCGCTGTTCTGGCGCTGGATCACGCCGTACAACCCGCAGGCGGTGGACCCCATCAACACGCTCAAGGCTCCCAGCAGTGCGCACTGGTTCGGCACCGACAACCTCGGCCGCGACGTGTTCTCGCGCGTGATCGCGGGAGCGGCACCGGTGCTGACGGTGGCTCCGCTGGCAACGGCGCTGGGGCTGTTGGGAGGCATCACGCTGGGGCTGCTCACCGGCTACTACCGGGGCTGGGTGGACGACGTCTTCAGCCGGCTGGTGGATGCGCTGCTGACGTTCCCGCTGATCATCCTGGCGGTGCTGGTGCTGGCCTCGCTGGGGCGCTCGCCGCGTAACGTGATCCTCGTGATCGGCATCATCTTCACGCCGCTGATCGCGCGCACGGTGCGTTCGGCGGTGCTGATCGAGCGCGAGCGCGAGTACGTGGCCGCCGCCCAGCTGCGGGGGGAGCGCGGCCCCCGCATCATGGTCTTCGAGATCCTGCCCAACATCACCGGCCCGATCACGGTGGAGGGCACCATCCGGCTCGGCTACGCGATCTTCGCCGCCGCCACGCTCGCCTTCCTCGGCCTCGGCATCCAGGATCCATCGCCCGACTGGGGTCTGCAGGTGGCGAACGCCCGCGCCTACGTGCAGATCGCCTGGTGGATGGCGATCTTCCCGGCCCTGGCGCTGTCGACGCTGGTCGTGGGCGTCAACCTGATTGCCGACGGCATCCGGCGGGTGCTCGAGGAATGAGCGCCGTCGCCGAACAGGCAGCCGTCCGCATCGAGGGCCTGACCGTCAGCTACCGGCGCCGGCGGAAGCTGCTGCGGGTGCTGAACGACGTCTCGTTCGAGATCGGTCACGGCGAGGCCTACGGGCTGGTGGGCGAGTCCGGCTGCGGCAAGACGACCGCGGCGATGGCGCTGATGCGCTACCTGCCCGACAACGCGGTGGTCGACGGCGGCCGCATCATGTTCGGCGATGAGGACGTGCTGACCGCCAGCGATTCCACGCTGCGCAAGTGGCGGGGCGAGCGCATGGCGATGGTCTACCAGGACCCCGGCTCCGCCCTCAATCCGTCCATCAAGGTCGGCGAGCAGATCGCCGAGGTCTACCGCTTCCACAAGCACCTCGGCAAGTCGGACGCGCTGGCTGCCGCCATCGAGATGCTCTCGACGGTACAGATCTCGGCGCCCGACCGGGTCGCACGGCGGTACCCCCACGAGCTGTCCGGCGGCCAGCAGCAGCGCGTCATGTTCGCCATGGCGCTGGCCACCGACCCCGACCTGCTGGTGCTGGACGAGCCCACCACCGGCCTCGATGCGACGGTCGAGGCCGAGGTGCTTGACCTGGTCGAACAGCTGCGCGCCCAGTTCAACACGTCGATCCTGTTCGTCAGCCACAACCTGGGGATCGTCGCGCGCGTCTGCGAGCGGGTGGGTGTGCTGTACGCGGGGCGGCTGATCGAGCAGGGGCCGGCGCAGGAGCTGTTCCAGAGCCCGCGCCATCCCTACACGCTGGCGCTGCTCCGCTGCATGCCGCGGCTGGGAATGCGCAAGGACACCGATCGGCTGGACTCGATCGCGGGATCGCTGCCGCCGCTGGGCGCCGAGATCGCCGGCTGCGTGTACGCCGACCGCTGCCCGATCGCGCGCGACCGCTGCCGCACCGAGCCGCCGCAGATCGAACCGGTGAACGAGCGGCACGGCGCCCGCTGCTTCTACCACGAGGAGGTGCCGGGTATCCCGCCGCAGGCGCAGGGGATCGAGCAGGTGCCGGCCGCGGCCGTCGAGCAGGAGATGCTGCTCGAGGTGCAGGAGCTGGTCAAGGCCTACGGCTCAGGCGCAAACGCGGTGCTGGCCGTCGCCGGCGTCGACGTGCACGTCGCGCGTGGTGAGGTGCTGGGGCTGGTGGGCGAGTCCGGCAGCGGCAAGACCTCGCTGGCCAAGTGCATCGTGGGCCTGATCGACCCCACCGAGGGCACCATCGAGTTCGAGCACATGAACGTCACGAAGGGCCGGTCGCGCGGCCGAGAGGCGCGGCGCAGGCTGCAGATGGTGTTCCAGAATCCCGACAACGCCCTCAACCCCAGCCACACGGTCGGCTCGATCCTGCGCCGCTCGCTGCAGCTGCTGACCGGCGTCAGGAGCAAGGGGCAGCAGGATGCGGAGCTGGAGGCGCTGACCAGATCGGTGCGGCTGGAGCCGCGCCACCTGGACGTGCGGCCCTCATCGCTCTCGGGCGGGCTCAAGCAGCGGGTGGCGATCGCTCGGTCGTTCGCAGGCAAGCCGTCGATGGTGCTGTGCGACGAGCCGACGTCGGCGCTGGACGTGTCGGTGCAGGCCGCGATCCTGAACCTGCTGGTCGACCTGCAGCGGCGCGAGGGCGTCTCCTACGTCTTCATCTCGCACGACCTGGCCGTCGTGCGCTACGTGGCCGACCGGATCGCCGTCATGTACCTGGGGCAGATCGTGGATGTCGGCCCCAGCGAAGCGGTTTTCAGCGCGCCCCACCATCCCTACACCGAGGCACTGCTGTCGGCCATTCCGACGCTCGACATCGAGGCGAAGGCCCGCATCAAGCTGCGCGGGACGCTGCCCAGCCCCAGCGATCCTCCCAGCGGCTGCCGCTTCCACACGCGCTGCCCGCGCTACCTGGGCGATATTTGCAAGACCGAGGAGCCCCCCTGGCAGGACAGCGCCGGCGGCCAGAGCTACCGCTGCCACATCGCGCCCGATCAGCTGGAGCGGCTGTAGACGCGAGATGCCGACGCCGGCGACGCGGCCGGGGAGCCGGTCGCCTGAGCATCCAAGCGGTGCGGGAGGGTCCTCGCGCGGACCATCTCGTGCTTAACGTGCCCTTAACGTGCATATTATGCACGAGATGCGTAGTATGAGCGCATGGAACAGATCTCCGGGTGCCAGGCTGTCGAGCGTGCGATCACGATCCTGGAGCTGTTCGACGAGCACCGCACGGTCGTCGGCGTGGGCGATGCCGCCAAGGCGCTGGGCGTGCACCGAAGCACCGCATCGCGGCTGATGGCGACGCTCGAGCGTCGCGGGCTGCTTGAGCAGGCCGAGGGGTCGGCCAGCTATCGCCTGGGCCTGGGGCTGGTGCCGCTGGCCGGCTTCGTGCTGAAC
>DATIOK010000152.1:0-4306 GCA_035473255.1 Gaiellales bacterium
TCGCAGCCGATAGAAGCTTCAGCATGAGGCTCCTTGCACGTCGACTGGTCGGTACCTGCTGCCTTGCGGCGATCCTCGGCGTGGGCGGGCAGGCGCTGGCCGCCGGAGCTCCACCGCCGGGAATGCCGCCCGTCGGCCACACACGGCTCGGCATCGGCAGCAAAGATCCCGGCGCCTTCGATCGCCTCACCCGCCATCACCATGACGTCTGGCTGATGTTCGACATGCTGGGTGGATCCTGGGTCAGGTGGCACGGCGTCAGCACCCAGATCGCCAAAGCCACCTCCTCTCACCGGATCGCGATGATCACGCTGAGCGCAACGCGTGTGTCCGACCGCCGCAAGCTCTCGCCGGGCTCGCTGGCGAGCGGCAAAGCCGACAGCATCTACCTGTCCTACTCGAGCCAGGCAAACGCCGCGGGCGCGCCGGTCTGGATCCGTCCCATGCAGGAGATGAACGGCTACTGGATGTCCTACTGCGCGTTCAACGCAGACGGGAGCCACCGCGGCGCCGCCTACTCCACCGGCAACTACAAGAAGGCTTTCCGGCGGATCGCGATCATCATGCGGGGCGGCACCAGGGCGGAGATCAACGCCGCCCTTCACGCCGCCGGCCTGCGACAGCTGCAGGCGCCGCTGCCGGTCGCCGGAATCACACCCAGCGGGCTGGTGGCCATGGTCTGGAACCCGCAGGGGGCCGGCGCGCCGAACGTCAGGGGCAACCAGCCACACGACTACTGGCCCGGCACGCGATACGTGGACTACGTCGGCGACGATCTCTACGACCAGGGCTTCAGGGCCTACTGGAAGGGCATGCAGCCGCTCTACAACTACGGCAAGCCGTTCATCCTGGGCGAGTGGGCGCCCTGGGGCATCGACGATCCCACGTTCGTCAGCCAGGTGTTCAACTGGGTGAGGACGCATCCGCGGACGGCGGCGCTGGTCTACTTCGACTACTCCTCCACCTTCAGCCTGGGCAACAAGCCGCGTGCGCTGAAGGCGTACCGGACGCTCGCAGCGCGCACGCGGTTTCAGACCACCGCCTGAGCGGGACCCGCTGCTACGACGCCGCGGCCTTCTGCCACGCCTCGCTGAGCTGTTCCCGGTAGCCCAGCCACAGCACCCCGGCCACGGCCAGCAGCACGATCTCGTCGAACGGGCCCGGCACCGGCAGCAGCCCCAGCGCACCCGCCCAGCGCAGCGGTCGCGGAATCCGCCCGTCGCGGATGACCAGCCTGACGGCACGGAGCGTGCGTGTGGCCGCGGCCCGCATGGGTCCAGTCTAGGCGCGACCGCACCGACCGGCTGTGGATCGGCCGCAGCGGTCGCGGTACGCTGGCGCCCGCATGTCGAGTACCCCCTCTCGGGTCGCCCTGATCACCGGCACCAGCCGCGGCATCGGCACCGCCCTGGCGGCCGCGTTTGCCGCCGCGGGGTATGCGGTGGTCGGATGCGGCCGCAGCGCCGGCCCGGACGTCGACGTCGCCGGCATCGACTACCGCCGCTGCGACGTGTCCGACCCGGCCGCCATCCGCGACCTGGTCGCCGGCACGGTGGCGTCGCACGGTCGGCTCGACGTGCTGGTCAACAACGCGGCGGTCGAGATCGAGGGCACGGTCGAGGAGACCACGGTCGAGCAGTGGGACGAGGTGCTGGCCGTCAACGTCCGCGCTCCCGCGCTGCTGTCCGCCGCGGCGATCCCGCACATGCGCGCCGCCGGCGGCGGCGTGATCCTGAACATCGCGTCGGTCGACGGCACCTGGGCCGAACCGCGGCTGCCGGCCTACTGCGCCTCGAAGGGCGCCCTGCTGGCGCTGACCCGGGCGATGGCCATCGACCACGGCGCCGACAACATCCGCTGCCTGAGCATCTGCCCGGGGTACGTCCGCACCGAGATGCTGGAGCAGTTCTTCGCATCCCAGCCGGACCCGGAAGCGGCGCGCGCGCAGGGGATCGCGATGCATCCGCTGGGGCGCCTGGCGGACCCGTCGGATATCGCCGACCTGGCCGTGTTCCTGGCCGGCGACCGCGCGACCTACCTGACCGGCCACGCCTACGTCGCCGACGGCGGCCTCACAGCCGGACACCTCTGAGGAGGACGAAATGCCCGCCACGCACGTGATCCCGCTCGACCGCGAGACCCTCCACGGGCACTTCTCGGCCGACCTCGCGCCCGTCGTGACCGTCGATCCCGGCGACTCGGTCACGTTCCAGGCCCTGAACGCCGGCTGGCACTGGGATGCGGGTGGCCGGTGGCTGGACGATCTGCACCCGGTGCTCGATGACGGCCACCCGCTGACCGGGCCGATAGCGGTCCGCGGGGCGCGCGCGGGCGGGGCGCTGGAGGTGCGGATCGACGTGGTGCGGCCGCGCAACTGGGGCGTCACCTTCGCCGGCGAGAGCGCGCTCGAGTGGCGGCTGGACGGGCCGATCGGCGTCACCGCGGACGGCGCGCAGTCGGTCGCGCTTGCCCCCTTCCTGGGCGTGATCGGGATGCCGCCGCCCGAGCCGGGCGTCCACTCCACCACCCCGCCCCGCCGCTTCGGCGGCAACATCGACTGCAAGGAGCTGACCGCGGGCGCCACATTGCTGCTGCCGATCGGCGTCGACGGCGCGCTGCTCTCGGCTGGGGACGGCCATGCGGCGCAGGGCGACGGCGAGGTGTCGGGCACGGCCATCGAATGTCCGCTCGACGAGGTGCGGCTGACGCTGGGCCTGCGCCCCGATCTCGACCTGCGGATGCCGGTCGCGCGCACCGACAGCGCCTGGATCGCGCTCGGGTTCGACCCCGACCTCGATGTGGCCGCCGATATGGCGCTTGAGGCGATGCTCGATCTGATGCGGCGCGAGCACGGCCTCGGCCGCGAGCGGGCTCTGGCGCTGGCCAGCGTCTGCGTCGACCTGCGCGTGACGCAGGTCGTGAACGAGGCCAAGGGCGTGCACGCGGTGCTCCGCCACGACGCCTTCAGTGCCTAGACCGGTCCGCCTCGGCGCCCCAGAAGCCTCGGACTTCGAGGTATGCCACGCCTCGCCTGTCGGGCCTGCATGTGTCAGCGGCAACCGGCGACCGGCGGTGGGACCATCGAAACCGAACGGGACAATTCGGACAACAAATTGTGACCGCAATCTTGCGTTGTGGTGAACAAATCCCATACGCTTGCAGATCTCGGGAGCCTGACTGGCCTTCCACCACCACCTGCGGGTCGGGTCTGCCTCGGCCGCTCAACAAGGGGATTTGCATGCACCATCTGCCAAAACAGATCGCGGCGGTGACCGCGGCTCTGGCGCTGGCGGCCGCGGCCGCCAGCTGCGGTTCGAGCTCGTCCAGCTCGTCAAGCGCGTCGTCGTCGGGTGGGGGCGCGGTGCCCTCAGTCGATGTCACCAAGTTCACGGCTGACTACGCGGTGATGAAGACCCTGCAGAGCCTTGCCGCGCAGGGCAAGGGCAAGATCGGCGTGCTGCTGCCCGACACCACCACGTCGACCCGGTACGTCCAGTACGACGCGCCGAACCTGACGAAGGCCTTCGAGTCCGCCGGGCTGTCGTCCAGCGACTTCAAGATCACCAATGCCGGGGGCAGCGTGTCGACGATGCAGCAGCAGGCCGAGGCCGACATTACCGACGGCGCCTCCGTCCTTTTGATCGATCCGATCGACACCGGATCCGGCGCAGCCATCGAGAAGAATGCCGAGGCCAAGGGCGTCAAGGTGATCGACTATGACCGGCTCGTACTCGGCGGCCCCGCCGATCGCTACTACGTCAGCTTCAACAACGTCAAGGTCGGCCAGCTGATCGGCCAGGGCGAGGTCTCGTGCATCAGCGCATGGGGCGTCAAGAATCCCAACATCCTGATCATGGACGGCGATCCCACCGACAACAACGCCAAGTTGTTCGCACAGGGGTACAACGGCGTGCTGGCGCCGAAGTTCGCGGATGGCACCTATAAGAAGGTCGGCGAGCCGACCGGCACGTGGGATGCGCCGACGGCCCAGACCCTGTTCGAGCAGCAGTACACCGCACACCCGAACATCAACGCGGTGGTCACCCCCAACGATAACGTCGCCGGGGCCGTGATCGCGGCGCTGAAGAACAAGAAGATCCCGCCCAAGACGTTCCCGACCACCGGTCAGGACGCCTCGCTGCCGGGCCTGCAGAATGTCCTTGCCGGCTACCAGTGCGGCACCGTCTACAAGCCGTACTTCCTCGAGGCGCAGGCCGCGGCAGCGCTGGCCCTGTACCTGCGGGCCGGCCAAACGCCGCCGTCGACGCTGGTCAACTCGACCACCAAGGACTCCACGATCGGCGCC
>DATIOK010000153.1:0-2979 GCA_035473255.1 Gaiellales bacterium
GGCTTCGTGCTGAACCGCTTCCCCGTCCGTGCTCAGGCCGGGCAGGTGCTGCGCGAGCTGCGCGACGCCACCGGCGAGACGGCCTGGCTGGGCGTGCTCGACGCGCACAAGATCACCTACCTCGACCAGGCCTCCAGCCGCCACGTCACCGTCAACGTCGACTGGGTCGGCGTCCGCCACGAGCTGACGGAGGGCGTCACCGGCCGGCTGCTGCTGGCATACCAGCCCGGCGATGTGATCGACCGGCTCGTGGCCGAGGCGCCCGCCGACGCGCCGGGCCTGTCCGACACCGAGCTGGCACAGGTGCGCCGGCAGGGTCACGCCATCCGCATCAGCGAGGGCGAGGACGGCTACTGCGGCGTCGCGGTGCCGATCCGCGATGCCGGCGGCACGGTGGTTGCCGCGATCGCCCTCGGGGGCCCGCGGTTCCGCGTCTCCGAGCAGATGGTTCGCGACGAGCTGCTGCCGGCGGCACTCAACGCGGCTGCGCGCGTGTCCGAGGCGCTGGGTCACCGGGCCGCTTGATGAACAACCCCCGACGCGGTTTCTACCCGGTTGCGGCGCTGTCCGGGCTCTCCTTCGGCGTGCTGGCCGTGGCCGTCCCGCTGCACGTCGCGGCCATGCACCGGCCCGCCTCGCTGGCCGGCCAGTTGCTCGCGTCGGTCACCGTCGCCGTGGCGCTGGCCGCGCTCGGCGCCGGTCTCGTCGGCAGGATGGTGGGCAGCGCCCGCAACCTGCTGGTGACGTCGATCGCGGTCACCGCGTGCGGTCAGGCGGTGCTGATGTCTGCGTCGTCCACGGCCTGGATGGTGGTGGGCACCGCGCTGGTCGGCGCCGGCATCGGCCTGTTCTGGGTCGCCAGCCAGACGCTGCTCGGCCGCTCGTCCGGCCGCGACGAAAGCGAGCGCGCCTTCGCCCATCACTACGCCGCCTACACGCTTGGGGTTGCCGCAGGCTCCGCGATCGTCGGCATCGTTGCCGCAGTCGTGCGCCACGCGGGCATCGGCGAGGCGGATGCCATCCAGCTCAGCTACGGGCTGGCGCTGGCGGCGATGCTGCTTGCGCTGGTGCTGTGGCGCCCTCGTCGAGAGCGCGACGCCGTCCCGCGGGGACTGCGCCCCCGCACCTCGCCGCAGGCGGTGGCGATGCAGCTGCCCGACCTGCTGCTGGTCTCCGCGCTGGCGATGATGCTGCCGCTGACGCCGATCGTGCTTCTGCGTGACTTCCACCTGGCGCCGTTCGTGGTCGGGCTGACGGTGGCGTGCGTCCAGGCCGGCAAGATCGGCGGCGCGTTTGCCGGCCGCATCATCACCCGCGAGAGCGGCCATCGCCGGGCGATCCTGTTGCTGCTCGGCGCCGGTGCCGTCCTCAGCCTGGCGCTATGCGCCTCCACCAGCACGCTCGGCGCACCGCTGTTCGTGCTGGCGCTGATCGCCACCTCGTTCGTCGCCACGGGCGCCTGGCCGCTGATCGTCGACTCGGCGCTGGCTCGCATCGAGCCGGACACCCGGCCCAACGTGACGGTCACCTGGAACGCCTTCGAGTACGGCGTGATCGCGACCGTGACAGCGCTGTCGGGCTGGCTTCTGGCCAGCCTGCACAGCCCCGAGCTGCTGTTCGCGCTGGGGGCGGCGCTGCTCGCAGCGGCCACCGTGTCGGCGGGCTTCGTGCTGCGGCTGCCGGTGTACGCTCCGGAGGTGCCGGAGCTCTCGTCATGACCGCGGCCCTGCGGCTGGGGATGATCGGCGCCGGATGGATCGCAGACCGGCATCTGCAGAGCGTTTCGGAGCTGCCGCAGGTCTCCGTCGTCGCGGTGGCCGACCTCGACCACACGCGCGCCGAGCGGGTCGCGTCGGCTGCCGGAGCGGCCGTGCACGACGACTGGCGGGCCATGCTCGATCAGGAGCAGATGGACGCCGTGATGGTGCTGACGCCGCCGCTGGCACACCGCGAGCCGCTGGAGGCCGCCGTCGAGCGAGGGCTGCCGGTGTACCTGGAGAAACCGGTCGCCCGCACGCACGACGACGCCGTCGCCATCGCCGATGCGGTGCGCCGGGCAGGAGCGCCGGTCGCAGTTGGCTACCAGTACCGCGCGCTCGACTTCCTTCCCGAACTGACCGCCGCGGCCGCCTCCGATCCGCTCGGCCTGCTCGCCTCCTACAGCGTTGGAGCCACGGCCGGCCGGCCCTGGTTCGTGCAGCAGGCCCAGGGGGGTGGCCAGGTGCTGGAGCGGGCCAGCCACCACATCGACCTGCAGCGGGCGATCGCAGGAGAGGTCGACTGGGTGCAGGCCGCCGGTTCGCAGGTCGATCTGGCAGGCGACCAGCGGCCGGTGGGATCCGACATCGACGACGTGATCGTGCTGACGCTCGGCTTCCGCTCGGGCGCGCTCGGCACCGTGCTGGTGGCCTGGACACAGCCCGGCCTGCCCTCCCGCTACACGCTCGATCTGGTGTCTGCCGGGTCGGCCGTGCGGGTCGAGCTCGATCCCGGCTTCTCGGCCACCGGCATCCGCGCCGGCGCCGAGGTGTCGCTGCGCAGCGGCGCGCCTCCGATCCAGCGCGGCCTGGAACGGTTCCTGGATTCGGTGCGGACGGGCGATCCCGGCCTGGTCGCGTGCACCGTCGAGCAGGCCGCCGGCACGCTCGAGGTGGCGCTGGCCTGTGAGCGGGCGCTGGCCGGCGGCGGCCGCGTCACCGTCGAGTCGTGAGCGAGAACGAGCTGGTGATCCGCGGCGGCCGCCTGATCGGCGCGGACGGGCAGCGGACGGCGGACGTGGCGGTCGACGGCGAGCTGATCGCGGCGGTGTCGACGGGCCTGCACGGCCGCCGTGAGATCGACGCGGATGGGCTGTACGTGATCCCGGGAGCGGTCGACGGCCACGTGCACATGCGAACCGACCGGCCGCTGCACGTGTACGACGACACATTCGAGACCGGCGGTACCGCGGCGGCCTTCGGCGGCGTCACGACGATCATC
>DATIOK010000154.1:0-3931 GCA_035473255.1 Gaiellales bacterium
ACCCGGCTCATCGAGCCCACCGCCGGGCAGGTCGTGCTGAACGGCGAGGACATCACCGCCGCCAGCGACGACCAGCTGCGCGAGCTGCGCCGCCACCACGTCGCCATGGTGTTCCAGCACTTCGGCCTGCTGCCGCACCGCCGGGTGATCGACAACGTGGGCTACGGGTTGGAGGTGCGCGGCGAGGACAAGGCGACCCGGCGCGGCCGGGCCAAGGAGATGATCGACCTGGTCGGCCTCACCGGGTACGAGAACTCCTACCCCGACCAGCTCTCCGGCGGCATGCAGCAGCGCGTCGGGCTGGCCAGGGCGCTGGCCGTCGACCCGCAGGTGCTGATGTTCGACGAGCCGTTCTCCGCGCTCGACCCGCTGATCCGGCGCGACATGCAGAACGAGGTCATCCGGCTGCACGAAGAGGTCGGCAAGACGATGATCTTCATCACCCACGACTTGCAAGAGGCGCTCAAGCTCGGCGACCGGATCCTCATCATGCGGGACGGCGAGATCGTGCAGATCGGCACGCCCGCGCAGGTGGTCGGCGCCCCGGCCGACGATTACGTGCGCGACTTCGTGAGCGAGGTCCCGCGCTCGCACGTGCTCACCCTGCGCTGGGTGATGCGCCCGCCGCACCCTGGCGAGTCGCTGGACGGACCGGCCATGCCCGCCGATCGGATCATCCGGGACGCGGCCCGCGCGGTGCTGGACTCCGAGCACCCCGTGCGCGTGTACGACGGCGACGAGCTGGTCGGCATGGTCGACGACGAGGCCATCCTGCGCGTGGTGGTGGCCGAGGACGAGCCCATCGAGGAGCCCGAGACGAGCGCGCAGGCGGTCGACACGGTGCCGGTCGAGCAGGACGCCGTGCGATGACCACGACCCTGGAGAAGCCGCCGACCGCGTCCGAGCCCGAGCCGGCCGCCCCCGGGGCGCGGCGGTTCCTCGGCACCGGATGGCTCCTGCTGGGCATCGTGGTGGTCTGGCTGGTCGGCTGGCTGCTCTTCCAAGGCATGGCCACGTTGGAGCTCGGCGGTGCCGAACTCACCGGCTTCCAGATCTGGCTCAACGAGCTCCGCGACGTGTTCGACTCGGCGCGCCAGGGCAGCTTCTTCTTCCAGTACATCATCGACCCGATCAGCGCGGTGCTCGATGCCGTCATCAACTGGCTGCGCGAGCTGCTCAGCCAGCCCGCCTTCCCGCGCCCCGTTCCCGAGATCGGCTGGTTGGGAGTGGTGGCGCTGTTCACCTACCTCGCCTACTGGGTGGCCGGGGTGCGGTCGGCGATCCTCGTGTTCGTCGGACTGCTCCTCTTCGGATTCCTCGGCTACTGGCCCGACAGCATCGACACGTTGATCGTCACCTTCGTCGCGGTGTTCATCTGTGTGATCATCGGCATCCCGGTGGGCATCTGGATGGCCAGGAGCAAGCGGGCCAACGCGGCCATCACGCCGATCTTGGACGTGATGCAGACGATGCCGTCGTTCGCCTACCTGGCGCCGCTGGTGCTGTTCTTCGGCATCGGGCCGGCCTCGGCCGTGGTCACCACGCTGATCTACGCGTTGCCGCCGCTGGCCCGGATCACCGCGCACGGCATCCGCAGCGTGTCCCCGACGACCATCGAGGCCGTCCGCTCGATGGGCACCAGCCGGTGGCAGATCCTGCGCACCGTGCAGCTGCCGATGGCGCGGCGGACCATCGTGGTGGGGCTGAACCAGTGCACGATGGCGGCGCTCTCCATGGCGACCATCGCGGCTCTGATCAACGGGCCCGGCCTGGGCCAGCCGGTGGCGCAGGCGCTGCAGAGCCTGGACATCGGCGACGCGTTCGTCAGCGGCATCGCCATCGTGATCATGGCGATCGTGCTGGACCGCACGACCACCGCGGCCAGCGAGCGGGCCGAGGTGGCGAGCCGGGCGGGTGCCGAGAACCCGAAGCGCAGGCGGATCGGCCTGATCGGGGGCGGGGTGGTCGTCCTCATCTGCATCTACCTCTCCCGGCTGTACCTGCAGCTGGCCGAGTTCCCGTCCCAGCCCGACCTCGGAGCCCCTCTGGCGGCGGGCGTCACCGCATTCACCGACTGGCTGGTCGGCGAGATCTCCGGTTTCACGACGTGGCTGGCCAACCTCGTCACCACGGCGCTGCTGAATCCGCTGCAGTCGCTGTTGGCCGACTCGCCGTGGTGGCTGATGTTCCTCGTGGTGCTGGCGTTCGCCTTCGTGCTCGGCGGCTGGCGGCCCGCGGCCACCGCGCTGGTCTGCCTGCTGATCATCCTGGGCACCGGCCTGTGGAACGAGAGCATGAAGACGCTCACCACCACGCTCGTGGCCGCCCTCGCCGTGATCGTCATCGCGATGGTCGTCGGGGTCTGGATGGGACGCAACCGCCGAGCGGACACCGTGGCCCGGCCGTTCCTGGACGGGTTCCAGACGATCCCGCCGTTCGTCTACCTCGTGCCTGCGCTCGCGCTGTTCGGGCCCAGCCGGTTCACCGCGATCGTGGCCGCCGTCGCGTTCGGGATCCCGGTGGCCACCAAGCTGATCGCCGACGGCATCCGCGGCGTGTCCCCGACCTCGGTCGAGGCGGCCCGCGCGGCGGGCACCACGGCGTGGCAGATGATCAGTAAGGTGCAGCTGCCGATGGCGAGGGCGGCCGTCGTGCTGGCGTCCAACCAGGGCCTGCTGTACGTGCTCTCGATGGTCGTCATCGGTGGCCTGGTCGGTGGCGGCGGCCTGGGTTACTACGTGGTCGCGGGCTTCTCCCAGTCCCAGCTGTTCGGCAAGGGGCTGGCGGCAGGCATCGCCATCACCGCCCTCGGGGTCATGCTCGACCGAATCGCCCAGTACGCCGCGGCCCGTTACGGCCGGCGCTGATCAGGAGGTAGTACGTGTCACGATCAAAGGTAGGACTCGCCAGGGTCGCGTTGGCCGCGGCGATCGGCCTCGCGCTGGCCGCCTGCGGCGGCGGCAACATCCAGAACGCCCCGGCACCCAGCGGCGGCGGCCAGGCCGCGAACTGCGGCAAGCTCAACATGGCGATCAACCCATGGGTGGGCTATGAGGCGTCCGCGCACGTCGTCGGCTACATCGCCAAGAGCAAGCTGGGCTGCGACGTCGAGTACAAGAACGTCAAGGAAGAGGTCGCCTGGCAGGGCATGGGCAACGGCGAGGTCGACGTCGTGATCGAGAACTGGGGCCACCCGGACCTCGTGCAGAAGTACATCACCGACCAGAAGACCGCCCAGGACGCCGGGCCCAACGGCAACATCGGCGTGATCGGCTGGTACGTGCCGCCGTGGATGGCCCAGCAGTACCCGGACATCACCGACTGGAACAACCTCAACAAGTACGCCGACATGTTCAAGACCCCCGAGTCCGGCGGGCAGGGCCAGCTGCTCGACGGCGACCCGTCGTTCGTCACCAACGACGAGGCGCTGGTCACGAACCTCAAGCTGAACTACAAGGTTGTGTACGCGGGCAGCGAGGCCGCGCTGATCCAAGCGTTCCGCCAGGCCGAGACGAACAAGAAGCCGCTGATCGGCTACTTCTACGACCCGCAGTGGTTCCTGTCCGAGGTCCCGCTGGTCAAGGTGAACCTGCCGCCCTACAAGGACGGCTGTGACGCCGACCCGGCGAAGATCGCCTGCGACTACCCGAAGTACGACCTGAACAAGATCGTCGCGGCCAAGTTCGCCCAGGCCAACGGCCCGGCCTACAAGCTGGTCAAGGCGTTCCAGTGGACGAACGACGACCAGAACAAGGTGGCGAAGGCGATCACCGAGGACAAGGTGGACGCCGAGAAGGCGGCCCAGCAGTGGGTCGACGCCAACCCGGACAAGGTCAACGCCTGGCTGAAGGCCGCCCAGGCCTGACGGCACCGGAGCCTGCGGGCCTCTTGACGTCGCGTGACAATCGGGAACGATCACCTCGTGCCCAGC
>DATIOK010000155.1:0-2121 GCA_035473255.1 Gaiellales bacterium
GCACTCCGGCATCCTCCTCGTGGATGCAGATGGCGTTCGGGATGGGGGAGGGGTCACCCGCGGCGTCGGAGACGACGGCATCCAGATAGACAATCTCGCCCAGGCAGTCGCAGCCGCGCGTGAGCGGCGAGGCCGCGATGCCGACGCCGTTCTCGCCGCCGTCGAACGCGTTCTTCCAGTAGTGGCTCGGGCTCGGGTCGCCGTAGGGCACCACCATCTCCGACAGCGAGGCGCGGTACAGGATCGGCCGCAGGCGCCCGCCGTCCTCGTAGCCCACGCGGTTCAGCACCAGGCCCTCGCGCGGCGTGAAGCCGACGTGCAGCTGCCAGCGCTGCCACCGCAGCAGGTGGCCCTCCAGGGTGAAGCCGGGACCCTCGGGCTGCGTGATCAGAAGCGGCGCGATGTCGTCGCGCAGCGGCGCCCCCGCGGCGACGTCGAAGTTGCCGCTCTCGGGCGGGATCGGCACCACCCCGTGGTCGTCCACCCGCAGCACCTCGAGCGTGTTCAGGTCGAGCAACACGATCACCCCGTCGACGGGATGCGCCCACTCGCTGTCGCCCGGCGCCGGCTTCAGGAAGGCCACCGCCCGGCACAGCCGCTGGCCCGTCTCCTCGTCCGGGCCAAAGTGGCCGGCCGGCCACGCGTCCACCTGCACCGTGCCCATGTCGGTCACACCGCGCCGCGCCATCGCCGCCTGGAACTGCGGGTCGAGCAGCACCGCCCGCTCCGCCTCGACCAGCTCCGAGACCACCGCCATCGGCTGGATGTCCGCACGCCGCACCCAGCGAGTGACCTCACCCGAGCCCACCGCCACCGTCACCTCCACCGTCTCGCGCGCCGACCGGTCGAGGATCACGACCTCGGCCTCCCGGGCCGGCTCGGCGCCACCCTGTTCCCATTCCAGCAGCGCGCGCTTGTCGGGCTCCAGCAGGGCGATCGTGACGAAGCGGCTGTCCTCGCCCAGGTCCCGCCGGCGGCACGCCCCGGCCGTCGCCTCGATCTCATCGGCGTCCAGCGGATCCAGTGGGTGTGTCAGCGCGCGCTCTTGTAATCCCCCCATACGGTCTCGTAGTATGGCGCTCCGCTCGCTCCGATGAGCGCTCAACCTGCAACGAGGGAGACGTGGTGAAGCGACGACTGCGGTGGACACTGATCTCGGCGACGGCGATCGCGGCGGCGCTGTTCGCGGCGTCGTGCGGCGGCAGCTCCAGCTCGAGCGGTTCCAGCGCCTCGAGCGGGTCGATCAGGGGTCAGACGATCACCGTGCTCGTGCCCTACGTGATGCCCCAGAAGCTGCTCCAGCAGTTCACCAACCAGACGGGCGTCAAAGTCAACTACGTCCGCACCGGCTGGGATGCCACCCACAACAAGCTGATCGTCGCGAATACGGCCAAGACCTACGTCGCCGACGTGGCCGAGTTCGACTGGTCGTTCACCGGCCAGTTCGCCGGCGCCGGCTGGGTCGAGCCCCTCGACAACCTGCTGCCGGCAAAGACGCTGGCCGACCTCAAGAGCACCGACGCCGCGTTCGTGTCGGGCGGAAAGACCTACGCGGCCTGCTACTCGAACGACTTCCGGCTGTCCATGTACAACAAGCAGATGTTCGCCAAGGCCGGCATCACGTCGTTCCCGGCCACGTTCGACGAGCTGGCGACCGACATCCAGAAGCTGCACGCGTCGGGCGTCAAGTACCCGCTGCAAATCCCGATGGCCGCCACCGAGGGCGGCATCACCCCCTGGTATCTGCTGACGCTGGCGATGGGCGGCCAGCTGTTCGACCAGAACCTGAAGCCGGTCTTCCAGACGCCCAGCTCGGCCGGCTACAAGGCGCTGCAGTGGGAGGCGGACGCGGTCAAGAACGGCTGGGTCTCCCCGGGCTCGGTGGCGTTGAACGACGACGTCGCCCTGAACGACTTCCTGGCAG
Organism: Gaiellales bacterium; assembly: GCA_035473255.1. Taxonomy (GTDB): domain Bacteria; phylum Actinomycetota; class Thermoleophilia; order Gaiellales; family JAICJC01; genus JAICYJ01. Next base: position 1,925 of record DATIOK010000155.1, read on the forward strand.
GGCAGAGCGCGATCCTGTTCGCGACCGGCCCCGGCAACCTGCCCACCTCCAACGACCCCAGCCAGTCCAGCATCGTCGGCAAGGCGGCCCTTGGCCTGGTGCCGGGCGTCGCCGGCCCGGGCGCCTCGTTCGGCCTGCCGGAGGGGCTCTCTATACCGGTCACGGCCAAGCACAAGGCTGCCGCCGCGGCCTTCATC
>DATIOK010000156.1:0-4188 GCA_035473255.1 Gaiellales bacterium
CGAGTAGCCGCGCGGCGCCGATGGCCGGCGAGGGCAGACGGCTCGACCCGCTGGCGAAGGCGTTCGGCGGCTCCGCGGACAGCTACGACCGCGCTCGGCCCGGCTACGAGGATGAGCCGCTCGACTGGGCGTTCCGGGAGCTGGGGCTGGACGGCCGCTCGATCGTGCTCGACCTGGAGGCCGGCACCGGCAAGCTTTCAGAGGCGCTGGCCCCGCGGGCCGGCTTGTTGATCGCGGTCGAACCGCTGCCCGCGATGCGACGGCTGCTGGCGGCGCGGGAGCCCGAGGCGACGCCGCTTGACGGGACGGCCGAGCAGATCCCGATGGGCGACGGGTCGGTCGACGCCGTCTTCGTGGGCGAGGCGTTCCACTGGTTCGACGGTGTCCGGGCGCTCCGGGAGATCCACCGGGTGCTGCGGCCGGCCGGCGGCCTGGCGCTGTTGTGGCATCACGTCAGCTGGCACGACCGGGCCTCCTGGGCCGAGGAGTTCGAGGCGCGGCTGCGCGAGGTACCGGCACCGGACGTGCGTCCCGAGAACCGGCCGCACACGCTGCGCTGGCAGGAGGCGTTCGCGGGGAACGACCTGTTCACGCCGCTCGAGCACCGCGAGTTCTCGCACCCGATCATGGTTGACGCCGAGCAGATCGTGCAGCTGGCGCTGTCGTGGAGCTTCGTCGCCGCGCTGGCGGAGGCTGACCGCGAGTTGCTGGGCGGCGACCTGTCACGGATCGTGCACAACCACGCCGGCGACGCGCCGCTGGAACTGCCCTTCGTCACGTACGTGTATCTGACCCGCAAGCACTAGGCGCGTCCTGGCCGCCCGCTCAGGGCTCAGAGCCCGCCTCGGCCGCCGCGGCGCTTCGGCACGCAACCGTGACGGGTTGTCACTGGTGGCATGTGTCGCGAACTGGACGGTTGAGCCGGATCCGCGGCCACCGGGAATTATTGGAGTCAAACACCGCATCGGGCCTGGGCACAGGTCTGTGCCAGGTCGGTGCACCGCCGCGACCGATCCGCGACCCTTGGGGAGTCCGGGGCGTGTGCCGGCGCCCGTTACCAGGCCGTTGCGAATCAATGCGGGTCAGCCGAGCAGCTCGACCGGGTGCACGATCGGCAGATCGCCGCGGCCCAGTCGCCGCAGCGAGGCCGCCAGCTGCAGCGCGCAGCCGGGGTTCGCCGTCGCGATCAGGTCGGGCCGGGCCGCCAGGATCGATCGCGCCTTGCGCTCGCCCAGCTCGCGCGCGGCTTGCGGTTGCAGCAGGTTGTACGTCCCCGCCGACCCGCAGCACATGCCGGCATCCTCGATCTCGACCAGCTCCACTCCCGGCACCGATCGCAGCAGCTGCCGCGGCTGTTCCGAGACGCCCTGGCCGTGCAGCAGGTGACAGGCGTCCTGGTAGACCACCCGCCGCGGAGCCGCTTCCGTCTGCTCCGTCCGGGAGGGCGCCGGCAGCTCGGCCAGCAACTCCGTCACGTCGCACACCCGCTCCGCGAACTCGCGCGCCCGGTCGGTCTCCAGCAGCTCGCCGTAGCCCTTCATCGCCGATCCGCATCCCGCCGCCGTCACCACCACCCGGTCGTATCCCGACAGCGCCTCGATCGTCGCCTCGGCCCGCCTGCGGGCATCCCGCTCGCGGCCCCCATGCAGGTGCAGAGCCCCGCAGCAGCCCTGCCCGGCCGGCACCGCGACGTCGCACCCGCGCGCCGCCAGCGCGCGCACCGACGCCTCGTTCACGCGCCCGAAGTAGACCCGCTGCGCGCACCCGCTCAGGACTGCCACCGACATCCGCCGCTCCCCCACCGCCGCCGTCCGCTCCGGCGGCGCCGCCCGCAGCTCTGAGACCGACACGCGCGGCGCCAGCGCGGCCGGACGCAGCCCCAGCGCCAACGGCCACGACAGCGCCCGCAGCAGCCGCGGCCGCGGCACCACCGCAAACAGCGCCCGCTCCAGCATCTGCGACCGCAGCGACCGTGGCGCCTGCTCCCGCCGCTGCACCCGCGCCCGCTCGATCAGCTGGTCGTAGCGCACCCCGCTGGGACACGCCGGCACGCATGCCAGGCAGCCCAGGCAGCGGTCGAGGTGCAGCGCGACGCTCGCGTCCATCTCCACCTCACCGTCCTCGACCATCCCGATCAGCTGGATGCGCCCGCGCGGTGAGTCCATCTCCTCGCCCCACAGCGAGTACGTGGGACAGGCCGGCAGGCAGAAGCCGCAGTGCACACACGCGTCCAGCAGCTCACGGGTGGACGCGCTCACGCCGCGAACCTCGCGATCACGCGCTGCTCGAGCGCGCTCAGCTCCCGCTCCGGCGCCGGCAGGTCGGCGAACAGCCAGCCCCGCGCCCAGCGCCCGACCACCGCCGTCGCACCCGCATCTCGCAGCTCCGCCACCCGCCGCGGGCAGTCCGCCGGCAGGCAGCGGTTCAGGTGCAGCCCGGCCTGGAGCCCCCGCTGCTCATCCCACAGCTGCTCGTCCTGCTGCACCAGCTTCCCGCCCGCGAGCCCCAGCGCTTCCTCCGCCAGCCGGTCGGCCACCGGCCCCTCGAACCGCACCAGCAGCCGCTCCTGCGCCCACCGGTAGTCGACGCAGGCGGGCGCCAGCGGCTCGAACACCGTCGCATCCTGCGTCGCCGTCACCAGCGTGCACGTCCGCGCCGGCAGCGGGTGCAGCCGCAGGGTCAGCTCCAGCAGCCGGCCCAGCCTGCCCTCCGCTCCGGTGAACAGCTTGGGCAGGTCGTACCCGGCCACGTTCTTGACGACCTTGCCCCCGCCGCGGATCTCCTCGCCGCCCGGCAGCCGCGCCCGGATCCCCAGGATCAGGTCGCGCGGCCGCCCGTAGCGGTGCGCCCGCGGCCCGAACAGGCCCCGATCGAACACGTCGCCAACCGTCAGCCGCTCGTCGCCGGGTGGATCCAGCGCCAGCATCTGGCCGGCACCGGCCAGCACCGACTGCAGCTCCACCATCGGCGTCTGTGCCTCGACCGTGCAGGTCAGGTCGCCCGCCTCGTGCTCGATCACCACCGCTCCGCCACCCCCTCCCGCTCCAGCGGGTGCTCGCGGTAGTGGCCGGGTACCTCGCCGCACAGCCGCGGGGTCGGGAACACCTTGCCCGGGTTGCAGCGCCCGTCCGGATCGAACCCACAGCGCAGCCGGTTCATCGCGTCCAGGTCGGCCTCCGAGAACATCTTGCCCATGTGCCGGGCCTTGTCCAGCCCGATCCCGTGCTCTCCGGTGAGCGAGCCGCCCGCCTCGACGCAGGCATTCAGGATCTCGGAGGCCAGCTCCTCCGCCAGCGCGGGCTCGCCCTCGACCGACGCGTCGTACAGCACCAGCGGGTGCAGGTTGCCGTCTCCGGCGTGGAACACGTTTCCGACGCGCAGCCCGTACTGCTCCGACAGCCGCTCGATCTTCCGCAGCGTCTCGGGCAGCCGCGTCCGCGGCACCACGCCGTCCTGGACGTAGTAGTGGGGACTGATCCGGCCCATCGCCGCGAACGCGGCCTTGCGCCCCCGCCAGAACCCCGCTCGCTCGGCCTCGTCGCCGGCCTGGCGCAGATCGCGCGCGCCGGCCACCCGGCATAGCCGAACCGTCTCGGCCAGCATCTGCTCGACCTCGAGCGCCGGCCCGTCCAGCTCGACCAGCAGCACCGCTCCCGCGTCCAGCGGCAGCCCCGCGTGCACCGCCGCCTCGGCGGCCGCGATCGTGAGCGCGTCCATCATCTCGATCGCCGCCGGGATGATGCCGGCGGCGATGATCGCGGACACCGCCTCACCCGCCTGGTCGGTGTCCGCGAACGCGGCCAGCAGCGTCTCCACCCGCTGCGGCCGCGGCAGCACCCGCACCACCACCTCGGTGACCACACCCAGCGTGCCCTCCGAGCCGACCACCGCGCCCAGCAGATCCAGGCCGTCGTGGTCGGTGAGCCGCACCAGCTCACCGCCGGCCAGCACCACGTCCGCCTCCAGCACGTGGTTGGTCGTGAACCCGTACTTGAGGCAGTGCGCGCCGCCCGAGTTCTCGGCCACATTGCCGCCGATCGTGCAGACCTGCTGGCTGGACGGATCCGGCGCGTAGTAGAGGCCGTGCGGCGCCACCGCCTGCGTCACCTCCAGGTTGGTGACTCCGGGCTGCAGCCGAACGCGGCGGTTGGGCACGTCCACGTCGAGGATCGCACGCATCCGCGAGAG
>DATIOK010000157.1:0-46552 GCA_035473255.1 Gaiellales bacterium
GTACGACGTCGAAGCGCGTAAGGCCCTCGAGGCCGGCGTCGACGCCGTCGCGAACGCGGTCAAGGTCACCCTTGGCCCCCGGGGGCGCTACGTCGTCCTCGACAAGAAGTTCGGCGCTCCGACCATCACGAACGACGGCGTGACCATCGCTCGTGAGATCGAGGTCGAGGACGTCTTCCAGAACCAGGGCGCCCAGCTCGTGCGCGAGGTCGCCACGGCGACCAACGACGTGGCCGGCGACGGCACCACGACCGCCACGGTGCTCGCACAGGCGATCGTGCGCACCGGCCTGAAGAACGTTGCGGCCGGCGCCAACCCGCTTGGTCTCAAGCGCGGCATCGAGATCGCCGTGGATCAGGTCGTGGAGCACATCCGCAACCAGTCCAAGGAAATCTCCGGCAAGGATCAGATCGCGCGCGTCGCGACGATCTCGGCCGGCGACGAGGAGATCGGCGACGTCATCGCCGACGCCATCGAGAAGGTCGGCAAGGACGGCGTGGTCAACGTCGAGGAGGGCCAGACGTTCGGCATGGACCTCGAGTTCACCGAGGGCATGCAGTTCGACAAGGGCTACATCTCGCCCTACATGGTCACCGATCAGGAGCGCATGGAGGCCACGCTCGAGGATCCCTACATCCTCATCGCGAACCAGAAGATCGGCTCCGTGCGCGACGTGCTGCCGGTCCTCGAGGCCGTCATCCAGTCGGGCAAGCCGCTGCTGATCATCGCCGAGGACGTCGAGGGCGAGTCCCTCGCCACCCTCGAGGTGAACAAGCTGCGCGGCACCTTCACCGGCGTGGCGGTCAAGGCCCCCGGCTTCGGTGACCGCCGCAAGCGCATGCTCGAGGACATCGCCATCCTCACCGGTGGCGAGGTCATCACCGAGGAGATGGGCCTCAAGCTCGAGAACACGCAGCTCTCGCAGCTCGGCCGTGCCCGCCGCGTGGTCGTGGCGAAGGACACCACGACGATCGTCGACGGCGCCGGCGACACCGAGGCGATCAAGGGACGCATCAACCAGATCAAGGCCGAGGTCGAGAACACCGACTCGGACTTCGATCGCGAGAAGCTCCAGGAGCGCCTCGCCAAGCTCTCCGGCGGCGTCGCCGTCGTGAAGGTCGGCGCGGCCACCGAGACGGAGATGAAGGAGAAGAAGCACCGCGTCGAGGACGCGCTGCAGGCCACCCGCGCGGCCCTCGAGGAGGGCATCGTGCCGGGCGGCGGAGTTGCGCTGCTGCACGCCATCAAGGCGGTCGACGCAACCAAGCTGGAGGGTGATGAGCGCACCGGCGCGATGATCGTCCAGCGCGCCCTGCAGGAGCCCCTCCGCCAGCTGGCTGCGAACGCCGGCCTGGAGGGCTCGGTTGTGGTCAACGACGTACGGGCGGCCAAGGCCGGCCAGGGCCTGAACGTCGACACCGGCGAGATCGTCGACCTGGTCAAGGCGGGCATCATCGATCCCGCCATGGTCACCCGGTCGGCGCTGCAGAACGCGGCATCGATCGCCAAGAACATCCTCACCACCGAGGCAATCGTGGCGGAGGCGCCCGAGAAGTCCGCACCGGCGCCCATGGGCGGCGGTATGCCGGACATGATGTAGATCCGGGTATCGGAGCTACCACAGGCACACGGAGGGCCCGCTCAGGCGGGCCCTCCGTCGTTCTGCCTGAGACGTACGGGCTGCCCGACCCTCGGTCACGGCGTGAAGGTGCGCGGCCCGAACGTGACGAACACGAGCGCGGTCAGCATCAGCGGGAACACCACCTTCACCACCGTGTCCACCCGCTCGTCCTTGCCCAGGTCGGCCAGCGCCCAGAACAGCGGAAACCCGACCATGCCAAAGCGTCCCATCGAGACGATCAGGCCGCCGCTCGTGGGCAGGATCAGCAACAGCGCCGCGTAGATCAGGTACTCGGCCGGCAGCTTTAGCCGCCGCCACGCGTGGTACCAGAGGCCGCACCAAAGCAGCGTGAACGCGACGTGCACGAGGTAGCGCAGCTGACCTCCGTGGACGCCGTTCCAGAATCCCTTCGCCACCACCACCGGCAGCACCGAAACGCCGCGTCCCCAGCCACGCTCCTGGGCGTGGAAATGCGCGAGCGGATCACCAGTGCGCCAGTACAGGTAGCCGAAGAACCCGAGCTCGGCGGCGGGCAGCAGTAACAGCGGCACGTACGCGCGCAGGTCGAGGCCGCGCTCGCGGTAGCGCCGCCAGACCAGAGCGGGGAACAACGCGATGCCCACCGGCCGCGCCAGCACCGCTGCCGCACCGGCCAGCGACGCCCACCACCAGCGCCCGTGCCAGGTGAGCGCGAAGGTGGCCAGCGCGCAGGCCAGGAACAGCGACTCCGCGTAGGGGAGGGCGAACACGAACGTCAGCGGGAAGATCGCCAGGTACAGCACGGTGCGCCGCGCCATGCCCTCGTCGTAGCGCTCCTGAGTCATGCGGTAGAGCAGGCACAGCGCCACGCCGAACAGCGCAGAGGAGAGCAGGGTGCCCCACAGCGTGATCGGCCCCGGCAGCCAGGTCAGCGGCGCCCACAGGATCGGGTACAGCGGGAAGAAGGCGGCGGTGTTGCCGTGGCCGATCGAGGGGTCGTAGCCGTGCTGGGCGATCCATCCGTACCAGGTCGCGTCCCAGTCGCCCAGCGACCGCAGCAGCGGGTGCCAGCCGAACCCGACCTCGTGCCGGCGCGACGTCCATCCCTGGATCGCCAGCACCGCGTACACCATCGCCCGGGTGCCGGCCCACACCACCAGCGGGTAGCCGAGGCCGTGCCAGAGCGGCCGGCCGGAGCTGTCGTGCTCCAACGGCCGCTCCGCAAGCGCTGTCACTCGGGCCATCCCTGGCGCCGCCAGAACCAGAGCACGCCGTAGAGCGCTGCGGTCGCGTAGACGAAGCCGATCAGCAGGTCGACCACGTAGTGGTTGGCGGTGTAGACGGCCGCGAAGCACTGGACGACGGGGTACAGGAACGCGACGTATGCGGTCCAGCGCCATCGGGTGTTCCACACCAGGGTGGCGATGAACAGGAAGATCAGGAACGAGTAGCCGCCGTGCAGCGAGGGGATCGCGGCGTAGGCGTTTCCGTCGACCAGGTGGTAGAGCGGACCGGAGTCGGTGGGCAGGGGCGACGCGGCCGCCTGGGCTCCGGCCGGGTTGGCGAGGAACGGGATCAGGCCCTTCTCGGCCGCGGCCCAGGGCGGCGCCGCCGGGTACAGCGCGAAGGTCAGCGCGCCCGCATAGCTGAGCGTCAGCAGCGTGGCCGCGAACCGGTAGAACAGCGCGCGGCGTTTCAGCCACAGCGCGAAGGCAAGCGTGGGCGGCACGATGAAGTGGATGCGGGTCGCGGCCGACAGGGCCTGGTCGTACCACATCAGGTGGCCGGTCCACAGCCAGTTCTGCAGCGCCACCGAGGGTACGTGCCCGAAGAACAGGAACTTCTCGGCGTCCAGGTGTGGCGTGTAGTACGGGGATGGGTGCACGATGTGCGCCAGTCCGCGACACTCCTCATACCACACGATCAAGAGCACGAAGGGAACGAAATCGAGCATGAACCGGCGGCCCCGGCCGATCACGAGCGCGGGGGCCAGCAGCACCAGCAGGTAGCGGTCGGGCGTGAGCGACAGACCGAAGGTGAGGATCTGGGCGCCCAGCGCGATCAGGAACGCGACGACGGCCAGCAGGGCGGTGGCGCGGTCGATGTGCTCGCGCGGAGGGCCCCAGCGCTGGGGCTTGCCGCCGCCTGCGTCCTCGCCGTCTGTGCCCGGCTTCCGTTCCTGCACGCTCCGCTCACCGCCGACGAGGGCGGGTACGGCGAGGTCGCCCGCCTCTGGGATGGAGGCGCCCGGCTCTACGACCAGGCTTGGGTCGACCGTCCGCAAGGGCTGCTGCTGGTCTTTCGGGCGATCCTGCATATCGACAATGGCTCGGCCGAGGCGATCCGTATCGCCGCGGCAGCGGTGGGGGCGCTGGTGGTCGCGGCGGTATTTGCCTTGGCGTACCGGACCGCGGGCAGGATACCTGCGATCGCCGCGGCCATGCTCCTGGCAACGCTGGGCGCATCGCCGTTCATTGAGTCGTTCACGCTCTCCGGCGAGCTGCTGGCGTCGCTGCCGGCGGTGGTGTCGCTGATCGCGTTCGTGCAGTATCAGCGCACCGACCGGATGCGGTGGCTGGTCGCATGCGGCTTGCTGACGGGCTGCGCGGTGCTGATGAAGCAGTCCGGGTTCGACGGCGGCCTGGCCGCGGTCGCGTTCCTGCTGCTGTGCCGCCGCCGGGCCGGCATCGTCCCCGCCGCGGTGGTGGTGGGCTGTGCGCTGGTACCGGTGGCTGTGGCGGCGATCACAGCCCCCAGCTTCCACGACTGGTGGTACGCGATGGTCACGTACCGCGGTCAGGGCGACTCGATCGTGTCCGGATCGCTGAGCGCCCGCTTCAGCCAGTTCCGCGACACGCTGCCGGAGGTGCTGCGTGCGCTGGCGCCGCTGGCCGCGCTGACGATCTACGGCTGGCGCCGGTCGCCCGTGCTGTTGCGGCTGTGGCTGGGTGCCGCCGCCCTGGGCGTTGTCGGAGGCGGCAATTTCCACGCCCACTACTACATCCAGCTGGCCGCGCCGCTGGCGGTGCTGGGCGGCGTGGGCGCGGCCCGGCTGTGGGAGACGCGGTCGGGGCTGGTGGCCGGCGTGGCCTGTGGCCTGGCGCTGTGGTCGGCCGTGGCGATCGTGCCGCTCTGGTTCGATTCGCCCTCGGCGCAGGCCGCCCACGTGTTCCCCAACGACGAGCATCTGCAGCACGACGCCGCCGTGATCGCCTACGTCCGCGGCCATACCGATCCCGGGCAGCGCATCTTCGTGATGTGGGCGGCCGCCAACGTCTACTACCTGGGCGACCGCGGGCCGGCCGTGCGCTACATGTGGTTCCGCCCGCTGCAGGTGATTCCGGGCGCCTTGGATGAGGTGCACTCGGCGCTGGGCCGGCCCGGCCGCCCGCCGCTGGTGGTGGCCGAACAGCCGGCGGACGCGCTCGACACGAGCGGTGAGACCGCCCGCCTGCTCGACCGGTACTACCGGCCGGTCGCGCACATCGGCAGCGTGGTCATCTACCGCGCCCGCTGATCATCTCAGCTGCTCCATAACCTCGTCGGAGAGCTGCACCTCGTCGTGCGCGCGCAGCCAGTCCAGCAGCTGCCGCGTGCCGGGCCGGCGCGCGATCAGCTCGTGCAGCGGCTCGAGGTCGCCGGCGTGCGCCCGCAGCACCGCCACCCAGCCAACCACGTTCTGGTCGTGCGGCGCCAGCGAGGTCGCGCGCTGCGCCAGCCGCCCGGCCTCGCCGAGATCGCCGCTCTTGGCGGCAGCGGTGCCGGCCCGCATCGCCTCATACGCCTCTGACACGTCCAGCAGGCGTTCCAGCCGGTCGAGCGGCTCAGGGTCATCGTCGACGCGGACGTCGACCGCCACGCCCTCCCAGGACTCGTCCCGTACATCCGCCTCGACCACGAGCAGCGCCGCCGACTGGCGGCCGCGGAAGTCTCCGCCGGCGGCCTCGGCGGCACGCAGGGCCGCCAGCAGCCGCCGCTGCAGTGCTCCATCCGAGGCGACGAATGCGTCTCGCATCGCCTCCGGCACGCCGGCGGCCGCCATCATGTTGGCCTGGCAGCTGAAACCGTCGCCCTGGACGTCGCCCGCGAACGGGATCGTGTCGGATCCGGTGAACGCCGCGGTGGCGCCGTCGGCGGCCTGCACCGCCACCTGCCGTTGCTCGCGCCTCTCGTCGGCGGCGGCCAGCGCAGCGAGCGCGGCGGCCGGTGACTCGCCCGCGGCCAGCCGGTCGAGCAGCCGCGGGCCGTATCCCGCGAGGCTGAAGGCCTGGGTCGCGACCACGCCGACGCCCGCGCGTCCCCACGGGCAGATCGCGCCGACTCCCATCACGCAGGTCTGGACCGCAACGCCCATCCGCCCGTCGCCGTCGCGGGCGACGATCGAGTACGTCATGCGGCCAGCATAGCGAGCGCCCAAGTACACTTCTGGCCGTTTGAACGCCGGCGCCATCATCATCGCCCTGCTGGTCATGGTGGTTCCGGGGGCGGGAGCCAGCATGGCACTGCATCGCCCTGGACAGGCCGGAATCCCGACCCGCCTGGCGCTCTGTTTCGGCCTCGGATACGCCGCTGCGGCGCTCACAGGCGTCGTGCTCGAGATCCTGCACGTGCTAACCGTTGTGACCTATGTGGGGCTGCTCGCGGCCGTGACGGCGGTGCTCTGGGGCTACGCGATCCGCCGCGACGGCCTGCGCGGCCACGCCGCGGCGCTGCGCGACGAGCTCGTCGCGCAGCCCTGGCTGACGGGCTCCGGCCTGGCCGCGATGCTGCTGTTCGCGCTGATGCGCCTGCGCTTCTCGCCGCTGCTCAACTTCAGCATGTTCGGGCCGTGGCGCTACTGGCAGGACGGGATCGAGATCGCCGACGCCGGCCGCGTTCCCCACCAGACGCTGCAGTGGGGTGCCACCTACACGCCCACCGTCAGCAAGGTGATCCTGAACAGCTACCAGGCCGGGATGAGCTACCTGATCGGGGCGTCGCCGCTGCCGGCCATGGGCGCCCTGCTGTGGCTGGTCGCCGTCGGCCTCGCCTGTGGCCTGTGGGCGCTGGGCCGGGAGCTGGGTCTGCGCTACACCGCGGCGCTGCTACCGCTGCTTGTGCTGGTGCTGGTCGACAACGAGCTGCACCGCGACCTGGACGTGTACACCGCCGAGAACACCGGACGGATGGCGGCGGTGTGCGCGCTGGTGCTGGGCGTGCGCGCGCTGCGCCGGCGCAGCGGCTGGGCCGAGCCCGTGGCCTCGGGCGTGCTGTTCGCGGTCGCTGCCGGCAGCCACGGCATCCCCGCGTTCGTGCTGATGCTGGGTCTCACCTGCTACGCCGCCGCGCTGCTGCTCGTGGTCGGCGAGCGCCGTGCGGTGGTGCTGCGCGGCCTTGCCATCGTCGGCGTGACCGTCCTGGTCTGGGGCGCCAGCCTCGGCCTGTCCGGCGGTGACGTGGGGTTCCAGGGTGCCGGCGGCTCCGACCGCTACAGCTCGTTCCCAGCCAACGTCGACCCCACCGCCTCGCTGTTCACCGGCCATATCGTCGATCGCGCGAACGCCGGCGGCCACTGGTACATCGCGCCCTCCAGCCTCACCCGCGGCCTGGTGGCAAGCGCGATCACCCGCCCCGCCTCAGACCTGGCGCTGTGGGCCGTGCCGCTGCTTGCGATCGCGATCGCGGCGGTGATGCTGTTCCGCTTCCGCGACGAGCTGCGCCCGCTGGGCGTGTTCGTGGTGCTGCTGGCGGCCCTGCTGCTGGGGTTCTCGCTGCTGTTCTCCTACCGCTACGCCACCTATATCCCCGGCACCTTCGGCCCGCATCGGCTGTACGACTACGTGTGCCTGCTCGGTCTGCTGCTGGTGCTCGGCTGCCTGGAGCAGGCGGTGGGGCTGCTGTCGCGCCTGCGTGCCGGCCTTCCGGCCATCGTCTGTGCGGTGGCGGTGCTGGCCACCGCGGCCACCGCCGCGTACGCCGGCGCCCCGGCCCGGCATGGCTGGCAGCAGAACGGTCAGCGTGCCGAGCACGTCACCAGCTGGGTCGACGCCAACCTGCCCTGCAGCTCTCGCCTGCTTGTCGACCGGTTGACCCTGGGTACGTTCGCGGCGGAGACCGGGCGCGTCAGCGTGGCGGAGGGGATGGGGCCATACCTGCGGCCGTCGGAGCTGCACACCGTGCTCGACCTGGTGCTGGGCGCGCACAGCTTCTTCCAGGACCCCTCAGCGCACCGGGAGTTCCTCCAGAAGCAGATGATCGACTACGTGCTGGTGCTGAGGAACGTCCGCGTCGGCAGCATGGTCAGCACGCTCGAGCAGGGCGTGGACCCCGCGGGCTTCCACAGCGTGCCGTTCCTGCGGCTCGTCCACAGCGACGACACCATGGACGTGTACCAGGTGGTGGACCCCGCCCATGGCTCGCCGCCGAACCCGGAGAACTACGCCGGGTTCGACTGCCGCACGTGAGTCACAGCTCGATCAACCGCGCGGCCAGCTCCACGCGCCGCTCGACCGTCTCCAGCTCGATCCACTCCGCCTCAGTGTGGTCGAGCGCGCCGACCGGCCCCAGCCCGTCCAGCGTGGGGACGCCGTCCGCCCCGGTCCAGCAGCCGTCGGACACGCCGCCGGAGAGCTGCTCGCCGACCGTCAGGCCCAGCTCGCGCGCCTGCACCAGGGCGGCTCGCGTCAGCCGCTCGTCGCGCGGCATCGGCGGCCAGGTGCCGCGGTCGATGATCTCGATCGTGACGCCGTCGTAGGGGCCGCCCGCCCCCAGCTGCGCCAGCGCGTGGTCGAGGTCACCCGGCACGCCGGAGCGGATGTCCAGCGTCGCGCGGGCATCTCCCGGCAACGTGTTCGCGGCCGTGCCGCCCGCCACCGTCGTCACCACCGAGGTCATGTCCGGCCGACCCTCGCTCAGGCCCTCGATGCGAAGGATCTCGCGGGCCAGAGCCGAGACGGCGCTGCGGCCGCGGGCGGTGTCCGCACCGGCATGGGCCGACCGTCCGGTCAGCTCCATGGTGCGCCACACTGCGCCCTTGCGGGCTGACACGACGTCGCCGTTCTCGCGCGCGCACTCGAACACCAGCGCGGCGCGCGCGCCGGTCGCGTGTGCCGAGACCGCCGGCGCGCGCAGGCGCACCTCCTCGTCGGCGCAGACCAGCAGCCGCAGCTCCTGGAACGGCCGCCGCCGCGCGGCGCAAATCTCCATCGCCATCGCCGCCAGCACCAGGCCGCCCTTCATGTCGGCCACGCCCGGGCCGAAGCAGCGCATGCCCTCGCGCCGGAACGGCCGCGCCGCCACGGTGCCGGCCGGGAACACGGTGTCGGTGTGCCCGAGCAGCGCGACCACGCCGTGTCCTGACCCCGGCAGTGCGATCACCATGCTGCGAGCCGGCCCGTCAGGCTCCTCCACCCACTCGGTGCGGCAGCCCAGCGGCGCCAGCCAGCCGGCCAGCAGCTCGGCCACCCGCTCCTGCTCGACCCCGCCGGAGGGCGTGTCGATGTCGACCAGCTGCTGCAGCCTGTCGCAGAACGTCTCGATCACGCTAGAAGCCGTACCGCTCCTCGCGCCAGGGGTCGGCCTCGTTGTGGTAGCCGTACCCCTCCCAGAACCCGGGCTTGTCCGTGTCCGAGAACTCGATGCCGCGCAGCCACTTGGCGCTCTTCCAGAAGTAGCGGCTGGGCACCAGCAGCCGCAGCGGAAAGCCGTGCTCGGGCGTGAGCGGCCGGCCCTCCGCCTCGTAGGCCAGCATCACGTCGTCATCCCGGATCACCTCGATCGGCAGGTTGGCCGTGTAGCCCTGCTCCGCGTGGGCGATCACGAAGCGGACGCTGTCCAGCGGCTGGACGCGGTCGAGCAACGCCCGCATGGGCACGCCCTTCCAGGGCATGTCCAGCTTCGTCCAGCGGGTGACGCAGTGGATGTCGCTGACCTGCTCCCGGGCTCCCAGCGCCACCACGTCGTCGAACGACAGGCGGATTGGCTGCTTGACCAGGCCGAAGGCGCGGAAGTCCCATGTCGCCAGGTCGACGCGCGGGACGCTGCCCGCCTGCAGCACCGGCCACTTGTCGGTGTAGTACTGGCCGGGAGGGATGCGCGACTCGTCGACGCCGGCCGTTCTGGCCTTGCGATCCTCGCTGGAGCGAAACAGCGCCACGCCACCTCCGGGTTCGAGACGAAGAGGGATTGGTGGCATGGTAGAGGCGAATCGGTTCACCCGATCGCCGCACCGTTCCGTCTACGCTTCATGGCGTGACCGCATTGCTCGACCGCAGCTGCATCGAGGCCACCGGCCCGGACGCCGGCGTGCTGCTGCAGAGCCTGCTCTCCAACGATGTCGACGGCGCCCAGCCCGGCGGCGCCGTGTACGCGCTGCTGCTGACGCCGAAGGCGCGCGTGATCTCCGACGTGGAGCTGTTCAACACCGGCAACGGCTACGTGCTGGCGTGCCCGCCCGATCGTGCGCAGCTGGTGCTGGACTCGATCGTGCGCGCCCGGTTTCGCCGCAAGGTGGAGCTGGCCCCCTCGGCGCACGCCGTCGTCTGGGGTGAGGCTACCGATGCGCTGGCCAGCCTGGAGACGCCGGCCGGCCCCCACCGGCTGCTGGCGTCGGCGCCGGACGGCGTCGAGCCCGCCGATGCCTGGGAGGTGGCGCGGGTCGAGGCCGGCCTGCCCGCCTTCGGCCGCGAGTTCGGCGAGGACTCGATGCCGGCCGAGGCCGGGCTGGTGCCGCTCGCCGTCAGCTTCACGAAGGGCTGCTACCCGGGGCAGGAGCCCGTCGCGCGGCTCCAGTATCGTGGCCACGCGAACCGTGGACTGCGCGGCCTCGCGCTGAGCGGGGCGCTGCCCGAACCGGGAGCGCCGGTGCTGCACGATGACCGTGACGTGGGCCGCGTCGGCTCGGCCGTGCTGTCGCCGCGCTTCGGCCCGATCTCGCTGGCGGTGCTGCGCCGCGAGGTGTCCGACGGCGCCGAGGTGACCGTCGCCGGATCGGCCGCGCGGGTGCGGCCGCTGCCGTTCGCCGCTTGAAGCCCTCCGAGGTCGTGGTTACTCTGGAAGCCCCGTGCATGAGTCCATGCTCACAGACGCATCGCTCCTGATCGGGCTCGGCCGCCTCGACGAGGCGGACCGCGTGCTGTCCGAGATGCTCGACCAGGCGACGGCTGCGGGAGACGAGGAGCTGGCGGGCCGGGCGCTGGAGGGCCTGGGCGCGGTTGCCTCGGAGCGAGGGCTGGAGGCGCAGGCGTTGCAGCTGTACGAGCAGGCCATCGAGCGCGGCGGCCGGCCCGATCCGGCCGAGCGTGAGGCGCTCTACACCCACACGGCGCGGCTGCGGTCGTTCTCGGGCGATGCCGGCGCGGCTGTGAGGCTGATCGAGGAGTGCCTGGGCCGCGTGTCGTCCGAACCCGACGCCGATCCAGCCGTGATCGCGCACTACTCGATCACGCTCAGCTACGCCCACGCCGACGCCGGCCAGTACGGCCGCGCCAGTTCGGTGCTGGCTGGGGTGCTGCGAACCGGCGGCGAGGATCTGGATCTGCGCGTGCGGCAGCGGCTCTACTACGCGCTGACGCGCCTGAACATGAATATCGGCCGCTCCGAACAGGCCATCGAGTACTCCGAGAAGAACCTCGAAACCGCCATCGCCCTGGACAGCGACCACGTGTTCTTTGCCTACCTGCAGTGCGCCCACGTCCGGCTCGACGCAAACGACACCGAGCGTGCCGGCCGGTATCTGGCGGAGGCACGGCGGCGGGCGCCGGATCCGCTGGGATCCGTCGACGCCGGCTTCCTGCTGGTCGAGGAGGCGCGGTTCTCGCTGCAGCAGGGCGACCACGACACCGCGCTCTCGCGTGCGAGCGCTGCGGTCGAGCTGCTGGCCGACGATCCATCCGGCCCCGGTCAGAGCGGGCTCGCGCACCTCGTGATCGCGCGTGTCCACGACGACCGGGGTGACGCCGACCTGGCCGGTCCGGAGTACCGGCTCGCGATCGACGCGCTCGAGCGTCAGACCGGCTGGCCGACCGAGCTGGCCAAGGCGTACCGCCGCTACGGCAAGTTCCTGCGCCGGCGCGGGCAGCTGGATGAGGCCATGAGGATGCTGGAGCTGGCCAGCGACACCGCAGTCTGAGGGCGGTGGTGTTAGATGATTGATTCCGCGAGCTGCGTGGCTCTGGAGCTGGTCCGAGTCGCCCCAGACGCCACGATCGCCCTTGAACAGGCTTCATCCAGCCTGCCCTGCGGTCGATCCCGTCGTCTGGAACACCTCGTCCTTCGCCCAGAGGCCACGGATCCCGCCGAATCAACCATCTAGTGGACTTCCGAGTCCGCACCGGCGAACTC
Source organism: Gaiellales bacterium (assembly GCA_035473255.1). Lineage (GTDB taxonomy): Bacteria > Actinomycetota > Thermoleophilia > Gaiellales > JAICJC01 > JAICYJ01. Next base: position 11,921 of record DATIOK010000157.1, read on the forward strand.
GTAGATCAGCCGGCCACCGTGGCTGAAGCCCTGCTTGGTGTAGAAGTCTGGGATGCCCAGCTCCTGGTCGTCGGGCGTCACTCGCAGCTCGATCGACTCGATGCCGCGGCGCCGGCACTCGGCGACGGCCGTGCGCAGCAGGCGCCCGCCCATGCCCTGACCGCGGGCTGAGGGCTGCACCCAGATCTCCTCGATCTCGGCGCTGGCGCCACCGCCGGCCGAGATGCGGATGGTGGTGGTGGCGACGCCCTTGTCGCCGCCCAGCGTGAAGAAGCCGCGGCCAGGGTCGGCCAGGATCGCTTGCACGTTCTGCTCGAGGTGGGCGACCACGCGGCCCTCGTGGCTGAAAAACGCCTTCAACAAGGCGGTCACGAGCGCCGAGTCGGCGGTCGTCGCCATTCTCACGGGGAGTTCCGTCACCGGCGTCACGCCGCACGACTCATCGGATCAACCATCGGCGTCACAGTAGCGGATCGCAGCGATTGCCAGCCCCTGTGCACAGCGCACCAGATCGTCGACCGGCACGTACTCGTCGATCGTGTGCGCCCAGGCGATGTCGCGCGGGCCCCATCCGATGCAGGGCGTGCCGCCGAAGCGCGTGAAGCTGGCGGCGTCGTACCAGGAGTCGAGCCCGGAGATTTGCGAGGGCTTGCCCACAGTGGCGCTGGCATCGAGCATGGCGGTCACCAGCGGGTGCGCCGGGTCGACCTCGTAGGGCGGGATGTCGAGGCTCCACTCGATCAGCGGCGGGTGCTCGGCCAGCCAGGCGTCGGCGGCGCAGCGTCGCTGGACCCACTCGGTCACCTCGCGTTCGACCAGCGTGCCCCAGCCGTCCGGGTCGGCGTTCGAGGGGAGGTACATCAACTCGCTCTGAAGGGTGCAGCTGGACGGATAGGTGACCACCCACTCGCCGCCGCTGATGATGGCCGGGACGATGTCGCTCGGCGACAGGTGGTCGTGGCGCTTGTCCGGGCGCCCGCGCCACTCCTCACGCAGTTCGCGGATCGCCTCCAGTACGACTGACATCTTCTCGATGGCGTTCACGGCGCCACCGTCGCGCCAATGCGGCTGGGCCATCTCGGCGTGCCCGGGGCGGCCCTCGACCGTGATCGTTGGCGACAGCGACCCGCGGCATCCCACCCACACGTCGAACGCCGTCGGCTCCGTGACGATGCCGGCGTCGGCCTTGACGCCGTGGCTGACGGCGGCCAGACCGCCGGCACCGGACGTCTCCTCGTCGGTGACGGTGTTCACGATCAGGTCGCCGCGCAGGCGTACGCCGGCCTCGGCCAGCGCGATCGCCGCCAACGTCATCGCGGCAACGCCGCCCTTCATGTCGCACGCGCCGCGGCCGTAGAGGTTCCCGTCGCGCACCTCCGCGGCGTTGGGGTCGCTCGTCCAGCGGTCGCGCGGCTCCGACGGCACCACGTCGATGTGGCCGTTGAAGAGCAGGCTACGGCCACCGCCCGAGCCGGCGAAGCGAGCGGCCATCTGAGGCCGTCCTTCGAAGCTGAGCGGGCCCGGGATCTGGCGCGTGCCTGACACTTCATTGGGACGCGGTTCCCAGATCTCGACCTCGGCGCCGGCGGCGGCGAGCAACCGGCCCAGGTGCTCCTGAAGCGCCGCCTCGTCATGGGCCGACCCGTCGCCCTCGCGGGCGGTGGTGTCGTAGGTGATCAGCGTCGACGTGAGCTCGACCAGCCGGTCGCGCCCCGCCTCGATCGCCTCCGTCACCCGCTGCTCCGACGTCACGCTGCGCGATGATACCGGCGCGTGGACGACCAGGATCCTCATCTGCAACGGCGCGCGATGCACAGCCGCCGGCGAGCCCGGGTGCGCCGCCGCCGTGCGGTCGCGACCGCGCTACTGCTGGTGCTGCTGGTGGTTGCCGGCTACGGCCTCGCTCAGCTCTGGCCGAGCGGCTCGCCGGCCGAGGCCGGCTCGTCCGTCGGCGCGACGGGCGGCGGCACGTCGCGATCGACCGGCCCGGCGGCGTCCTCGCCCCCGGCCACCGAGCCCAAGCCGACCGGCACCGTCACGCTGTCGGCGGTGGGCGACACGATGCTTGGCTACGCCGGCACGCTCGCGCCGGATCCGGACACCTACTTCGACGGCGTGCGCCCGCAGATAACCGGCGACATCCGCTTCGCCAACATGGAGGGCACGCTCACCAACCAGACGTCGGGCAAATGCGGCGCGAACTCGACCGCCTGCTACGAGTTCCGGGTGCCGCCGTCGTGGGCGCGCTACTTCAAGCACGCCGGGTTCACGATCGTGAGCAATGCCAACAATCATGCCTTCGACTTCTGGCAGGCGGGCCTGGACGACACGGTGGCCGCGCTCGACCGCGACGGCCTCGCCCACACCGGCCGCACGCATGAGATCACCTACCTGCGCGTGCACGGGCTGACCGTCGCCTTCATCGGCGTCGCCAGCTACCCCAACACCGGCCCGCTCAACGACTACCCGGCCGCCCGGCGCCTGATCCACACCGCCGACCGCCGCGCCGACATGGTGGTGGTGGCGATGCACGCAGGCGCCGAGGGCGTGGCCGCCGAGCACCTGACCGGCCAGGATGAGATCTACGAGGGTGAGAACCGCGGAAATCCTGAGGCGTTCGCGCAGATGGCGATCGATGCCGGCGCCGACCTGATCATCGGCTACAGCCCCCACGTGCTGCGGGCGATGCAGGTCTACCACCGTCGCCTGATCGCCTACAGCCTCGGCAACTTCGCCGGCTACCACAACTTCACGACCGAGGGCGCTCTGGGGGTGTCCGGCATCCTGCACGTGAAGCTGGCGGCCGACGGGCGGTTCCTGTCCGGCCGGCTGGTCTCCACGGTGCTCGCCGGCGCCGGCCAGCCCGAGCTCGATCCGGCCGGCCAGGCCGCGGCGCTGGTCGAGCAGCTGTCGCGCGAGGACATGGGCGGCCGCGGCGCGCATCTCAGCGCCGACGGCGTGATCTCGCCCTAGCAGCGCCCCCCTTCGAGGTTCGTGATGATCACCCGAACGGGGGAATCGCCCTCCCCAACCCTTCGCTATCTCTGAGATACGCGAAGGAGGACGCACCGCGATCCCTCCGGGCAAACGCTCCCTCGGTACACCGCGATTACCGGGCTGCGGCGGCCCCTCCCCAGCAGGTTTGATGCCGGACCCGCTCACCCCCGAAGGGAGGTGCGAACTGATGATCAAGTGGAACTATCGCGCGACCCGTGTCGCCCTCGTCCTTGGTGCTATCGCAGCCTTTGCGATCGCCAGCGGCGCCCAGACCAAGTGGCAGTAGCCGCACCCTCCGGTCCCCGGGCCACGGCGCTTAAGTGCCGACGGGATCCTGACCGATAAGCGTTTCAAGCCGTGACGAATTCGTCCCATACGTATCCGCCCCGGCTGCTCCGGTTCGTCGCCGTGATGCTGGCTCTGACGATCCCGGTAGCAGTCGGGGCAATTCTCAAGATCGCATCAGCGCCCCCGGACGCTGGCACAGCCGTCGGGGTGGCGCTGTTTTTCGTGGCCGCGCTGGCCGCGGAGTACAAGCCGGTGCCGCTTGACGAGCAGGGTGGCCGCACCGTCTCGCTGGCCTTCGTGTTCCTGCTGTCCACGCAGTTCCTGTTCGGCTGGCAGTACGCCGTGCTGGGCGCCATCGTCAGCATGGTGATCGTGCAGGTGCACAACCGCGCGCCGGCCGTCCGCACCATGTTCAACGGGGCCTCGTCCGGGCTGTCGGCGTTCGTCTCCGCCGGCCCCGGTTTCATCCTCGGCTGGACGGTGTCGCCGCATCATGCGGGGGCGCTGACCGCGCTCGTGTTCATGGGGGGCGCGGCGTACGTCGTCACCAACGTGATCACGGTCGCGATCGCGGTCTCGCTGTACACCGGGATCGGCATGCGCGAGATGCTGGAGGACTACGTTCGCCACTCCGGGCCGGCATTCGCGATCATGGCGTTCATCGCCGCGCTGGCGACCTCGCTGTGGATGATCAACCCGCGCCTGGAGCTGTTGCTGGCCGGACCGCTGTTCGCGCTGGCGCTGTACCAGCGCTACGCCTACCGCTCTGTGGTTGCCACCCGCGACGCAGAGACCGACGCGCTGACCGGCCTTCGCAACCACCGTTCGTTCCAGACGGATCTGCGAGACGCGCTTGCGCTGGGGGCGTCCACCCGCTCGCTGATGGGCCTGGTGCTGATCGACATCGACAACTTCAAGAGCATCAACGATCGTTTCGGCCACCAGGTCGGAGACGATGTGCTGATCGCGCTGGCGCGGCTGATGCGTGAGGAATACGGCGAGGCGCAGGCCTACCGGATCGGCGGCGAGGAGTTCGCGCTGCTCCTGCCCGACGACGGCGAGCAGGAGGCCTACACCGCCGTCGAGCGCCTGCACGCGCGTCTCTGGCAGACCACCTTCCCACACGCCGAGCCGGTCACGGTCAGCGCCGGGATCGCCAGCTACCCCAGCAGCGCCGGCGACCGCGACCAGTTGCTGCGCGTCGCCGACGGCGCCCTCTACTGGGCCAAGAACCACGGCAAGAACCGCTCATGCGTCTACAGCCCGACCGTGGTGCGCATCTATACGCCCGACGAGCTGGCGGAGTCGGCCGAGCGTCACGCCCGCCTGAAGGCGGCCGAGGGCCTGATCCGGGTGGTGGACGCGAAGGACACCTACGCCGGCGCCCACAGCCAGTCGGTGTCGCGGCTGGTGGAGGGCATCGCCCGTGCGATGGGGCTGGACGAGGAGACCGTCGAGCAGGTGCGGCTGGCCGGCCTGCTACACGACCTCGGCAAGATCGCGATCCCGGACCGGATACTGCAGAAGCCGGGCAAGCTCGACCCCGACGAGCTGCGCATCATGCGCGAGCATGCCGATCTCGGCTACCGGCTGCTCGAGGGCCTGGGCGTGTCGCCGGTCGACCGCTGGATCCGCCACCACCACGAGTGGTGGGACGGCAGCGGCTATCCGCTGGGATTGGCCGGCGAGGACATCCCGCTGGGCTCGCGCATCATCCTGGTCGCCGACGCGTTCGATGCGATGACCTCGGACCGCGTCTACCGCGCGGCCGGCAGCTCGGGCGAGGCGATCGCCGAGCTGCGCCGGCGCTGCTGGACGCAGTTCGACGCGCGCGTGGTTTCTGCGCTCGAAAAGTACTTGGCCGCGCTGGGTGAGGACGTTCCCGAGCAGACCTCGGCCACCGCCTGATGTTCCTGCTGCCGACCGTCCCGATCGGGATCCTGCTGGGTCTGCTGCTGGGCGGCCGGCTGGGCCGGCTGGCGTACGTGCGGGTGTCGAAGCCGTGGCTGTTCTACCTGGCGCTGGCGTTGCAGATCGCGGCGTTCCCGTCGCTGTTCGTCCCGTGGCAGGCGGGCACCCAGGTGGCCACCGCGCTGTCGATTGCCTCGTACGGCTGCCTGGTGGTGGTGGCGTTCGCGAACCGGCACCTGTTCGGGATGCCGATCGCCGCGGCCGGGATGCTGTTCAACCTGGCGGCGATCCTGGCCAACGGCGGGCACATGCCGGCGCTGCCCAGCGCGATGCGCGACGGCGGCCTCAGCTTCTCGGGCGTGCACAACAACAGCGTTCGCGAGGCATCGCCGAACCTGGCCTGGTTCGTCGACCGGTGGGCCGCGCCCAGCTGGGTGCCGTTCGGCAACATCTTCTCGGTGGGCGACGTGCTGATCGCGGTCGGCGCGATCGTGGTGATCGCCGCGGCGATGGGCGCGCGGCTGCCGTTCCGGCGCACGCCGGCGGTCGAGACCGACCCAGCCTAGGAGTGGGCGCCGCTGAGGCGCTTGACGAAGTAGACGTACTGCTCGCCGTGGTAACGGCGGACGCCGGCGGCGTCGTGGTAGTGGTAGCCGTCGTGGAACTCGCCTTGGCCGCTGTCGCGGTAGCCGCCGCGGTGGTAGATGGAACTCGTCTGCCGTGCGCCGCGCGGATGCCGGCCGACTCCGCCAGCCGTGTTAAGCCGCTCACAGACGCGCCCAGCAAGCGGCACAGCGCCCGGATCGGATCGGTGGCCTCTCCTTCTCGATAAACCGAAACACCATCACAGCGCCTCGCTCTCCCGGATGAAGAAGGCCGCGCCTTGTTTTGGATCTCCCGCTCCTGCCGCAGCACCCGATTCTCCCGCCGCAGCCGCAACAGCTCCTCCTGCTCGCCGCTCGTCAGGCCTCCGTGCGGCCACCATCGACATCGCCTTGGTCAAGCCAGCGACGAAGGCAACTCTCCGAGATCCCTAGCCAAGCGCGGCCTCACGGATCGGACGCTCCCCGTTGCGAGCCAGGCGGATCGCATCGGCCCCGAATCTCCGGTGGATGCGGACGCGGCATCGAGACTCCTCTCCAGGGGCAGGACCCCTAACGACAGTAGTCCACCAAACCGGTCAATCCCAGGTGCGCCAGTTGGCGGTGTGGGTGAGTGTCGTTTGGTGTTTGGTGTGAAGGTGTCACGTCTCGTTACCCGCGGCGCTGAGTTTGGCTGGCAGACTGGCTGGCGATGTCTTCGCCGTATCTGCCGTCGTTGTACAAGGCTCGCAAGGTTCCCACCAAGCAGCCGGTCTGTGCGATCTGCGTTGACCGCACCCGCGGGAAGACGCAGCGTGTCTCCTTCGGCTATGGCGTTGAGGTGTGGTTGTGTGAGGGCCACGCCTCCGTCGCGTTTCTCACACAGCGCAGCGGTCGTGACCTGGTGCTGACAATGTCCGCTGTGTGGCGGGCGAACGGGTGTCTGACCGCTGCTCGGCGTCGTGCGATGGATGCGCATCTTGCCGCGTTGCGAACGCGGCCGGCTCGCAGCCGGCCCGGTTCGTACGCGTGGCCGACGATGCGGCTGCGTGCGGAGCGCGCCTTCGCCCGGGGTGCACGGTTGAGCACTGTTCGCGCGCAGATCCTCGACGCGACCTATACCAACGCCGAGCCGCCCAGCCAGCGCACCATCCAGCGATGGCACCACGAACGCCGCTGGGCACTGCCGCCGCCCCGGGCTACGACGCTGGCACCGTGACCGGAGGCGCCGAGTTGAAGTCCAGGTAGTGCTCGCGCATGAAGTGCGCGGCCGTCGTCATCCACAGCCGCTTGACCAGGTGCGTCCGCTTATCGATCAGCAGCCGGAAGAACGTCGGCCCCTGCGCAACCCCCAACGTCACCTCCACGCTATTCCTGGTCGACCCCGTCACGTAGGCCGCCAGCGCCCCGTTCGCCCAATACGGGTCGGGCAGCTTCAGCCGCTGGATCGGCTGCTTCACCCAGCTGCCGTTTTGCAGATCCCAGCGGTGGTTGCCGATCACGCGTGACTGCGCGCCTCCGTGCACGTCGATCGCCAGCCGGTCGGGCGCTCCCACGATGAACGTCGTGTTCACCGAGTGCACGGGATCCGAGGCGAGATGGTTCTCGAACCGCACCGAGTGCAGCTTGCGCAGCGACCTGGCGGTATCGCGCACCAGCGCCGCCGCCGGCTGCGCATCCGCCGCCGGCAGTGCGAGCGTGGCGGCGACCGTCGTGCGGCCGGGCCGAAGCACCGTCACCGCCAGCGGGCCGGCCCTGCGGCTGGCTGGCGCCTCGAAGCACACCTCGGGCGTCTTCAGGCACGGCGTCGCCAGCCGGCCGTCTGCTGTGAGGGCTACGACCCGCGGCGCGGATCCGTCCTGCCCCAGCACCGTGAACCGGACGCGGTGGTTGCCGATCCGCTGTGCCGCGACCGCCAGGTCGGATGCCTCGCCAGCGGCCAGCGGGCCGGTTGCCAGCGGGGTCGGCGGCACGCCCTCGCTGCGCGTCGCCTCGCCGATGTCGAGCGACGTCGACCAGGCCTGTCCGCCCGCCGTCGCCCGAGCCGAGACGGCGCCCGCGGCGAGCCCGGGCGCCCAGGCCAGCCAGGTATGGGGCCCGATCGCGATCAACTTCGCAAGCACGGGCGTGCCGTCCGCCTGCTGCAGGTGCAGGCTGGGCGCCGTCGTCTGTGCAGGCAACGACAGCCGGATCGCGTTAGGCCCGGCCGTCCCCGGCCAGACGCTGATCTGCCCGCCGTTTCGCAGGGCCACGGTGGCCGTCCCACCGGTCGCGGTGGTCGCACCGGAGACGGCTGTGGGTCGGCTGCCCGGCGGCAGGTTGGTGAGCAGCGCAACCGCCGCCACCACCGCCGACAGCACCACCAGCTCGGCGGTGACCGAGCGCCGCAGCATCCGGTAGCGGCCCAGGAAGCGGCGGCTGCGCGACGCGACCGCCAGCGTCAGCAGGAGCAGCACCGTCTTTGCCAGCAGCGTGCGGCCGTAGGAGGTGGTCCAGATCTGCGACACGGCGGACAGCTCCCACAGCGCCCGCAGGCCGCCGGTTACAGCCAGCACCGCCACCGCCGCCACCGCCATTCGCGAGAACCGCCCGGCGATCCTGGCGCGGGTGGCGTCGCGCAGCGGCTGGGTGAGGCCGCGCGTGGCATGGGGGGTGACCACGGCGAGCTGCACCAGGCCTCCGATCCAGATGGCGGCCGCGGCCACGTGCAGGGCGTCCAGGCCGATCACCAGCGGGCCACGGCCGGGGTCGCCCGCGTGCCCGGAGATACCCGGTGCCGCCAGCGCCCAGGCCCCGGCGAAGGCCGCCGGCACCGCCAGCACCACGGTCAGCCGGCGGCTGACGCCGACCGTGGCGTACGCCAGGGCGACCAGGATCGTGAACACCGCGGTCACGTCGATGCCGCGACCGAACTGGCGGCCGAAACGGGTCGCGTCCAGCGCCGAGGCAACCGGTCCGCGGTGATCGAACGCCTCCCAGAAGCTGACGCCAGCGACCTGCGCCCCCTGCCGCGTCAGCGCCACCCAGCCGCCGGCCAGCACCAGCACCGCCGACAGCGCCAGCACCTGGTTGGCGCGGTGGCGTTCGCGCAGGCCCATCAGCCGCCTCGGCTCGCCGGTCACCGTGGCGGTGGCCGGCTGGTAGGCGGCCACGCGGTAGACGACGCCGCCGACCAGTGTCAGCAGTCCGGCGAAGTAGAAGAAGCGGGCGATCAGGAACGGCCAGTCGGTGGGCGCGTCCTGCGAGTCGGCCTGCGGAACCGGCCCGCCGGTGCCGACGCCGAATGCGTATACGCCCGCGATCAGGTGGCCGTCGGTGGAGACGATCTCCCAGCGCACCGTGTAATCGCCGGCCGGCAGGCCCTGCTGCAAGGGCACCACCAGCTGCTTGAGGTTGGCGGGCGCGTTTGTGGCCGGGCCCGCCATCACGGACTTGCCGGCGGCATCGACGACGGTGGTGCCGCCGCTGACGGGGCGTATCTGCTGGTCGAACGTGAGCACCAGCTGGTGCGGAGGGGCTGTGACGCGGGTGCCGGCACCGGGCGTTGTCGCCAGCAGCGTGGCGTGCGCCTGTGCCCACGCCGGCCAGACCAGCGGCAGCGCCAGCAGCGCGAGCAGTACGGTCGCCCGTCTCATCCCGGGCTCCCGGACGGCAGCGCGAGGCGGCCCGGCTGGACCGGGCCGTGCATCGGGGTGGCGCATGGCATGCGGTGGCGCAGTGGAACTCCTGACCGAGGGTGGGGGGCGGGTCAGGCGGGGAGCGGCGGTGCTCGGTCGCGGCGGTGCCACGCGGCCAGGCCGCGCGACGCGGCCGCGGTGGGTGCACGTGGCACGACCTGCTCCGACAGCCGTGGCGGCGTCAGCGCCGCCAGCGCGCGGCGTTGCGTGTGCACCTCGATCAGCTGCACCAGCACCGCGGCCACCACCGCCAGCGCCAGGTGCAGGGCCAGCGATCCTTGGGCACCCGGGTGCGCGGGCGCTCCCGCAGCCAGCAGTGCCAGGTGCGCGGCCGTCTGGGCGGCCAGCATGGCCGGAATCAGCGCGGCCAGCGACGCCGTGTCCTGGATCGCTCCCCGCCGCGCCACCAGCGCCCAGCCGCGCCACATCACCAGCGCGGCCACGGCGGCGCCGCTCAGCGCCGCCAATGCCCAGCGTGGGTCGGCCAGCGTGGCGAACCCGCCATGGGCGACAGCCGCCGTGGCGGCGGCAAGGGCGGCGAATGTGAGAGCGCGCAGGCCGGCCACCCCCGAAGTATCGCAGGGGCCGGCCGGTGGGATCGGTGATCGACCCGGCCGGGCAGGCCGGCGGACCGCCCTACGCCACCAGATCCAGCGGCGTGTAGCTGCTCGCGTTCGGGATCACGGCGGCCGGGTCGGTGCCCATCCAGTCGCCCAGAAGGTTCGTGTAGATCTGGCGGTAGTCGGTCGGCACCTTCAGGTTGCCCCACTGATCCAGGTCGGCGTCCGAGATGCCCGGGAACTCGGCCGCGAGGCCGCCCTTCGCGTGCGTGCCGATCACCAGCGCCAGCCCGCCGGCGCCGTGGTCGGTGCCGCCGCCGCCGGAGTCGTTGTCCTCGACGCGGCGCCCGAACTCGCTCCACACCAGCGTGATCACGCGGTCGGCCAGGCCGCGCGCCTCCAGGTCGGCCTGGAAGGCCGCGAGGGTGGTCGACATGCGCGACAGGTTCTGCGCCTGGCGGCTGACCTGCGAGTCGTGGAAGTCCCAGCCGTCGTCGTAGGAGACGCAGGCCACCCGCATGCCCAGGTTCGAGTCCAGCATCCAGGCCAGGTTGGACATCCGCTGATCGAAGCTGGTGGTGCCGTAGCCGAGCCCGTTGGGCGGCAGCGTCGGCTGGGTCAGCGCGCTCAGCCGGCTGGCCACGTTGACCGCGCCGCCGACCGCGTCGTCGGCAGCCGCCATGGCCTGGTTCGCGGCGCTGCGCACCGACAGGCCCGCCAGCGTATCCACCATCAGCTGCGGATCCGACCACACGTTGTTCATCGTGAACTGGGCGTCCTCGACGCTCGACAGCACCGCGACCGGGTTGGTCGCGCTCTTCAGCGACCCGTCCAGCGACCAGCCGGCCGAGACCGCCTGCAGCGGGTTATCGGAAGCGCCGTTCTGGTCGACCCAGCGGCCCAGCCAGCCGGTGGCGGGATCGGGATCGAGCTCGCCGGCCTGCCAGAAGGCGCGCGAGTGAAAGTGCGAGAGGTCGGGCGGCATGTAGTCGACCGACGGGATGACGGCGATCTTGCCGGCGTCATACAGCTGCTGGAAGCCGGTCGCGGCCGGGTTCCAGGCCCAGTCGGGATTGGCGGCCGCTCCGCCCAGCGGCAGGCAGTTGGCCGGTGCCAGCCCGATGTGCGGGCGCTTCGACGCGTAGGCGGCGTAGTCGGATCCGGTGATCGGGATCAGGGTGTTCAGGCCGTCGTTGCCGCCGTCCAGGAAGACTGAGACGATGATCGGATCGGTGCCGGGCGTCGCCGCCTGCGCCGATGCCGCCTCCCAGATGTGGCCCCAGTCGAGCATCGAGGCGCCGTACACGGTCAGGAACGCGACCGCACCGTTGCGCAGGAAGTCGCGGCGGCACATGCCCGCGGACTCGCCCTCAAGGACGGCGCGCGGGATCGGCACGATCTGGCCCTGGCGGCGCAGCATCGATCGACGGTGGGTGGACTGCCAGTCGTTGCATCCGCAGTGGTTCATCAGGTCGTGGCTCCGATCATGGTCAGTGGAGGAGGCCGTCAGGACCGGCCATCAGCATCGCCCGGATCACCGTCTGGCGCTCCACGTGGTCGTGTGAGTCCAGCGTCGGCCCGTTGCGCGTGGCGTAGTCGGTGGCGTAGGTCTCGAGCTTGGCGCGGGTGTCGCTCGAGGCCCACGGGTGGGAGAGCGCCGACAGGGCGGCGGTGACCGCCGCCTTCGGCGTCTGGCTGCCGGGATCTCTGATCGTCTGGTCGAGCAGGTAGCCGGTGGTCTGCCAGTAGGCGTGTGCGGTGTTCGTGTTCAGGAACGCCGGGCCTTGCTTCCAGCCCGACACGTTGGGCGGGTAGAACGGCACCTGGCCCATGTTGTCGAGCAGCCAGCTCCAGCTGTTGTTCGTGATGAAGCGGCGCGTGTTTCGGAGGCCGGCGGCCACGAACACGATCGGCGGCTTCACCATGTCCGGCTCGTCCAGGTTCAGATAGAAGGCCGGGTGGTGCAGGATCACCTTCAGAAGCGGCGCCAGCTTGAAGCCCGACTTCCTGTAGTTGTTGACCATCTCGCGCATGGCGGGCGCCGTCGGCGGCGTCGCGATGAAGTAGCTCCACAGCGAGTAGGCCAGGTAGGGAGCGTGGTTGGGGTGGTTCACCACCAGTCTGCAGACGTCGCGCCAGTCCCAGGTACCGGTGTGGCCGTAGATCGTCTTTGGGCCGGCGTCGTGGTAGCCGGCGTCCCAGAAGGTCGGGTTCTCACGCTGCTTGACCGTGCCGGTCGCCGCCTTGTTCCAGTCGTAGCGCCAGCCGGTGAGGGCGCGCGCGGCCTCGTGGATGTCGTCCTGGGTGTACATGTTGGCGTTCGTCCAGAGCCCGTGGGTGAGCGACTCCAGGTTCGGGTCGTTGCCCAGGCAGAACAGCTCCATCACCTCACGTCCGTAGTTCTCGTTCGGCTCCCACTTGTTCGAGTCGGCGCCGTTCAGCCACAGCAGCATGGCCGGGTCGATCGTGATCTGCTCGAGCAGGTCGTGGAAGTTCCCGACCGCGTGCCCGCGCAGCAGCCGGTTCTGGCGCAGCATGTGCCGGGTGTTGCCGACGCCGGCGTTGGAGGTCGCGAACAGGTCGTGCAGGTTCAGCGTCATCCGCTCCACCAGCTGGTTTCGGCTGCGCACCATGCGGTCGAGCCACCACAGGCAGTCGTGGCCCCACAGGTCGAGCGGTTGCAGCCTGTTGCCGCCGTCGGTCGCGACCGGACCGACCAGCACGTGCTTGCGAAACGGCGTCAGCAGTTCGGTCACCGCTTTCGGCAGTCCCAGCTTCACGTAGTGCGTGATCTGGTTGTGGCTGCCCGCGAAACCGGCGCGCCACAGCAGCCGCTGGAAGTGCGCGCGCGTCGGTTTGGACGGCAAGGCCGGATAGCTGTACGCCACGGTGCACCCTCGCTGCTCGAGAACGGAGACCCAGGACTGGTATCGACGCCCACCGCGGCCGCTTCACCCCCAGATCGGGGGGATCGGCCTTGACCCGTTACGGCGTGTTCACGAGGCCGCTGGTGTCGACCACTTCCAGGTCGCGGCCGGTGATGCGGTTGAGCGTGCGCAGGTCGTCGTCGTTGAATCGCGTGTTGGATGCGCCGCTGATGTACCAGGGCGAGCCGTTGTCAGCCAGGATCATGCCGTAGTGCTGGAGCGCGACCGCCACCACGCGCGCCTGCGGCGACAGCTGCGACAGGTCGAACGAGGCCTTCAGCCGAACGCGCAGCCCCATCGGAGGCAGCGAGGTGGAGCTGCCCGAGCCGGCGTCGTGCCGGGCCGGGTAGATGTGCGCGTCCCGCGTCTGCGGCGCCGTGAACCGCAGCGCGTGGTCGATCACGCCCGCCGCCACCTCCGGGTAGCGCACCAGCCCGAGCAGGATCGGCAGCCCGGCGGCGTCGGCGCTCGTCCAGCCGTCCGGCCGCAGCGCGTTCGACGTCATCTTCCAGACCGCGCCGGAGCCGGCCCGCCAGCCTCGCCTGGTGTGCCGCACGTTCCACATCTCGTAGAGCTTGCAGGTGCCCCTGTTGACGATCAGCATGTGGTGGTCGCTGCCGGCCTCGATCCGCGGCCGCCTGGGGATCGGGTAGCCGACGTGGTCGGACTGCGAGCTGTAGTCGAAGCGCACGGTCACCTTTCGCTGCGAGCCGGGAACGGTGTTGTAGGGGATGCCGTAGCCCCTGTATGAGCCAAAGTCCGGGTGTAGGCCGGTGTCGAGGCCGATCTTCGCGATCAGCGTGTCGGAGTCCGAGGCAACCGGCAGCCCCGATATGTCCTGGTTCCAGACGTTGCCGTCCGGGAATACCGGGCAGGCCGGTGCCGAGGGAAGCGGCGCGGCGCTCGGCGCGGCGGCGCCGCCCGTGAGCCCGGCGGCCACGACCAGCGTCAGTGCTGCGGCTGTGTGGCGCATCCCCATCCCCATCATGCATCGTCGCGGAGATAGCCCTGCTCGACCCCCAAGCGGGTGCCGCCGATACAGTTCCTCAGATGGCCATGTACGACGCAGATCCGATCCCGACCCGGCGCCCGCTGGCGCACGACGAGCTGCCGCAGCTCGAGCCGGGCGACTACGTCCGGCTGCAGGGCATGCCCGGCGATCTGCCGTCCCATGCGCAGCTCGAGGGCGCGTACGGCCGCGTCGTGCACGTCGCCGGCGCCAGCGTGATGCTGGAGATGGACGAGCCCTATGCCGCCGGCGGCCTCACCCACCGCATGTTCTACGGCTCGCCCTACCAGCTGAAGAAGGTCGAGCCGGTCGGCCGCATGGGCGCGCGCAACCTGTTCGACGATTCCGACGACGACTGACCCCGCGGCGATTGCGGGCGCCCCCGCCCGCCCGTACCCTCGATGGGTGAGCGGCTACTGGCAGAACGTGCTGTTGCTCGCCGTCACCTTCGGCGCCGTCTGGCACATGGCCTGGAACGGCACCTGACCGCCTAGGTGACGACCGCGTGTTGCGGGGCCGACGACTCGGCTTCGTCCGCGAAGCGCAGCGCCACCACGTAGGCGTCGCGAAGCATGGCATCGGCTCGCGGGGAGGGCGTCAGGCACTCAAAGTCTCCGCACTCGTAGGCCCGCACCCAGTCAAGCACCTCGCCCAGGTGCCCGCAGCGCCCGAGCAGCGCGTCCGACACCTCGGCCGGCAGCGGCAGCTCGTTCAGCACGTCCGACATGCTCGTGTCCATGAAGGCGTCCACCACCGAGAACAGGCCGACGGTGAAGTGCGCGTCGGCGTCGGGGCGGTCGAGCGCCTGCGCCACTAGCTCGCACATCTTGGCCCGCGTCATGGCGGTGCGGATCAGCTCGCCGGGCTGATCCTCGATTCCGGCAAGCGTCATCAGCAGCGCCCAGCTGCGCACGTTGCGCACGCCCAGCAGCAGCAACGCCTCGCGCACCGAGCCGACCTTCCGCGGCAGCAGGAAGTAGGCGGAGTTGATCCAGCGCAGCAGCCGGACGCTGAGGCCGAGATCGCCGCTGATCGCCTGCTCGAGGTCGTCCAGCTCGCAATCAGGGTCCTGCAGCACCGCCATCATCCGCATCTGGGCGAGGCGGTTGGCGGGGATGCCGTGGCCGGCGACCGTACGCGGCCGGCAGAAGAAGTCGCCCTGGAAGTAGTCGAAGCCAACCTCCTTGCAGAGCTCGAAGGTGGCGTGGTCCTCGATTCCGGCGGCGATCAGCTCGACGTCGTACGGCTCCAGCTCAGCCACCTGCGCAACTAGCTCCTCTCGGCTGAAGACGCGCGCGTCCAGCTTCACGTAATCGGCCACCTCCAGCAGCGGCAGGCTGTCGTCGCGCACCACAAATCCGTCGAGCACGATCGTGTAGCCGAGTCCGCCCAGCCGCTCCAGCTCGGCCAGCACCTGTGGATCGACCACATCTGAGCGGTGCAGCTCGAGCGCCACGCGCTCGGCCGGGAGCGTCGTCACGAGGCCGTGCATGACGAAGTCGCGGGTAACGCTGACGAAACCGGAGCGACCCCCGACCAGCGCGTCCAGCCCGATGTCGGCGAAGGTGGTGACCACCGTCTCGGCGGTCGCGTGGCCGGTGTCGCCGGCACGGAACAGGAGCTCGTAGGCGTGCACGTCGAGCGCACGGTCGTAGATCGGCCGCCGCGCGGCGAAGCTGGGGGCGGGCTCGCCGCCGCCGGCGTTCTGGACTGCCTGCGCCAGCGATGGCGGCGGCCACGACTCGATCCGCCGTGCCTCGGACCACGTTCCCTCGATCATGCTGACCCCTCCGTCTGGCTCACGTACCCTGAATGTGATCGGCCGCAGACGCGGAAGGTTGATCACCCGAACGGCGGGGTTGTCACGGAATTGTGGAATCGGCAAACCGCGGCCCCCGTTGGTGCGTCCCACCGGCATGGACGATCCGCGCAGGCAGTTCGACTTCTGGCTGGGCCGCTGGCAGGCGCGCTGGGACGGCGGCGCCGGCACGAACGTCGTGGAGGCCGTGTGTGAGGGCCACGTCATCCGCGAGTCGTTCGACGCACCCGGGCTGGTCGGCACCAGCATCTCGGTCTACGACGCCGCAGCAGCGCGGTGGGTTCAGACCTGGATGGACAGCCAGGGGTCGTGGTTCCATCTCGTCGGCGGCATGCGCGACGGAGCGATGGAGCTGTTCACGACCGAGCTGGACGCCGACGGACGCCGCAAGCGGATGCGCTTCGCGGCGATCGCCGCCGACCGCTTCGAGTGGACGTGGTCGCACTCGGCGGCCGACGGTTGGGACCAGCTGTGGCGGATCGACTACACGCGGGCTACAGCGTGAGCCCGCCGTCCACCGGCAGCGCCACGCCGGTCACGTAGGCGGCCTCGGGCGAGGCCAGGAACGCGATCGCGGCCGCCACCTCACGGGCGGCGCCCAGCCGCGCCAGCGGCACGGACTCGCGAAGGTACCGCTCGCCCGCGTCCGGGTCGTCCATCATGCGCAGCATCGGGGTGTCGATCACGCCCGGGCACACGCAGTTGACGCGGATACCGTGCGGCGCCAGCTCGACCGCCATCTGCCTGGTCAGCGCGACCACGCCCGCCTTGCTGGCGTTGTAGTGGGCCGTCGGCTCGCCGGCGTCCGCCGCCAGCGCCGCGGTCGATGCCAGGTTGACGATGCTGCCGCCGCTGCCGGCCGCGATCATCGACCGCGCCACCTCGCGGCCGGTCAGGAACACGCCGCGCAGGTTGATGGCCTGGACGTCGTCCCACTCGGCGGCGGTCAGCGTCAGGAACGGCTCGATCCGGTAGACGCCGGCGCTCGCCACCAGCAGGTCCGGCGCGCCGCCCAGCCGCTCGGTGGCGCCCGCCACGGCGTCGGCGATCATCACCTCGTCGCGCACGTCGGCTGTCAGGTCGGCGTCGTGCAGGTCGAGCGTCGCCACCGCGGCGCCGCGCTCGCGAAGCAGCGCCGCGGTGGCCGCGCCGATGCCGGAGCTGCCGCCGGTTACCAGCGCCCGCCGGCCGGTCAGGCCGGGCCCGTCGCTCACCGCGCGTGCGCGGCGATCTCGGCGCAGGTCGCGATCCAGACGTCGCCGCGGGCGCGCACCTCGGTCATGAACCGGTCGAGGAAGGCCAGCCGGTGCGGACGCCCGATCACCTGCGGGTGCATCGTGATGACGCAGCAGCCGCCCAGCGCGACGATGCCGTCGAGCTCCGCCGACCAGATCTCATGTACGTGTGACGGCGGCGAGATCGTCCGCGTCCAGTCCATGCCGCTGCCCGAGAACCAGAAGTGGGCGGCATCGTCCAGGATCCACTGGATAGGCAGCTCCACCAGCTCGCCGCCCGGGTGCAGGTAGGGGTGCAGGTCGTCCATGTAGTTGGACGAGTAGGCGAAGCCGTGTTTGCCGAGCAGCCCGATCGTTGCGGGCGAGAACTCCCAGGACGGCGAGCGGTAGCCGACCGGGTCGGCGCCGAGGCCGCGCAGCACATCCAGCGCGCGCACCAGCTCGTCCTCCTCATCGGCGGGCGACAGCGTGGCCGGTGAGGTATGCGTGTAGCCGTGATGCGCCACCTCGTGCCCGGCGGCCAGGATCTCCGCCACGCGGTGGGGGTGGCGCTCGGCCACGCGGCCGGGGATGAAGAACGTCTGGCGCAGGCCGTGGCGGGCCAGCAGCTCGAGGATCAGCGGCACCGCCACCTTCGCGCCGTAGGTGCCCTGCGAGAGCAGGCCGGGGCGGTTGGCGTTCTCGGGGTCGTCGGCGATCCACACCTCCTCCGCGTCGAAGTCGAAGGTGAAGGCGACCGCGCCGTGCGCGCCGTTCGGCCAGTCCGTCATGGCCCTGAGACTACCGCGCCGCGGCCTTGGCGACGGTGCTACTCGTCGGCGGTGACGTCGTCGAGCAGCCGGCCGAAGTCCGCGCCGTCGAACTCGAGCACGGCCCGGTCGTACTTCTCGAGGCCCCACTCCCAGAAGTCGAAGTCGATGTCGGAGACGCCGTCCTGGATGGAGGCCCACAGCGTCCAGCCGTACTTGGACATCAGCCCCCACAGCCGCGCCCGGGCCACCTTGTTGCGCAGCGGCCGGCCGTAGTAGGCGGCCACCAGCTGGTCGAGCTGGTCGAGCGACAGGTTCGACTCGCTCCAGACGTTGCCGAGCTCGAAGCACGCGTCGTTGTTCCCCGAGTACTCGTAGTCGATCAGCCGGAACGCGCCGCCGGTGTCGATGAAGTTCTCGGCCAGCAGGTCGTTGTTGCACGGGACGGTGCCCTCATCGCGGACGGCCATCGCACGTTCGATCTCGCGCACGGCCGGCTCGAACTCGAGGTAGCGGTCGGGCAGCTTGAAGCCGCGCTCCTGCACGAGCGCCAGGTAGCGGCGCTGGATGTCGAACATGTTGAAGTCATCGCGGAAGCGGGCGGCTCCGTGTAAACGCCGGCAGGCGTGCGCCACCATCTCGATCTTGTCGCCGCGGCGCAGGTCTTCGGCGCTCTGCGTCTGGCCCTCGATGAACTCCAGCACCATCAGCGAACGCTCCGGGATGTAGCCGATGACGGCCGGGCCGACGCCCTCCTCGGCGGCGGCGACCGTGTTTTGGTATTCGTTCTCGCGGTCGATCGCGAGCATGCCCGAGTCCTTTGCCGAGATGCGCACGACGAAGGTGCCCTGGTCGGTCTCGACCTTGTAGTTGGTGTTCGTGAGGCCGCCTGCGAGCTCGGTCACGACGCGCTCTCCGCGCAGCTCGGGGACGACGTCGATCAGCTCGTCGATGGCTTTGTCGACCGGCATGGCGACCACTATAGTCAGTCCCGAAAACGTGGTACAGACCAGTTTCCCCGACCGCGCGCAGGTCGTCGTCATCGGCGGCGGTGTCACCGGATGCAGCGTCGCCTACCACCTGGCGCTGGCGGGTTGGCGGGACGTGGTGCTGGTCGAGAAGGCTCAGCTGACCAGCGGTTCGACCTGCCACGCGGCCGGTCTGGTGACCCAGTTCAACCCCTCCCCGGCGATGATGCGGTTCCGGCGCTACAGCGTGGAGCTGTACCAGCGGCTGGGAGTGTTCGACCGGCTCGGCAGCCTCCGGATCGCGTCCAGCCCCGGGAGCCTGGTGGAGCTGGAGCGGGGGGCGAGCCGGGCCCGCGGCATCGGGCTGGACGTGCACGTGCTGTCGCCGGACGAGGCCCTGGAGCGGATGCCGCAGGCCAGCCGTGAGGACCTGTACGGCGCGATCTGGGTCGAGCAGGACGGTTGCGTCGACCCGCACACGGCCACGCACGCGCTGGCCGACGCCGCCCGCGAGCTGGGGGCGGCGGTGCTGCAGAACACGCGCGTGACGGGGATCGAGCTTGATCACCGGCGGGCGGTGCGCGCGGTGCTGACCAGCGGTGGGCGGATCGAGGCCGAGCACGTCGTCAACGCCTGTGGGATCTGGGCGCCGCAGGTGTCGGCCATGGTCGGGGCGTTCACGCCGTCGGTGCCGGTCGACCATCAGCACATTGCGCTGCAGGCGGTGGACGGGCACGAGCTGCCGCGCGACATGCCCTGCTTCCGGGACACCGACAACCTCGTGTACGGGCGCTCCGAGGCGGGCGGGGTGCTGTTCGGCGGCTACGAGCCGAACCCGGTCTCGCGCTGGCTTGACGGGGTACCGTGGGATCACGCGGGGAGCAACCTGCCGGCCGACGAGCAGCGGTTCGCGCAGCTCTGGAGCGGCGCTGCGCGGCGGTTCCCGTTCCTGGAGGACGCGGGCATGGTCACGCTGGAGTGCCACCCCGACGCGATGACGCCGGACGGGAATCCGCTGCTGGGCCCGGTGCCGGGGGTGCCCGGTTTCTGGATGGCTGCAGGGCTGTCGCTGAACGGCTTCGGCGGGGCGGGCGGGATCGGAAAGACGATTGCGGAATGGATGACGGACGGCGAGACCGAGCTCGACGTGCATGGGATGCGGGCCTGGCGGTTCGGCGACGCGTATCGGCCGCCGGCCCAGGTGGACGCGGCCGGGCGCGAGGTCTACCGCTACTACTACCGGCTGCGGTACCCGGACGACCACGATGAGTGGGGCCGGCCCAACCGGCTGAGCGCGCTGCACGGTCGGCTGCAGGACGCGGGAGCGGTGTTCGGCTCCAAGAACGGCTGGGAGCGGGCCGACCACCTGCGACCCGGGCAGCCGTGGCGCCGGGCCGGTGCCGACCAGCGCGGGTACGGCTGGACGCGGCCGCCCTGGTTCCAGGCGGTGGGCGAGGAGCACCGGGCGGTCCGGGAGCGGGTCGGGATGATCGACATGTCGTCGTTCGGCAAGATCGAGCTGGAGGGCCCCGGCGCGCTTGCGCTGCTGGACAGGGTCTGCGACAACCGCATCGACCGGCCGGCCGGCAGCGTCGTCTACACCCAGTTCCTGAACGCCCGCGGCGGGATCGTCGCCGACGTGACCGTGACGCGGCTGAGCGAACAGCGGTTTCGGGTGGTCACGGGAGCCGGCGTTGTCGAGTCGGACATGGGCTGGCTGCGGCTGCACATGCGAGACGAGGACGGGCCGGTGGAGATGCGCGAGGTGACGGAGCGGCTGTCGGTGATCGGCCTCTGGGGGCCACGGGCGCGGGAGGTGGTGGCGGCGTGCAGCGACGACGATGTCTCGGCGGCGGCCTTCCCGTTTCGCACGGCGCGCGAGATCCGGATCGGCGAGCCGGTGCTGGCGCAGCGCATCACCTACGTCGGCGAGCTCGGTTTCGAGCTGTACGCGGAGGCGCCGGACGCGGTGCAGGTGTGGGACCGGCTGGCGGCCGCGGGGCGCGAGCACGGCCTCGCGATCGCGGGGTACCGGGCGCTTGAGGGCCTGCGGCTGGAGAAGGGCTACCGCTACATGGGCAGCGACCTGACGGGCGGGGACACGCCGTATCAGGCCGGGCTCGGTTTCTGCGTGGCTCTGGACAAGGGCGAGTTCATCGGCGGCGAGGCGCTGCGGGCGGCCGCCACGGAGCCGTCGCGCCGGATCCGCACGCTGCTGGTGGGCGCCGAGGACTACCTGCCGGCCTACGGCGGCGAGGCGGTGCTGGTGGACGGGACGACGGCCGGCCGTGTGCGGAGCGTTGGCTACGGGCACACGGTGGGGCGGACGATCGCGTTCGCGTACCTGCCGGCCGACCTGGCCGACGACGCCAGGGTCGAGGTCGAGGTGCTGGGCCGACCGGTCGCCGCCGAGCTGGCCGCCGACGTGCTGGTCGACCCCGAGCACGCCCGCGTCCGCGCCTAGGACAACGCCGTGCGCCCGGATTCTGCTGCTGCACGTCCTCGACGAACCCCGCGGCGGGCGGGACGATGCCCAGCGCACCGTCACCTTCGATCCCGCCTTCGGATACGCCGCTGGGCGGCGATCAGATTTGCGACTACCGTGCTCGCGTGGCTGAGAAGCAGCATACGACGCTCTCATTCCCCAGCAAGCGGGCCTGGCGTGAGTGGCTCGCCGGCCAGCCGGAGGGCAGCGAGGGCATCTGGCTGAAGATCGCCCGCAAGGGCAGTGGCATCGAGTCCGTGACGCATGCCGACGCGCTGGAGGTCGCGATCTGCTTTGGCTGGATCGACGGCCGCAAGCAATCGTTCGACGCCGACCACTGGGTGCAGCGCTTCGCTCCCCGCGCTCGCCGCAGCAGGTGGTCGCAGGTCAACCGCGCCAAGGCCGAGCTCCTGATCGAGCGCGGCGAGATGCAGCCGTCCGGCCTGCGCGAGGTCGAGCGCGCCCGCGCGGACGGTCGCTGGGACGCCGCGTATGAGCCGCAGAGCGCCGCCCAGGTGCCCGACGACCTCGCTCGCGAGCTCGACCGCGATCCTGCCGCCCGCGCATTCTTCGAGTCGCTCGACAGCCGCAACCGCTACGCCATCCTCTATCGCATCCAGGACGCCAAGCGTCCCGCGACCCGCGCCCGGCGAATCGAGACATTCGTCGCCATGCTCGCCCGCGGCGAGCGCATCCACGACTGACGCTCAGGCCTCCGACGACGCCGTGGGCAGCTGCTCGCGCCACAGGATCCACGCCACCGGCGATACGACCACCACCGCCGCACCCACGGCCAGCGCGCCCACGCCGGACGTCTCCAGCCCGTAGCCGCCGACCAGCGCCATCGATGCGCCCAGCAGCGACGCGATCAGGTCGTTGAAGCCGAGCAGCTTGCCTCGCTCGAGCGCGCTGCTCAGATCCGCCAGCTGTGCCGTCGCCGCGACGAACGAGATGTTCCAGCCGATGCCGAGCCCGAACAGCAGCACCGCCGTCGCCGGCACGCCCTGCACCCACTGCAGCGACAGCACCGACGCACCCATCACCAGCAGGCCGATGGCCAGAGCGGGCGTCCGCCCAATCCGGTCGATCAGCGTGCCGACCACCATCACCAGCGCATACATGCCCAGCACGTGCGCGCCGATGATCGGGAACACCGCGTCCTGCGCATGGTGGTGCATCTGAACGACCACGTACCCCGACAGGTTCATCACGGACACCATCACGGCGAAGCTGGCCAGGCTCGCGGCCATCGCCGGCAGCACCCCGGGCCGGCGCAGGATCTCGGCCAGCGGCGCGGCGGCGCCGGGTGGGGGATCGCCCTGCTCCGCGCCGATCTGGATCGCGATCTCCCGCGTGTCCGGCCGCACCAGCATCACGATCGCCATCGCCACCAGCGCGATCCCTGCGGCCGCCAGCCACGGCACCGTCAGCACGTCCGGGTTGACCTGCTTGCCTGCGAACATCGGGCTGAACACCGCCGGACCCAGGATCGCCCCGAACACCGACCCGAACAGGACGTAGGAGATGCCGCGCGCGCGACGCTCCGGCGCGTACATGTCACCGGCCGCCGTCCGGATCAGGAGCGACGTGGCCATGCCAACTCCGATCAGCACCAGCCCGGCCAGCAGCGCCGGCACCGATGACGTGCGCGTTGCCAGCGCGTTCAACGCGCATCCGCTCGAGAGCGCCACGAACCCGACCGCCAGCACCGGCCGGCGTCCGTGCCGGTCCATCGTGCGCCCGGCGATCACCGCCGTCACACCCGACGACGTCAGGAAGATGGCGGGGCCGAGGCCCAGCAGCCCGGCGTGGCCCGTGACCAGCACGAACGTCAGCGTCGACACGGCCGCGGCCAGCTGCAGCACCACCGAGTTGACCGCGCTGGTGGTGGACAGGAGCAGCGTGTTTCGGCGGATCACCGGTGCCAGGTCGCTCGTCATCTGCACGAACCCTCGCACAGGGCGGCGTATCATCGCCAGCGAAGGGATGCCCGAAAAAGCCTCAGCAGAGATCGCGGCCGCCGGCCGCACGCTCGTCCTGTCGAATCCGGCGAAGACGTTCTTCCCGGAGCGGGGCGAGACCAAGCTCGATCTCGCCACCTACTACCTGGCGATCGAGCAGCCGCTGATGCGCGCTCTCGGTGGCCGCCCGGTGCTGATGGAGCGCTACCCGGACGGCGCCGGTGGATCGTCGTTCTTCCAAAAGCGCGTGCCCAAGAACGCGCCCGACTGGCTGCAGACCACCACCGTGCAGACGCCCAACGGCACACCCTCTCAGGCGCTGGTCGCGGCCGACGTCGCTCACATCGTGTGGGCCGTGAACCTCGGCTGCATCGGCCTGCACGTGTGGCCGTACCTGGCGGCCGACCCCGACCACACCGATGAGCTGCGGATCGACCTCGACCCCTCGCCCGGCGTCGATCTGGCCATGGTCAAGGAGGCGGCCACCGAGACGCGGGCGCTGCTCGACGAGCTCGGCATCGAGGGCCACCCCAAGACCACCGGCCGCAACGGCATCCACGTCTACGTGCGGCTGCGGCCCGAGCAGGACTCGTTCGTGGTGCGCGAGGCGGCGGTCGCCCTGGCCCGCGAGCTGGAGCGCCGCCGACCCGACCTGACCACCGCCGCCTGGTGGAAGGAGGAGCGGGGCGAGCGCGTGTTCGTCGACTTCAACCAGAACGCGCCCCACAAGACCGTGATCGGGGCCTGGACGGTGCGGCCGCGGCCCGGCGGCCAGGTCTCGATGCCGTTCGCGTGGGACGAGCTCGACGACATCGATCCCCAGGAGCTGACTCTGGCCAACGTGCCGGCGCGCGTTGCCGAAAAGGGCGACGCCTGGGGGTCGATGCCGGAGCGGCCCCAGTCGCTGGAGCCGCTGATGGAGATGCACCGCCGCGACATGGCGGCCGGCCTGATGGATGCTCCCTGGCCGCCGGTCTATCCGAAGATGCCGAACGAGCCGGCCCGCGTCGCCCCCAGCCGTGCCCGCAAGCCGGACAAGTAGCTCAGCCGCCGCTGATGGCGGCGATCACGTCGACCCGCGAGCCGTCCTCGATCCTGGTGTCGAGCCCGGCTCGCTCGCGGTCGACGTAGACGTTGATGTGGCGGCGCAGCTGAGGGCCCGGCTCACACAGCCGGTCGCGCATCCCGGGCCAGCGCTGGTCGAGCCGGTCGATCGCCTCGTTCACCGTTCCGGCTTCCACCTCGAGCGTGCGAGGCAGGTCCTCAAACAGCGAGGGCAGGGTTGCGGGGAGGTGCAGCTCGGCCACTAGATGGTTGGTTTCACGGGATGCGTGGATGCTGGGCGCAGGCTGGGGCGCGCTGGACGTCGGGAGCGTCCGCAGGGCAGGCTGGATGATGTCCTGGCCGAGGACGATCGTGTCGTCCGGCGTGTCCCAGACCTAGGCGCAAGCCAAAGCTTGCGCCGGTCGGGAGCGATCTGCGATGACGCAGATCGCAGACGGAGCGCCGCGTAGCTCGTGGAATCAACCATCTCACTCCACCACTGCCACTTCGACCGATGCGATCGCGGGCAGGTAGCTGGCGATCTCTGACCAGCTCTCGCCCTCGTCGGCGCTGGCGAATACCTGGCCGGTGCTGGTGCCGAAGTAGAGCCCGGGCACGTCCAGGTCGTCGATCGCCATGCCCTCCCGCAGCACGCCCAGGTAGGCGTCCTGCTTCGGCAGGCCGCTGTCGAGGCGCCGCCAGCTCGAGCCGGCATCGCTCGTCCGCCAAACCGACGCGTGCCCGTCGGGCATGAAGCGGCCGTGGCCGGGGTCGAGCGGGATCACATAGAAGCTGTCGCGGTCGTGGGGGTGTGTGGCTGCGGCGAACCCGAACTCGGTGGGCAGGCCCTCGGTCACCTCCACCCATGAGTGGCCGCCGTCGTCGCTGCGGTGCATGCCGACGTGGTTCTGCTGGTACATGCGATCCGTATCGAGCGGCGACATCACCAGCTTGTGGACGCAGAATCCGACGTCCTCGTGCTCGCGCGGCCACGCGGCGCGCAGGCCGTTGTTGCGGGGCGTCCATGTGGCCGCGTCGTCGGTCGTCTCGAAGATGCCCATGCCCTGGATCACCACCCAGAAGTGCTCGGGCTCGGTCGGGTGCGGCATGATCGCCGGCATGCCCAGGTGCCCGGGCGGCTGGTTCTCAGGGATGTTCCAGAGCTCGCGGCCTGGCTGGCCGTCGAGCGTGCTCTTGAGCGACCAGGTGGCGCCGCCGTCGCGGCTCTCGAACACGCCCGCCGCTTCGGCGCCGGCCAGCACGCGACCGTGTGCGGCCGACAGCCCCGACACCTTCGAGAGCTTCAGCTCGGCGTCCTCGCCGTAGCCGAGGCCCTCGCTGGAAAGCTGCCAGCTCTCGCCCAGGTCACCGCTGCGCCAGATGCCGGAGCCGTGCCACTCGCTGGCGGCTGCGGCGTAGATCGTGCCCGACTCGCCGTCGTAGATCGCGTGGTAGACCGGCCAGCCGTCGCAGTACGGCCCGCGGATCCGCCAGTCCCGGCGATCGAGGTCGCTCTCCATCACGAAGCATCCCTTACGCGTACCCACCAGCAGCACGACTCGTCGCGGCATCCGCTGTCCCTTCGTCAGTGGTCTCGGCACCAGTCTTGCCCCTTCCGGCGCCGGTCGCAAACCGCCTTTGCAGGCCGCATCGGCAGTACATAGGCGACGCCCAGCGGTGTGCCCGTTCGCGGGCGGCCGCAGCGTGTACGGTGCCACCATGCAGCGCGTCACCGGCATCGGCGGCTTCTTCTTCCGCGCCAAGGACCCTGCCGGCCTGGCGGCCTGGTATGAGGCCAACCTGGGCATCCCCAGCATGGACACGAAGTGGTCGTGGACGCAGCAGGCCGGCCCCACCGTGTTCGCGCCGTTTCCGACCGACACCGACTACTTCGGCGGGCTGGAGCAACAGACCATGCTGAACTTCCGGGTCGAGGACCTCGACGCCATGCTCGAGCAGCTGCGGGCGGCCGGCGCCACCGTCGACGATGAGGTGTCCGAGGCCAGCTACGGCCGCTTCGGGCATGCGGTTGACCCGGAGGGCAACCGTTTCGAGCTGTGGCAGCCGGGCGAGGTGCCGGAACGCTGAGCCGCGGCACGCCGCGCCACCACGCGCCAGAATGTCGGCTCCCACCCCAGGAGCAAGGAGACCCGGCATGATCGATCCCCAGCGACGCTGGTCACGCCATGCGGACGGCAAGCCCGACTATGCCGGGCTGCTGACGTTCGCCGGCCTGCCCTACACCGAGGATCTGGCCGACCTGGCCGGCGTCGACGCCGCCATCATCGGCGCGCCCATGGACGAGCTCGTGACCGACCGCCCCGGCACTCGCTTTGGCCCGCGCGCGATCCGCGCCGCCGGCGCGCCCCACGGCGTCCACCTCGAGGCAGGCATCGACGCGTTCGAGGAGCTGCGCGTTGTCGACTACGGCGACGCCGCCTGCGTCCCGGCCGACCCCGAGTCGTCGCACGCCGCCATCACGGCGCTGGTGGCGGAGGTCGCCTCGGCAGGCGTGATGCCGGTGCTGCTGGGCGGCGACCACTCGATCACCCAGCCCGAGGCGGAGGCGCTGGCCTCGGTGCACGGCCCCATCGGCCTCGTCCACTTCGACACCCACACAGATACCGGGGCGCTCCAGTGGGAGCGCGTGCTCTCGCACGGCACCCCCATGTACAACGCCGTCGACCGCGGCCACGTCGATCCCTCGCGCTATGTGCAAATCGGCCTGCGCGGCTACTGGCCCGGCGAGCAGGAGTTCGCCTGGCAGCGCGAGCGCGGGATTACGTCCTTCTTCGCGCATGACGTGCGCGACCGCGGCATCAAGGAGATCGTCGAGCGGGCCGTCGCCATCGTCGGCCCCGGACCGGTGCTGCTGACCGTCGACGTGGACGTGCTCGACCCCGCATTCGCCCCCGGCACCGGCACTCCCGAGCCGGGTGGCATGACGCCCACCGAGCTGCTGTGGGCCTGCCGGTCGCTGGCCGGCCGGCTCGACCTGGTCGGCTCGGACGTGGTCGAGGTGCTGCCCACGATGGTCGGCGGAGCCGACATCACGGCCTTGGTGGCCGACCGCGTCATTCGTGAGTCGCTGACCGGGGTGGCTTTGCGGCGCCGGGCGGCCCGCGAGGAGGGCGTCTAGGGCGCGCCCTACGATGCCTCGCGGTGCCCCGCCTGCACCGGGCCGTGCCGGATGCCGACGGTGTCGCCCAGCTCGCGGGCTCGCCGTTCCACGAACTCGACCAACTCTGCCTCGACGGAGTCGTCAAGCGGCGGCTGCTCGTAGCTCTCAACCAACGCCGGCCAGCGGTCCTCGCAGCGGCCGGCGTAGTCTCGCGACCCCTTCTTGCGCCATCGGTCGATGTTGTCGGTCGACCCGATCGTGGGCCGCCAGAAGCAGTCGCGGAAGTGCGCGAGCGTGTGCTCGGTGCCGAAGAAGTGGCCGCCCTGGCCGACCTCGACGTGCGCGTCGTAGGCGAGGCTGGCCTCGTCGATCCTGGCCGGCGCGAACTGCTGCTGCAGCAGCTCAATCAGCTCGACGTCGGCGACGAACTTCTCGAAGCAGGTGACCAGGCCTCCCTCCAGCCACCCGGCCGACTGCCAGCACACGTTTGCGCCTGACAGGAAGGCGGCGCTGAGCGTGTTGAAGGCCTCGTAGCCGGCCTGGAAGTCGACGGTCTGGCTGGCCGTCAGCGTGCCGCCGCCCGATCGCCACGGCAGCCCGAACCGGCGCGCCAGCTGGCCGGACGCATACAGGCCGAACGCCGACTCAGGCCCGCCGAACGACGGCGCGCCCGATTGCATGTCGGTCGCCGACAGGAACGAACCCATCACGCAGGGTGCGCCCGGGCGCACCAGCTGCACCAGCGCCAGCCCGGCCAGCACCTCGGCCGTCTGCTGGACCAGCGCTGCCGGAACGGTGACCGGCGCCATCGCCCCCATCAGCAGGAACGGGGTCACGATCACCGGCTGGCCGGCGTCCGCGTAGGCGAACAGGCCCTCCAGCATGCGCACGTCGTAGTGCAGCGGCGAGTTGACGTTGATGTTGCAGAACACGGCCGGCCGTTCCAGCATCGCCTCGGCTCCGCCCATCACGATCGCCGCCATCGCTAAACAGTCCTCGGCCGAGCGCTGCGGCGACGGCTCTCCTGACCAGACCCGGTCGGTCAGACGGATCGCCTCCAGCGCCCGCAGCAGGTGACGCACGTCGAGCGGCACGTCGTTGGGCTCGACGATGCTGCGGCCGGGCGTGTCCAGCACGTCGGTCATCTGCGTCATCATCAGGAACCGCTCCAGGTCGGCCATGGTGCCGTCGCGGCGCTCGCCGCCTGCCCGCACGAACGGCGGGCCGTTGGTGGCCGCGAAGATCATCTGGTCGCCGCCCACCTCAAGGCTGCGGGCGGGGTTGCGGGCGTGCAGGTGAAAGCTCGCCGGGGCCGTCGCCACCTGCGCACGCAGGAAGCCCGGGTCGAAGTGCACGACCTCGCCGTCCACGGTCTGGCCGGCCGCCTGGAACAGCTCCAGCGCGCGGGGGTGGTCGAACCGCACGCCCACCTCGGCCGCCAGCCGCTCCCAGCCGGCGTCGAGCGTGGCCAGGTCATCGTCGCTCAGCACATCCAGGCGCGGCATCGAGTTCAGGAACATGTGACCGATCTCGGCGCCGCGGGGTGCATCGCGTCCAACTCTACCCCGCGCCAGGCGGCGCTCATGTACTGGCGCCTCCCGTCCGATACCTCTCAGGCGGCGTCAGCGCCGGCGTTGCCAATTGATCGTTTACGAAGGAGTCCAGAACCCATGGCATCCCCCGATTCGCCCACCTGCCCCACCTGTCAGGCCGAGCTCGCGCTGGGCGCAAACGGCTACGACACGTTCTGGTCGTGCCCGAACGGCCACGGCGCCGCCTGCACGATGACGGCCGCCTACGGCCATGTGCAGGAGGACGAGATCAAAGCGATCTGGCAGGGCTCCAAGGATGCCGTCGCGGGTAAGCGCTCGTGCCCGATGTGCGGGACGCCGATGGTCGATGTCAGCGTCAAGGTGGACGCCGACGAGGCCGAGGCCGGCCAGCTCGGCGACGGCGCCGGCCCGGTGACGGCCAGCATCGCGGTCTGCCGCGAGGACGAGCTGTTCTGGCTGGACGCGACCGTGATCGGCGAGCTGCCCAAGGACATCCCCAACCCCGAGCCGCCGCCGGTCGACGAGCACGCGCTGGAGGCGGTGCGTGCCACCTTCGTTGCCGGCCTCCAGGCCAGCGAGCAGCACACGGGTGTGCTGTCGCGGATGGCGTCGGCCGTGACCGGACGGCGCACTCCGCCGCCGGTTGACCCGATCCCGACCTCCGCCCTGCCGCCGCTGCCGCCGACCGAGGTGCCGGCGCCGGAGACCCCGCCCGCAGCGCCCGCCGCACCCGCGGCGGCCGCACCGGAGACCGACGAGCCGAGTGATCGGGTGGCTTGAACACTGGTGGGCGGGTGATCCCGGTACCGCCTTCTCGGATTTCGCACGCCTGCTGGACCACCACACGGCCCTGCACCGCAAGCACGAGGCGAAGCACCCGGACCGGCTGGCCCACGGCGAGCCGTGGACGACGCCTCCCGGCCCCGGCGACGCGCCGGCGGTCAGTCCGGCAGCAGCGGCGGTGGCGATCGCTGGTCGCGGCCCAGCGACGCAGCCCTGATCACGGCCGCCGACCCGTACCGGTCGCGCACCTGATCGAGCGCGGCGTCAAGCTCGTCCCGGCTGCGGCGGTTGAACGGCAGCTCCAGCTGCAGCGCTGAGCCGTCCTCGAGGTTGGTGACGGCGATACCCACCAGCGTCAGGCCGCAGCGCTCGATCATGGGCCGGGCGGTCGCCAGCAGCGCGCGTGCGGTCAGCAGGATCGCCTGCGTCTGGGCGGTTGGGTAAGGCATCGTGTGCGATCGCGTGACGCGGGCGAAGTCGTCGAAGCGCAGCCGCAGCACCACCGTCCGCCCGGCCCGTCCGGCCGCGCGCATGCGGCGGGTGACCCGCTCCACCAGCGCCGCCAGGCTGGCCTCGATCTGGTGCCACGACTTCGGCCGCCGTCCCAGGGCGTGCTGGGCGCCGATCGAACGGCGCCTGCTCCGCGGCCGCACCCGCCGCGGGTCGCGGTTGTGCGCGAGCGCGTGCAGCTGGCGCCCCACGCCTCGCCCCAGCATCGAGACGAGGTCGGCCTCCGTCAGCTCCGCCACCTGCCGCACGGTTGCGATGCCGAGCAGATGGAGCTTGGCCGACGTGGCCGGACCGACTCCCCACAGCCGCTCGATCGGCAGGGGATGCAGGAACGCCAGCTCCGCCTCGGGCGGCACCACCAGCAGCCCGTCCGGCTTCGCCACACCGCTCGCCACCTTGGCAAGGAACTTCGTGCGCGCCACGCCGACCGTGATCGGCAGCCCCACCCGCTCCAGCACCTCGCGCTTCAGACGCGCGGCGATCTCGGCCGGCGTTCCGGTGATGTGCTCGAGCCCGCGCACGTCCAGAAAGGCCTCGTCGATGGACAGGCCTTCGACCACCGGCGCCATGTCCTCGAACACGCGGTAGACGGCCTTGCTGGCCTCCGAGTAGGCGGACATCCGCGGCGGCACCACGATCGCATCCGGGCATAGCATGCGCGCCCGGCCGCCGCCCATGGCCGTGCGGATGCCGCGCGCCTTGGCCTCGTAGCTGGCGGCCAGCACCACGCCTCCGCCGACGATCACGGGGCGGCCCCGCAGGCGCGGATCGTCGCGCTGCTCGACCGACGCGAAGAAGGCATCGAGGTCGGCGTGGAGGATGTTCGCCTCGTTTGACACGAACTTATGTTCGCACGAATGGCGCCTGGCGTCGACCGGCGTACACTGCTCCGCGATGCCGCACGAGACCGATCAGGTGCCGGAGTCGGAGTCGGGCGGCTGGCAGAGCTGGGTGCCCGAGTCCGTGCGGCACCTGCTGCCCACCGCCTCGCCGGCGGACGACTGGACGCGGTTCGTGCCAGCGGAGTGGCGCCGGTGGCTGACCGACTCGCCGGCACCGCGCCCGCAGACCCGGACGCTGCGGTTCATCGGCATCGACGAGCACCGGCCGGGCCCGCGCTGGAGCTCGCTCTACCGCGAGACGTGGGACGCCTACCGAGCCTGGTGGCTGGGAGCCGACGGCGGCCGGGAACGGCCCGGCCGTGCGGCCGCCGAGGCCGCGCTTCACCATCACATGCCGGAGCTGGCCGAGGTGCACGCGCAGCTGGTGGCGCTGGCCGGAGGCGACGACACGGCCGCATCCATGCTGACCCTGTGGAACCCGCCTCCGTTCATCGTGGCCTGCTCCCAGGTGGTCGTCCCCGATCGCGAGGGCGGCGAGCCGGTGCTGCTTCGCAACTACGACTACGACCCGCGCCTGTTCGAGGCGACGATCTACCGCTCACGCTGGTCGTCACGGCGCGTGCTCGGCACGGGGGACTGCCTGTGGGGCCTGGTGGACGGCATGAACGACGACGGGCTCGCGGTGTCGCTGACGTTCGGCGGGCGGCGCGAGGTGGGTGAGGGGTTCGGCATCCCGCTCGTGATCCGCTACCTGCTGGAGGTGGCCGCGGACGTCGCGGAGGGCATCGAGGTGCTGCGGCGGCTGCCGCACCAGATCTCCTACAACGTCACACTCTGCGACCGGTCCGGGCGGGTCGCCACGGTCATGATCTCCCCCGACCGCGCGGCATTGGTGACCGACCGCCGCGCGGTCACCAACCATCCCGAGACGGTCGAGTGGCCGGAGCACTCGGCCTGGGTCGGCAGCGTCGAGCGGCTCGACCTGCTCCAGGCGATGTCGTCTGAGGGCGCCGACGACGTCACGATGACGGAGGCGCTGCTTCAGCCCCCGCTGCTGGCGCGGGAATGGGACGCCGGCTTTGCCACGCTGTTCACCGCCGCCTACCGGCCGGTGTCAGGCCGCCTCGACTACCACTGGCCGCACCAGCGGCTGCCGCTCGCGCTCGATGCCGCCTTGCCGGAACTGTTCCAGGTCGAGCTGGGCGGCCCCTGACCGGCTACTCCTGCTCGGATGGCCCGCCCTTGAGCACGGTCGTGGCGACCCGGACGCCGTAGCGGCCCGGGATCAGCGCGAAGTCGATCACCTGTCCGACCACGCTGCCGCCGGGCGCGCTCTCAACCATGTCGTCAAGTAGCTCCTCGGACGCCTGCAGCACATCTCCGCCGGTCTCGAGTATTCCGTCCGCCGAAGGCATCATGGCCGACACCATGCGCGCTTGGGCCTCGTCGGCCAGTCCCCCGGCGAGCTGCTCCAGCGACTCGCGCACCTGTTGCGCGGCCTCGTCGCGGGCCTGCTCGCGCTCCTCGATGGAGGGGCTGGGGCGGCTCAGCAGGTGACGGAACCGGGACAGCGGCAGTGCAGCCACCGCGACTCCCACCACCAACCACACAGCCGCGAGCAACAGCGGCGCGCGCCAGCCCGACAGCGATCCCGACAGTCCCCGCACGGCCGCCCAGTTCGCGAGCAAGAAGGCGGTCCCGAGTGCGACCGCGGCGATCGCGGCGGCGGTGGCGTCGCGGCCGGCACGGCGCACGTCCGTCTCGTGCCGCGCACCGGCCAGCTCCGCCTCGCGCAGCACCAGCACGCTCGAGTCGCGCCCGAACCGCTCGACCAGCTCCATCAGCGACTGCTGGTCGTCGCCCTCCTCGGCAGCCGAGATCTCGTCCGCCTCCACCGGCTCATCCGTCATGGTCACCCCCCTCGATCGTGCCGCCGGACACAAGCTGCTGATGAGTCTACCGGCCGGGTTTCGAACCTCGTAAGAATCCCGAAACCTCCGTGACAGATCGCCTGCCTACGGTCACAGCATGCGGCGCACCCATGCGCTGCAGACATCGAATTCGCGGGAGGTAGGTCATGCACAAACGGAGAATTCTGGCGCTGGCGTTCGCGCTGGCTGCGGTGTCCGCGGCGGCAGGGACGGTGCGGGCCCAGGCGGCTGGGGCGCACGCCGCCTTCACCCTTTCGAACGCGGCCGCCGGGAACCGTGTGATCGTCTTCGACAGAGGATCGGGCGGGCGTCTGCACCGGGTTGGGTCGGTCGGCACCGGCGGGCACGGCACCGGCGTGAACCTCGGCTCCCAGGGTGCGCTCGCGCTCAGCCCGGACGGCGGCCACCTGTATGCCGTCAATGCCGGTAGCAACACGCTGTCGGTGCTGGGCGTGTCCGGAGATCATGTCTGGCGCGAGCAGGTGATCGGGAGCGGAGGCAGCCAGCCGATCAGCGTGACCGCGAGCTGGAACCGGGTCTATGTGCTGAACGCCGGCGACGGCTCGGTCACCGGCTTCCGGGTCACGTCGCACGGTCTGGCGCGGATCGCCCACGGGCATCGCCCCCTGGCCGCATCCGGCTCCGGCCCTGCTCAGGTGGCTCTCACCCCCTCCGGCTCGGCGCTGGTCGTGACCAACAAGACCACGAACACGATCGACACCCTGCGGGTGCGCGGCAACGGATCGCTGGCCCATGCCGTGGCCCACGCGTCGGTTGGCGCGACTCCGTTCGGGTTCGCCTTCACCAGCCGTGACGTGCTGGTGGTATCCGACGCGGGTGAGGCGCCGAGCAGCGCCGCCACCGCCTACCGGGTGGGGCCGTTCGGCGGCCTGCACCTGCGGTCGGGCCCCCTCCAGACCAACCAGCTGGCAGCGTGCTGGGTGGCGACGTCGCCGAACGGCCGCTTCGCCTTCGTGTCGGACGCTCATAGCGGCACCATCTCCGCCATGCGCGTGTCGGCCCACGGGCAGCTGTCGCTGATCGACCCGAGCGGCATCAGCGGCTCCGGCGGCAGCGGCAGCACGACGCTGGACTCGTGGGTCACGGGGGACGGCCGGTACCTGTCGGTGCTCGTGTTCAACACGAAGCCAGGCGTGAACTCGATCGTGACCTTCCGGATCGGCTCCGGCGGCACGCTGACCTGGCTGAACGCAGCCGGATCGGTGCCCGGATCCGCCACCGGTCTGGTCACCGGCTGAGCGCATC
Organism: Gaiellales bacterium; assembly: GCA_035473255.1. Lineage (GTDB taxonomy): Bacteria > Actinomycetota > Thermoleophilia > Gaiellales > JAICJC01 > JAICYJ01. Next base: position 46,138 of record DATIOK010000157.1, read on the forward strand.
ACCCGGTGCGGGGGCGCCCTGGGCCGTCCTCGCACTGGGTACGCCACCTTACGAGAAGCTGAATTCGTGCTGGAGGATGCCGCAGCCGTTGGTACCCTGGCGATGATGCCCGCCGCCCCCGCTCCTCACGTGCTCGTGGTCGACGACGAGCCGATCGTGCGCGACGTGCTGACCCGTTACCTCACCCGCGCCGGCTACCAGGTCAGCGACGCCGGCGACGGCGAGCAGGCGCTGGAGGCGATCAGCGCCGGTCATCCCGACGTGGTGCTGCTCGACCTGATGCTGCCCACGGTCAACGGCCTCGACGTGCTTCGCACCGTTCGTCGTGACAGCGACGTGCCCGTGATCGTGCTCTCGGCCCGCTCCAGCGAGCGGGAGCGGATCGACGGTCTGCGGCAGGGCGCCGACGATTACG
>DATIOK010000158.1:0-1677 GCA_035473255.1 Gaiellales bacterium
GCGGGTAGGAAATCGTCGGCTCGAGGTTCGGCCCTCCGCCACCTCCCTCTCCGCTTTCCGTGACCGTTCCTGCGCCGCCGCCCTGTGTGGCAGGCTTAGGTGAGACATCCGCAGTAGCGGTTCATCCATACAGGGCGAGACAGGATCATCGATTGCCGTGACCATGACGACTGCAACGTTGGACGAGAGCGCCGATACTGGCGTTGTGGAGGAGAGGCCGGATCCGGCGGCGCGGCCGCGGCGGCGCAGCTTTACCGCCGAGTACAAGGCCCGCATCCTCGACGAGTACGACGGCCTGCCGGCGGGCTCGCAGGAGCGGGGCGCGTTGTTGCGTCGGGAGCGGCTCTACACCTCGCACGTCGCGGAGTGGCGCAAGGCTCGCGACGCGGGCGTGCGGGCGGGGCTGGCACCCAAGAGCAAACCGCGCCGCTCGCCCGAGCAGGTCGAGTTGGAGCGGCTGCGCCGCCGCAACGAGCGGCTCGAGGCGGAGCTGGAACGCACCAAACTGGCCCTGGAGATCACGGGAAAAGCGCACGCGCTCTTGGAAATGCTCTCCGAGAGCGCGGATTCCGACCCGACGTCGAAGCCGTGATCGAGGCGCATTTCGCCGAGCTGGAAGCGGTGACCTCGACCAAGCGGGCGTGCGCGCTGCTCGGCACGTCGCGGGCCACGCTCTACCGGCGGCGCACCCCGCCGCCACCGCGACCGGCGCCGCTGCCGCGGCCGGCGCCGCCGAACAAGCTGACCGAGGCCGAACGCGCGCACGTGCTGTCGGTGCTGCACTCACCCGAGTACTGCGATCTGGCGCCGGCGCAGGTGTGGGCGCGGTTGCTCGACGACGGGGTCTACCTGTGCTCGATCTCCACCATGTACCGGCTGCTGGCCGGGGTCGGGGAGAGCCGGGAGCGGCGCCGCCAGCGGACCCATCCGGCGCGCAAGAAACCCGAGCTGATCGCCCACCGGCCGAACCAGGTGTGGTCCTGGGACATCACGAAACTGCAAGGCCCGCAACGTGGTCTCTACTACCAGCTGTACGTGATCATCGACATCTACTCCCGCTACGTGGTCGGCTGGACCGTCGCCGCGGCGGAGACCGGGGCGTTGGCCGAGGCGTTCATCGCCGACACCCTGGCCCGGCACGGCATCGGGCGCGACCAGCTCGCCCTGCACGCCGACCGCGGCACCTCGATGACCTCCAAACCGGTCGCCCAGCTGCTGCTCGACCTGGGCGTGGACCGCAGCCACAGCCGCCCCCACGTCTCCAACGACAATCCTTACAGCGAAGCACATTTCAAGACCCTCAAGTACTGCCCCGCGTTCCCGGGCCGGTTCGGCTCGCTCGAAGACGCCCGCTCGTTCTGCGCCGCGTTCTTCGACTACTACAACCACATCCATCGCCATTCCGGACTGGGCCTGCACACCGCGGCCTCGGTGCACCACGGCACCGCCGCCGAGATCCGGGCCCAACGCGCCGCCACCCTCGACACCGCCTACGCCGTCAACCCGGCGAGATTCCGCCACCAGCGGCCGACACCACCGAAACTGCCCACCGCCGCGTGGATCAACCAACCGACCCCCGAAGCGCTCATCAAATCCGAGTAAGAGAATGTCTCACCCGCCTTGACATGTTCCGAGCCGCTCATGTCACGGCGAAGGCCATGTCCGGCGGGTCCTGGT
>DATIOK010000159.1:0-3309 GCA_035473255.1 Gaiellales bacterium
CCGAGACGTACAGCGTCAGCTGGATCGGATCCAGCGTCGGTCGGATCGGCGCCGTGTCGATCACCTGCTCCCAGAACAGGATCGCCGTGGCCAGCATCGTCAGGTGCTCGAGGTCGTGCACGCTCTGGTGGCGCAGCGCCAGGTCGTAGGCGGCCGGCAGGTGCCACAGCCACAGGACGGCGATCGAGATCACCAGGACCGGGATCGGCCGCGCCAGCATCCGGCCCAGCGAGCGCAGAGGACGCGCCCGGCCGCTGTGCGCCACCCAGCCCGCACTCGAGCGCCGGAAACCGAGCGGTAGCGGCCGCCACAACATGCTCCACGGCTCGGCCAGCACCAGCAGCGGCGCCGCCGCGGTCAGCAGCAGCACGTGCTGCAGCATGTGCGGCCAGAAGCCGCGGTCGGCGTAGCCGTCCAGCCCCACCAGCGCGATCAGCAGCACCGCCATCGCCCCGGCAAACGCGCACGCGCGCAGCTGCCGGGAGCGCAGATCGGGGCCGGTGGCAGGCCGCACCCGCCGCCGCCAGCCCGCCCAGTAGAGTCCCGTCGTCACCACCACGGCCGCCAGCGGGATCGCGTTCGCCGGATCGATCGGAACCGCGCTCATACCAGGTAGAAGAGGATCGTGGCGATCACAGCCACCGCAGCCAGGAAGGTCACGAACACCAGCGCCGCCCGCAGTTCGCGCAGCCGCAGGCCGACCTGCGTCGTGCGATCGGCGGCGATCGTCTCGAGCCAGTAGGCCGCGCCCAGCAGGTGCACGGTGAAGCCGGCCGTGAAGCCGACGAACACGGCTCCGTAGCCGCCAGCGTGGGTGGGCGAGAAGCCCGGATCGAACAGCTGCACGCCCTCGCAGATCGCGGCCACAAGCACAAGCACAGTGGCGACAGCGGCCGCCACCTGCGCGCGCCGGTCGTCGGCCACCCGCACGATCACCGCCGCCGCGACCACCGCGACCAGCGACACGGTCGCGAGCGCACCCGACGGGTTGGTATGCGGCGGATGCCAGAGGCCGTTGCTGTTCAGCGCCCGCAGGTAGAGGTACGCGAACAGGAAGCCCAGGAAGAAGAAGGCATCCCCGGCCACGAACAGCCGTGCGCCGATGAACAGCGCGCGGTCGGGAGGCGGCTCGGTTTGGATGTCGCTGGTGATCGCCATGTCAGTCTCCGGCCACCGCGGGCAGGATCGGGCCGAGCCGCGCCACCGGCTGGGCGTTGGCGTCGCCGTACTCGTAGGGGCCGGCCAGGATGGTCGGCACCTCGTCGAAGTTCTCGAGCGGCACCGGCGTCGGCACCTGCCACTCGAGGCCGCGCGACTGCCACGGGTTGGCGTCGGCGGGGATCCGCGCGATGCCGTAGGAGTAGGCCAGGTTGACCAGGAACACGAGCATTGAGATGCCGAGGGCGAACGCCGACACCGACACCCAATCGTTCAGGAACTGCAGGTGCGGGGCGTAGGTCGAGACGCGACGCGGCATGCCCATCAGGCCCAGCGCGAACAGCGGCAGGAAGGTCGAGTTGAAGAACACGAACATCGTCCAGAAGTGGATCTTGGCCAGCCGCTCGTTCAGCTGCAGGCCGTTCATCTTCGGCAGCCAGTAGTAGAAGCCGCCGAAGAAGGCGAAGATCAGGCCACCCATGATCGTGTAATGAAAATGGGCCATCACGAAGTAGCTGCCGTGCAGCGACACGTCGCTGGGCACGTCGGACAGAAACACCCCGGACAGGCCGCCGATCAGGAAGTTGAAGAAGAAGGCCAGGCTGAACAGCATCGGCACCGTGTAGCGGATGCGGGCCCGCCACAGCGTGCCCATCCCGGCCAGGAACACGAACCCGGTCGGCACCGAGATCAGCTCGGTGGTCAGCATGTAGAACGGCCGCAAATTGGAGTTGATGCCGCTCACGAACAGGTGGTGCTGCCAGACCATGAACGACAGCAGCGCCACGCCCAGGAGCCCGCTCACCGCTAGGCGATAGCCCCACAGCGGCTTTCGCGCGAACACCGGCAGGATCTCGAGCACGATGCCGAATCCGGGCAGCGCCAGGATGTAAACCTCCGGGTGGCCGAAGAACCAGAACAGGTTCTCGAACAGGAACGGGCTACCTCCGGCGCCGGCCACGAAGAAGTTGGTGCCCGACGTGCGGTCGAGCGTCATCATCAGCAGGCCCGCCACCAGCACCGGCGCGCCCAGCAGCATCAGCACGGTGGTGGCCAGCATGCTCCAGACGAAGATCGGCAGCCGGTTCCAGGAAAGCCCCGGCGCGCGCATGGTGATGATCGTGACCATCAGGTTGATCGCGTTCAGGATCATCGCCACGGCCACCAGGAAGAAGGCGAAGATGTAGGCGTCCATGCCGGCGTTGGCCTGCAGCGCCAGCGGCGGGTAGCCGGTCCAGCCGGTGGGGAAGCCGCCGTAGCTGATGGCCGACATCAGCACCACGCCCGACAGCGGCGTCAGCCAGAACGTAAGCGCCTCGATGCGCGGGAACGCCATCCGCCGCGCGCCGATCATGAGCGGCACCAGGTAGTGCCCGAACGGCCCCAGGATGATGCTCGACACCATCATCACCATCATCGAGCCATGCAGGCCGACCAGGGTCAGGTACTGCCCGGGCGAGAATATCGGCGGGCTGGGGCGCAGCAGGTTGGTGCGGATCAGCATCGCGTTCAGGCCGGCGATGAAGAAGAACACGCCGATCCCCCACAGGTACTGCATGCCGATCACCTTGTGGTCGGTGCTGACCGTCAGGTAGCGCCATGCTCCCGTGTCCTTCTTGACGACGTCCACCGGCCGTTGCCCCAGAAGGCGACGGAACGGGTAGTCGAGCAGCCCCAGGCCGGCGATGTAGCCGATCGTGCCGAGGCTGTAGCCGACCAGCACCGACACGTCGTTCTGGTCGATCGCCGACACCCAGTCCAGGTGGGTGCCGACCCGGTGGCCGATCCAGACGCCGATGATGTAGCCGATCGCGGCGCCGATCGCACCGGTGAACAGGTTGGGGCGAAGCAGCGGCGAGCGCGTGTCGGGTGTCTTGGCGGCCTGGAGGGGATCCTGTGTCATCAGCCGGCCCGCTCGATCGGATCGGGGTAGTAGACGCTGTGGTAGGGGGCCAGGTGCCTGGTGGCGGGCGCGTTCTTGACGCGCTGCTGCGCGATCCAGCTGCTGAATGCCGACGGCGACAGCACCAGGCCGGTGGTGGCCATCGCGCCGTGCCAGACGCCGCACAGCTCGGCGCAGCGCACGTTGAACGTGCCCAGCTTGTGCGGCGTCACGTCAGCCACGTTGTCCGCACCGGGAACGGCATCGAC
>DATIOK010000160.1:0-7529 GCA_035473255.1 Gaiellales bacterium
CGGCCGGGCGGCACGGCGGTGGTGGTCGGTATCGCTCCCAAGGGGGTCGAGGTGGCGCTGCCGGCGCTCGACTTCGTGAGCGACAAGACGATCGCGGGCTGCTTCTACGGATCGGGCAATCCGGCCGCCGAGATGCCGGAGTTGATCGGCATGCTGATGGACGGGCGGCTGGACGTAGCCGGCGCCGTGTCCGACTTCACCGACCTGGACGGGATCGAGGCCGCCTTCGAGCGGCTGCGGCGCGGTCAGGGCGCGCGGACGGTGGTCGTCCTGGATGAGGGAAGGGCGGGACTGCCCTAGCTGCGTGCACCAGTGCGAACACGCAGTCGATAAACTCGCCGACCATGACCACCATCCAGGCCGCAGTGCTGGAGGGAGTCGGGGGCGACCTCGAGGTGCAGGCGCTCGACCTGGCACCTCCGCGGGCCGGTGAGGTGCAGGTGCGGCTGCTGGCCAGCGGCGTCTGTCACAGCGATCTGAACGCAGTCGACGGCACCGCCGAGACCCGGTGTCCGGCCGTCCTCGGACACGAGGGGGCGGGCGTGGTCGAGACGGTCGGTGACGGCGTGACGCGGGTCGGGGTGGGCCAGCACGTGGCGCTTTCGTGGGCACCGTCGTGCGGCCGTTGCGCCGAGTGCCTGGACGACCTGCCGCACCTCTGCGGCGTGGCCTGGCCGATGATGGCGCAGGGCACGCTGCTGGACGGCACCACGCGGCTGTCGCGCGGCGGCGAGCCCGTCTACCACTACTCGTTCATCTCGTCGTTCGCCGAGCGGACGGTGCTGCCCGAGGCGTCGTGCGTACCGATCCCCGATGACGTGCCGCCCGAGGTGGCGGCGCTCGTGGGCTGTGCGGTCACCACCGGGATCTGCGCCGCCTGGCGCAGCGCGCAGGTGCGCGCCGGGCAGCGCGCGGCGGTGATCGGATGCGGCGGCGTCGGCCTGTCGGCGGTAATGGGCCTCGCCGCCGTCGGGGCGGCCCCGATCATTGCCGTCGACTTGCACGAGGGGCGACTGGAGGCGGCGCTGTCGCTCGGCGCAACGGACGCCGTCCGAGCGGCGGCCACCGCCGAGGAGACGGCGGAACGGGTGCGTGAGGTATCGGGCGGTGGGGTCGACGTGGCGATCGAGGCCACCGGCCGCAGCGACGCGATGCGCGCGGCTTTCCTGTCGACGCGTCGCCGCGGGACCGCCGTGCTGATCGGGATCCCCGCTGAGGACGCCGTGCTGGAGCTGCCGGCGCTCTCGATCCCGCGTATGGAGCGGCGCGTGATGGGCGCGCTGTATGGCTCGGCCCGACCCGAGCGCGACTTCATCGTGATCCTCGACCAGTACGCACGGGGGCGGCTACCGCTCGAACGGCTGATTTCACACCGGCTGCCGCTCGACCAGATCGGGGAGGCCTTCGACCTGCTGCGCTCGGGCAGCGGCCGGAGGGTCGTGCTGACCCCGGCCTGACGTCGACCGTCGCGCCAACGCTGCCTAAAGGCGGACACCGGCGCCCTCGCGCATCCAGGCAGCGACGGCCGACAGATCCTGATCCCAGGCCTCGCCGGCTCCGATGAACGGCACCATCTCGCGGACGCGGGCGTGCACGGGGCCGGTGCCGGCGCCCAGCGGCGCCGCTCCCCGCAGGTCGATGGCCTGGGCCGACACGACCAGCTCCAGGCCGCCGAGCCGCGCTGCCAGCTCCACCGTCTCGGCCAGCCGCCGCGCCCCCAGCGGCGCCATCGTCAGGTGGTCCTCGATCCCGCCCGCGATCGTCGACGTCGGCAGCTCCAGTGACACCGGCATCGCCAGCAGCCGCGCCTCGCCGGCCAGCGCGGCCGCGCCGCCGCCGACCAGCGCCAGCGCGTCGTCGGGGGTGTCGGTGCTGCGAAGCCCGGTGGAGATCCCGGACCAGTGCCCGGCCAGGTGCTTCTGGATGCGCTCGCAGCTCGCCGTCATCACCTGCGCCATCGCGATCCGCATCAAGTCGAGCGCCGCCGCCACCGGTGTCACGTCGAAGTTGCCGACCGAAACGATCCGGCCCTCCGAGGCGACCACCATCGGGTTGTCGCCCGAGGCGTTGAGCTCGGTCTCCAGCTGCATGCGGGCGTGGCCGAGCGCGTCGCGGGCGGCGCCCAGCACCTGCGGGAGCGTGCGGAAGCTGAGCGGGTCCTGCAGGTTCCGCGGCGCCCCGGGCTGCCACAGGTAGCTGCCCTCGAGCAGCTGCCGCATCCGGCCGATCGACGTTGCCAGCCCGCGGAACGGCCGCGCGTCGGCCACCTGCGGATGCAGCACCGACGGGTTGCCGGCGAACCCCTCCAGGCTGAGCGCCCCCACCACGTCGCAGGCGTCGAGCAGCCGCGCCGTGTCGGCCAGGGCCAGCGCGCCGATTCCGACCGAGAGCGAGTTGCCGTTGAGCAGCGACAGCGGCTCACCCCGCTGGAGTACCAGACCGCGCGACCGCAGCGCATCGATCAGCTCGGCCATGGCCGGCAGGTCGGACTGACCCAGCGATCCGATCGGCGGCAGCCGCGGCGCCACACCGTCGTTGAGCGCGGCCACAAACGCCTCGCCCACCTCCGGGCGCACCATGCTGCGCCCGCGGCAGAGCGCGTTCACGCGGTGCAGCAGCGCCGCGCGTCCCACCTCGCCGGGCAACGGGTCGCCGTGCGAGGTGCGATGCGACTGGATCGTGAGCCGCGTGAAGCGCCCGGCGTCCTGTGCGGACTGGCGCACCCCGCGCAGGGCGCCCACCCCCGTGTTCAGGCCGTAGACGCGCTGATCACCCTCGGCCAGGCGAGCCGCCAGCTCCGACGCCACTCGCATCCGCTCCGTTGCCCCACTGGACAGCGCCACCGGCACGCCGTTACGGGCGACCGCCGCCACGTCCTCCACGGTCAGCCCGGCGCCGGTCAGGATCAGCTCGTCCACGCGCTCATCCTACGGGTCTGGGCCAGGTCCGCGTGACTACACTGCTCCCCCATGGTCACGGCCCACACCGACGTGGTCGGCAGCCTGCTCCGCCCGCAGACGCTGCTCGACGCCCGGCAACGCTTCGAACGGGGCGAGATCGAGCCGGCCGAGTTCAAGCGGATCGAGGACGCGGCGGTGGATGCCGCCGTGGCCATCCAGGAGCAGGCCGGACTGGATGTCGTGACCGACGGCGAGATGCGCCGGCTGTCATTCCAGAGCGGCCTGCCGGATGCGGTCGAGGGCTTCGGTGAGGTGCCGTTGGAGGCCTACCTGTGGGGCGAGTGGCACGGCGACGAGCAGGTCGGCGACCGCGCCACCGAACGGCCGCCGCGCCTGGGCGTGCGCGAGCCCCTTCGCCGGCGCCGCCACATCGCCGCCGAGGAACTGACCTACCTGCGCGGCCGCACCAGCCGCATCCCCAAGATCACGCTCACCAGCCCCAGCCTCTACGCCAACCTGTGGTCGCCGGAGCTGTCGCTCGACGCCTACCCCACGCTGGACAGCTTCCTGGAGGACGTCGTCGAGATCATGCGGGACGAGGTGCGCGAGCTGGCGCGGCTGGGTGCGACCTACCTGCAGCTGGACGCGCCCCACTACCCGCTGCTGATCGACCCGGCCACGCGCGCGTTCTACGAGTCGCAGGGCTGGTCGCTCGAGCGCTGGCTCGATCGCGGCATCGAGCTCGACAACGCCGTGATCGCGGCCGCCCCCGACGTCACCTTCGGATTCCACCTGTGCCGCGGCAACCAGGGCTCACGCTGGCTGGTGTCGGGCGGCTACGACCCGATCGCTCCGCGCGTGTTCCGCGGTGTCAAGGCGCAGCGGCTGCTGCTCGAGTACGACGACGAACGGTCGGGCTCGTTCGAGCCGCTGCGGGAGGTGCCCGACGACCGGATGGTGGTGCTGGGCCTGGTCACCACCAAGTCCGGGCGCCGCGAGACGGTGGAGGAGCTGGAGCGCCGCACCCGGGAGGCGGCGACGTTCATCGATCTGGAGCGGCTGGCGATCTCGCCGCAGTGCGGTTTCGCGACGTCGGTGGTCGGGAATGCCCTCACGCAGGACGACGAGCGCGCGAAGCTGGAAACGATCGCGCGCGCGGCGGCCGCCATCTGGGGGTGACCGGTTTGCGACGGTTGGCGCCCAGCGCCTACCATTCCGCGAAGCCGTAACGGCCCACCCGGGCCGGCAAAGGGGACAGTGACCGACATGAGACGCGTGCTGGTTGTTGCACCGACCCGGAGAGATCTGCTGAACCTGGCCGACGCACGGGTGCTGGCGCGCTACGACCTGGTGTTCGAGGAGCGGCCCGGCGTGCAGGGCGTGTTCGGTTCCAGCGACTCCACGGCGGCGCTGGCCGTGGTGGTGGCCGACCGGCTGGGGCTGCCCGGTCCCGGATACGAGGCGTTCATGCGCTGCCACGACAAGCTGGTCTCGCGTCGCATTCAGGCCGAGGCGGTGCCGGAGGCGACGCCACGGTTCGCGCCGCTGGATGCGATGCGCCCGCCCGAACGGCCGCCGCTGCCCTACCCGTTCTTCGTGAAGCCGGTGCAGGGCCACCTGTCGCAGCACGCCTACGAGGTCGACAGCGACGAGCGGCTGGCCGAGGTGCTGGCCTCAGCCCGGCGTGCCAGCTTCCGCCATCTGATCGCCGAGGAGCTGCTCTCGGGGCACCTGGTCACATTCGAGGGCTTCATGCACGACGGCGAAGTGACACCTGTGGGCGTGACCGACGCCGTGCTGCACAAAAACGGCATCAGCTTCCTGCGGTTCGAGTACCCCAGCAAGCTCCCGGCGGAGCCGCAGCAGCAGATGGCCGAGATCGCCTCCCGGCTGATGCCCGCGCTGGGGTTCGACCAGTCGCTGTTCAACATCGAGTTCTTCGTGCGGGCGGACGGACGCATGTCGATCGTCGAGGTGAACGGGCGGATGGCGTCGCAGTTCGCGCCGCTGGTGCGGGCCGTGCACGGCGTATCCACGTATGAGCTGCAGCTCGAGCTGGCCGCGGGAGGCGCCCCCGACATGCCGCCAGCACGCCCGGACGTGGTGGCCGCCAGCTTCCTGCTTCGCACCTACCACGACGCGGTCGTGCGCGAGGTGCCCGACACTGCCGCCGTGGCCGAGGCGTTCCCGGGCGCGTTCGTCGAGCTGCTGGTGCGCGAGGGGCAGCGGCTGAGCGAGAACGACGACGACGTGCTGTCCCATCGCCTGGCCGTGGTCGCGTTGTCCGGCCCCGACCGCGAGTCGCTGATCGACCGCTACCAGCAGGCCGTCGAGCTGCTGCCCTTCGACCTGGCGCCGGTGCCGGCCAGGGTCGCCGGATAGATCATCTAACTCTCGCCGTCCCAGTAGCCGACCGCGTCCGCCTTGCGCGCGATCAGATCGTCGCCCTCGCCGCCGCTGAACAGCAGCACCTTCTCGCTGTCGGGGAACACCGCCACCGCCGGCCGGCCCTTTGTCGACAGGATCACCATCCGGGCCGGCACGTCGCCCGTGTTGACGACGCGGTGGCCGCCGTCCGGGCCCTCGGGGAAGCAGATCACGTCGCCGGCCTCGAGTGCGTGATCCCCGCCCGGGTCGCGCAGCGTTGCCGACCCGGACACCAGCAGCAGCCATTCCTCGCAGCCGTACTCGTAGTGGTAGGGGAAGGTGGCCTCGCCCGGCGGCAGCTCGTACAGTGTCGCGCCCATCCGCACCGCGCCGATCGCCGGCCCCAGCTCCGCCGCGCGCCAGCTGTACCCCGGCTGCTGCTGTGTCAGGTTGAACTCCGGCTGGTTGATGTTGACGCGTCGCATGTGCCTCCCCTTTAGAACTCGTAGCTGCACCAGGGCTCGCGCTCGGCCCTGAACATCGAATCGGCCCGCACGCAGGCGCCGGGCACGAGCTCGCGCAGCCGCATCGCCTCGCGCAGAGCCGTGAACCGGTAGCCGCCCAGGTACGCGGAGGCAAGCGCCGGGGCCTCCAGCGCGATCTCGGCCCGGCGGCCGGTGGGCGCGCAGCTCCCCGCTCCGTCGCGCACCTCGAGCAGCAGGGCGGCCCCGTCCAGCTCCAGCACCAGCTCGCCGTCGGCCGGATAGCGGCGCGCCGCCAGCGCGGCCGGCGCGTCCAGCAGCGATAGCCACAGGCCGTCGGCGATCTGCTTGACGTGGTGGTAGCGCCACTCGGCCAGCAACCAGCGGATCGGGTCGTCGAGCGGGCGGTTGTAGATCTGCACCGAGGTGGTCAGCTCGACATCGAGCAGGTAGCGCCAGATCGCGGCCGCCGCCTCGGGCGCGGCCGTCAGCAGCGCCGCCACCTGGACCTGCCCCTGCGGCAGCACCTCGTGCGTCCATTCGCTCTTCACGCGGTAGCTGGCGAAGCCGTCGTAGCCGCCACCCGTTGCGGCGCGGTGGGCGATCCGGAACTCGTCGTGCTCGGCCACCGTGAACATCTCGGCGATGTCCGCGTCGTCGCGGTCGAGCTCGCCCGGGATCTGCAGCCGCGAGCGCTCCAGCACCTCGCGGACGACCGCGACCGGAGACGGGTCGCGCAGCAGCTCGATGCTGCCGGGATCCTGAAACGGCGCCGCGAAGGCACCGTGGGTGCTGTCGACCTCCGCCTCGGCCACGGTCAGCGTCGCGGGCCCGTAGCCGAAGCGATGGTAGATGTCGGTGGCCGCAGCGAACAGCCCCGACACCGGCAGGCCCTGCTCGCGCATGTCCGCGTGCTGGCGGTCGAACATCGCCCGCAGCGCCCCCCTGCGGCGATGGGTCGGCAGCACGCCCGCCCACGTCAGCCCGCGCATCGGCACCGCCCGCCCGCCGGGCACGGTCATCTGGAACGGCTGGTCGACGCTGACGCCGATCATCTCGCCGCCGTCGAAGGCCGCCACGCAGTTCACCCGCTGGAGGAACGGCACCATCAGCCTGTCGAGCTTCTCGTCCTCCCAGTGGTAGCCGAACGCGGTGGCGTGGACGGTGGCGAACTCCCGCAGCTCGCCCGGCTCGTGCACGGTGCGGACGGTCAGGCTCACGGATGCACGGCGCGCCGCTTGGCGATCCGCGCCAGCGCGCTCACATCCTCGTCGCCGTGTCCCTCGCGGATCAGGTCGTCCTCCTCGGCCAGCACCACCTGCGACACGCCCAGGTCGAGACCCAGGCGCGCGGCCTCGTCCAGCGCGATCGCCACGTCCTTGCGGTGCAGCGATACCTTGAACCCGAGCGGGTAGCTATCGTCGACCATGTTCTGGGCCCTGTTCGCGAGCACCCACGACGACGCCGCTCCTGCCGAGAGCGCCTCCATCAACTGCTCCAGCGGCAGGCCGGCGGCCTGCGCCAGCGCGATGCCCTCGCCGACGGTGGCGTATGTGCCGGCGATCATCACCTGGTTCACGGCCTTGGCCATCTGGCCGGAGCCGCTGGGGCCGAGGTGCGTGATGCGCTTGCCGAACGCCCGCAGGATCGGCTGCGCCCGCTCGACGTGCTCAGGCGAGCCGCCCACGAAGATCGTGAGCGTGCCGTTCTGGGCGCCCTCGGAGCCGCCGGACACCGGCGCGTCCACCAGGCCGATGCTCTGGGCGGCCAGACGCTCGGC
>DATIOK010000161.1:0-20704 GCA_035473255.1 Gaiellales bacterium
CGGCAGCTACATCCAGCTTCAGCCCGACCCATACGAGGCCGCCGGCCAGGAGGGGACGCATGCCACGCTGATGCGTCTGGCGACCGAGCGAAACCGCGTCGACGGCGCCGCGGTCGTTGTCGCGGGCGGCGACGGGTGAGCGCAGGCTACGCCCATCCCGTGGGCGAGCGGTGCTCGCGATGGAGATCGCCGGCATCAGCCGTGCGTTCCCTGGGCGGTTTCGTCCTGGGATTGGCCTGGGCCTGCCGGACTGGCTGCGGCAGATGGGGATCATGCCCGCAAGGCCGGTCGCCGCCCTGCGTGAGAGCGTGACGTCGGTCAGGCGGCTGCTGGCCGGGGAGACGATCAGCGTCGACGGCAAGCACTTCTCGCTCGACCAGATCGGCATCACGCACCCGGCCACCGAGCATGTCCCGATCGCGATGGGCGTGAGCGGCCCGATGCTGCTGAGCCTCGCAGGGGAGCTGGCTGACACCACGCTGTTCGCTGTCTCGGCGGGCGTCGAGTACTTCAGATTCGGCCGCGAGCGGGTCGAGAAAGGGCTGGCCAAGGCCGGCCGTCCGCTGGACGCGATGAGCTACGCGACCGTCGCGCTCACCTGCGTCGACCCCGACGGCGATCGCGCACGGGCGGCTGCGCGGCCGATTCTGGGCTCGTTCCTGGGGGAGTTCGGAGTGAACACGATGACCGATGCGTACGGCATCTCCGACCAGCTGACCGCGCTGATCGAGCGCCATGGCGCCGCGGCTGTCTCCGACCAGATGCCGGATGAGTGGCTGGAGGACCTGACGCTGGTGGGCACGCCGGCAGAGGTGGTCGTGAAGATGCGGCGCTGGCTGGAGGGCGGCCTCGACTCGGTCTGCATCTTCTGGCCGGACCCGAGCTGGAGGACAGCACCTTCCGGCATGTGGCCGAGCAGGTAATCCCCGCGCTGTAGGGCGGCGAGGCGTCACAGCCGCTTTTCGAACCAGTGATGCGCGTAGGCCTCCGAGTTGAACGCCTCCACCTCCCGGTAGCCGGCCTTGCGATAGAGGGCGATCGCCTCCGTCAGCGACCGGTTCGTCTCCAGGCGAACGGTGTCGGCGCCGGCCGATGCCGCGTGCCGCTCGAGCTCCCGCAGCAGCCTCCGGCCGAGGCCGAGACCGCGCACCTCGGGTGACACCCACATCCGCTTCAGCTCGACCGGCCGGCCCGGGCGGATCTTGAGCGCCCCGCAGCCCACCGGCCGCTGATGGAGGTGTGCCACCACCAGCAGCCCGGTGGGTGGCTTCAGCTCGTCGATCGGGGCGGCGATGCTGATGGCAGGATCGAAGCCGTCCTCGAACCGCTCGCCCAGCTCGGTGAAGTACTGCTCGATGCACCAGCGCGCATCGGCGTCGGCCGGATCAGCGACGGTGATCGTGACCAGCGAGGATCGCATCAGTCGCTCGACCTCGCCCATCGCCGCCACCAGCCGCGCGCGCTGCGACTGCTCGAGCGGCTCCAGCATCGACGCCGCCAGACCGTCCGAAAGGCGATCGAGCTCCGCGCGTTCCGCCCGGCCCTTCGCCGTCAGCCGGGCTCGGCGCACGCGGCGGTCGGGGCTGCCGGGCTCGACCACGACCAGCCGTTCCGACTGCAGCGAGCGCAGCAGCCGGCTCGCGTAGCCGGCGTCGAGGCCCAGCCGCCGGCGCAGGTCGCGCACGTCGACGCCGTCGGGGCCGATCTCCCACAGCAGGCGCGTCTCGCCCAGCGGCCGGCCGCGGCCGAGGTAGCTCTCGTCCAGGGCGCCCACCCGCTCCGTGACGGTGCGGTTGAAGCGGCGCACGCTCGCGACCGTCTCGCCGTCCATTGTTTGACTCTAGTCAAAGAATCCCTGTGCGGTCAAGCCGTGTGACCGGGTGGCTCAGTCGCTCCACCAGCCCGGTTCCATGGCGGCGTCGCGGGGATCGTCTCCGGCGCCGAACGCGAGGTACTCGACTCCTTCCGGCCCGGCCTCGACCGCGCGCATCGTGTCCTCGTCGATCCGGATCGCATCCCACTGCTCCAGCTCCACGATGTCGTCCTCGACCTTGACCCGGGCGGAGCCGCGCACGACCACGTAGACCTCCTCCTGGTGTGCGTGCTTGTGCGCGAACGGGATCCGGAAGCTGGGCGCCAGCGTGAAGAGGCTGAGGCCAAGCGACTTGCCCTCCAGCGGTGTGCGTGCAAAGCGCGCCTGCATCTCAGCGGGCATCCCGAAGTTGGGCGCCTGATCCTCGACCTGCCGGAGGTTGGTCTTGGTGTAGCTGCTCATTGGTCATCCACCCTTCGTTTCGCTGAGGCGCCCATACCCGGAACCGGCGCGAACCTATCAGCCGAGCGGGGTTGGAGGAGCTCGAGTTGGCTGGTACAGTCAACCCGCGAGTCGGCAGATCAGCGGCCGATCATCGGCGGCGAGTTGGCTCTGTGGCTCGCACGTGGCGGGGTCTGAGCTTTTCGGTTGAGAAGGGGGCACATGCAGCTGATTACCCATACCCACTGGGGACGGAGGCTGCGCCTGCTCGGAGTCGTGGGCGCGCTCGCTGCCATGGCCGCGATCGCGCCGTCCAGCGCATCGGCCGCCACGCTGGTCAAGTCGTTCGGCTTCCCGGGTCCTGCCGGCCTCTACGCCTACGGCATGGACTGGGACAAGTCCGACAACACCATCCTGGTGTCCGACTACTGGAACTACCGGGTGAAGCGCTACACGACCAACGGCGTCTACATCGGCACCGTGTCCAAGCCCGATCCGCTCGGCACCGGCAGCGGCATCGGCGCGCCCTACGACGTCGAGGCCGACCAGATCGGCAACCCAGCGGCGGCGCCGCTGTGGGTGGCCGACCAGGGCAACTCGCGCATCGTCGAGTTCTCGCACACCGGCACGTTCATGCGCAGCATCGGCAAGAACGGTCACGGCACCGGCGGCCAGGTGTACCCGATCGGGTGCGGCAACGGGGCGATGACCATCCCCACCCACATCTTCGCCGACCCGGTCTCGAGCCAGCTGTACGTCTCGGATCCGCGTTGCCGGCAGGTCTACATCTTCAACCACACGACCGGCGCCTACGTCGGCTCGTTCCACTGGCCGGGGGGCTTCACACCGATCCCGCGCGGTATCGCCGGCGATGCCAGCGGCATCTACGTGGTCGAGCACAACACCCGATCGATCTACGAGTTCAACCGCTCCGGCACGCTCGTCAAGAAGCTGGCCACCAACAGCGCCATGAACGATCCGCGCGGCCTCGACATGGGCGGCGGGTCGATCTACGTGGTGTCCGCCATCAAGAACACCGTCTATCAGTACTCGGAGTCGAGCGGCGCCTTGATTCGCTCCTGGGGCCACACCGGTGGCGGGACGTCGGGGCCGGCCTTCGACTCGATCCGTTTCCCGGCCGTTGACGGCAACGGCAACGTCTACGTGGGTGACACCTGGGGCTGCCCTCCCAACAACGGGACGGCGTGCGCCGGCAAGGATCCCGGCTACCGGGTCTACAAGTACAACTCGTCCGGCCAGCCGGTGTCGCTCAGCTCGCGGGCGTGCACCTGGTCGCTGAAGGGCACGTGCGATCTGGGATCAACGCAGCCGCCGCCACGGGGTGGGTTCAACCAGCAGAACGGCGTCGCGATCAACCCGGCCGACGACTCGCTGTTCGTGGTCGACACGTTCGAGCAGCGCGTGCAGAAGTTCAACACGGCCAGCACATGCACAGGTGTCTCCAGCTGCCCGGCCTGGGAGCTCCAGTTCGCCGGGCGATCGGCGGCCGGCACCGATACCGAGGGCGTCGGCTATCCGCGAGCGCTCACGTTCGGCGACGGCAGGGTCTGGATCGGCGACAACAACAACGACGTGCAGGCCTGGACGCCCGGCGGCACCAGCACCAGCCAGCCGGCCCAGTTCGTCCACCGGTTCGGGTCGCAGGGCACGTCACCCGGCCAGTTCTCGGGCGGCGTGCAGGGGCTGCGCGTGCAGGGTGGTCGCCTCTATGCCACCGACTACGCGGGCTGCCGGCTGCAGGTGTTCGATGAGGCCAAGCTGCTGACGGTCGGGCTCGGCACGTCTGCGCTGGAGGCACTGGTCGGCGACACCGGGTGCACGACCATGAAGGGCCCGCGCGGCGTTGCCGTCGATCCCTCGAATCCGGCCATCGTGTACGTGGCCGAGACCGGCGCCAACCGGATCACGAAGTGGAACCTGAACCTGGGCAGCCCGGGACACCCGGGCGGGGGCACTGCTACCCGCATCACCAGCTGCGGCCTCAGCCAGCCCTGGGGCATCACCTACCACGCCGGCGCCTACTACATCGGCGACGTCGGGCACAGCCGGATCATGAAGCTCAATCCCGCCACCAACGCGTGCAGCGTGGTGGTGAGCGGGCTACCGAGGGGCGTCAACTTCGTCGAGTTCGACAGCGCCGGGCGGATGTACGCCAGCGACAACAGCAAGAAGATCCTGGTCTACTCCGGCGTCAGCTAGCGGGCTCCCCTAACCGGGCGTTGGCTGCATGCGTCCTAGCTCGCGAGTGTCGAACGATCGGTTGGCGGGGAGCGGGTACTGGCGGCTGGCCTGGGGCCGGCTGCGCCGCGACCCGCTCGCGGTGGCAAGCGGCTCGCTGCTGCTGGTCGTCTTCTTCGCCTGTTTCATCGGCGCGCCGCTGCTCGCCGCTGCGCTCGGACACGGCCCCGACACGATCTTCTCGAATGCCGTCCACGACTTCAGGCCAGTCGGCCTGTGGACGCGGGTGCAGAACGCCAACTACACCGGTGAGCACGTGACCGGGACGACCCTGATGGTGCTGGGCGCGGATGGCACGGTCGGGCGCGACGAGCTGATGCGACTGCTCTACGGCGGCCAGGCGACGATCGAGGTGGCTCTCGGGGCGACGCTGATCGGCGTCACGATCGGATCGACCCTCGGCACCCTGGCCGGGTACCTCGGTGGCCGCGTGGACGGTGTCATCGCGTGGGTGACCAACTTCGCCCTGGCCTTCCCGGTGCTGCTGATGGCGATCGCGCTGGGCGCGACGGTCTCCGACCGCTACAGCCGCTACACGCTGAACGGGCTTGTCGAACCGGGGGTGCTGTCGCTGGCGGTGTTCCTCGGCATCTTCATCTGGCCCTATCCCGCGCGCCTGGTGCGGGTGCAGGTGCTCGAGCTGCGCGAGCGCCCGTTCGTGGAGGCGGCCAGGATGATCGGCAGCGGTCGCCGCCGGATCCTGCGCACGCACATCTTCCCGCACCTGATCCCGATCCTGATCCCGCCGGCCACGGTCATGTTCGCGACCACCATGCTGCTGGAGGCGTCGTTTTCGATGCTGGGCGTCGGCATCGACCCGAATACGGCAAGCTGGGGCGGCATGCTGGCGTCGCAGATCGGCTGGCTGACCGCGCTCGCCTCCGGTGAGAGCATCTCGCTCACCAGCAGGCTCGTCGTCGTCCCCAGCCTGGCCGTGCTGCTGACGGCCGGCGCCGCGGCGCTGTTCGGCGAGCAGATCCGCAAGGCCCTCGACCCGACGGGCGTCTGACCGGTGGCCGGCTACATCGTCCGCAGGATCCTGACCGGCGTGCTGATGATCTTCGCGCTGACGCTGATCACCTACCTGGTGTTCGCCACCGTACCGGCCGACCCCGGCATCTACCTCACCGGCCTGCGCACGACGCCGGCCCAGCTGAAGGCCGCCGACCACGCGCTCGGCGTCGATCGTCCGATCTACATCCAGTACCTGCACTTCGTCCAGGAGCTGCTGCACGGCAATCTCGGCACCTCCTACGCCTCCGGCACCCCCGTCTCGACCATCATCCGGGCGGCGCTGCCCGTGACCGCGTCGATCGTGATCGGCGGCGCCGTCCTGCTGGTCGTGACCGCCCTGCTGATCGGCGTCGGCTCGGCGCTGCGGCCCCACACGCTGTTCGACCGCACGCTGAACGCGCTGATCATGTGCGGCGTCGCCCTGCACCCGCTGGTGGTCGGCCTGATCCTGCAGAGCGTGTTCGTGTACACGATCCCGCTGGCGCCGACCAGCGGCTACTGCCCGCTGACGGGGCCAGGCTCGTGCGGCGCGCACGCGTGGGCGGCGCACCTGGCGCTGCCCTGGATCACGTTCATGCTGTTCCTGCTGCCGCTCTACGCCCGCGTGATCCGCACACAGGTGCTGAGCCTGCTGACCCAGCCGCACGTCGTCGCCGCCCGCGCCAAGGGCGCGTCCGAGAAACGGGTGCTGCGGGTGCACGTGTTGCCGCTGCTGATACCGACGCTTGCGACCATGCTCGCGATCGACGTCAGCACCTCCCTGATGGCGGCGATCTACATCGAGGCGGCGTTCGCGCTGCCGGGTATCGGCACCCAGGCGCTGCAGGCGCAGGTCGGATTCCTCGGGCTCGACCTGCCCGTGATCGTCGGCGTCGTGACCGTCGTTGCCACCGCGGTCATCATCTCCAACGTGGTCGCCGACATCATCGCCGCCAAGGCAGATCCACGCATCGTCGTTGCTCGTCGCACGTTCTCCTAGACCGCATCGGCGGCACCCGGCCGAGGTCGTGACCGGGGCCGGGTGCCGCCTCGTCAACCGCTCTAGCGCGCTGGCCCGCCGCCGAATCCCGACTGCGTGGCGGTGACGTGGAAGCTCGTGTCCAGCTTCACCGTCACGTAGCTGCCGTCGGACTTCTGCAGGTGTGCCTCGTAGGCCGCTCCGGCGGAGTCGGTCTCGACGCGGACCACCTTGGCGCCGGGCACGGCGGCAAGCGCCGCCGCTTTCGCCGTGGACGCGGCCGAACCGCTCAGCAGCGTCTCGCCCGGTCCGTGGCTCATCGTCGCCGGGTTACCGGCGCCGGCCGGCGGCCTGGACGGCCCGTTTGCGGCAAACACCGGTGCCGCCTGATTGGCCGACCCGGAACTGCCGGTTGCCGCGTTTGCGATGCCGGCCGCGCCGACCACCGCTCCCAGCGCCAGTGCGCCGGTCACGACCCATGTGCGTGCCGTGTTCGCGATCATGTCGTCCTCCTTTCATCGTCCCGCTCCTGTTCGGCGGGGTGTCAGGAGCGTTGCCCTCCGGCCTGTCGGGCCGGTGCGGGCGGGTTGTGAGTTCGCTCAGAGTCGCACCGCCACCGCGCAGCTCGTGGAATCAACCATCTACATGCTCAGCGATCTCACAGGCGCCGCCAACCGGGCTTTCAAGGCGGCCGGGTTGACTGTTGGCAGACCGACCACCAAGGGAGCAGAACGTGACACACCGACATGCCATAGCAGGCGCGCTGATACTGAACATCCCGATGCTGGTCGCCGCCGTGTATCTCCCGGCGGCTGGCACGGCGACCATGGCGGTCTGCCTGGCCGCGCTGGGCGCCGCCCTGGGCACGCTGGCCGGGTGGGGCATCGAGCAGCAGCGGGCGGCGCGTGGAGCGGAGAGCGCGATGCCGGCCGAACGCCCCCGCTACGCCGAGGCCGCGTAACCGCCGGGGTCAGGCGGCCGCAGAGGCGGCGTTGACCCCGGCCCAGAAGTCCACGGCCAGCGGTTCGGGCACGGGTGACGTGAGGCCGCGTTGGCCGAACAGGATGCCCGTGACGCCGCCTTGGGCGCTCGATCGCCAGGCGGTGCCGCTGCCGCCGGTCCAGCCGATCCCGCACGGAAGCAGCTGGGGGCCGGCGCCGGCGGCAGGCACCGACAGGCCCAGTCCCCAGCCGCCGTGCTCACCCAGGAACAGCGCCGAGGCCTGCCGCTGGGCCGGGGTCAGGCGGTCCGCCGTCATCAGCGCGACCGTCTCCGGCGCGAGCACGGCCTCACCCGGGCCGGCGCCGCCTGCCAGCAGCATCGAGACGAACGACCAGTAGTCGTCGACGGTGGATACCAGCCAGCCGCTGGCGTCGGGGAACGAGGTGGGACTGCTCCACCAGCTGTCGGCGGGGTCGTCCAGCACGCCCAGCTGCCCGGTCTCGGGATCCGGCCGGTAGGCGGTGGTGAGCCGGCCCAACTGCTGCGCGGGAACCGTGAACCCGGTGTCGGCCATCCCCAGCGGATCGAGGATGCGCTCGCGCAGCACCGACTCCAGATCCCGGCCGCCGGCCCGCGCCAGAAGCACGCCGAGCACCTGGGCGGAGGTGTTGTACAGCCACCGTTCGCCCGGCTGGTACATGAGCGGCAGCGAGCCGAGCGCCGCCATCCATGTGTCCGGGTCGTGGGCGACGGGCGGCCAGGGCGGCCCGCCGATGCTCTGCAGGCCCAGCGCTGCCTCGGCCCGCTGGATCGGATAGCTGCCGGGCGGCGCCATCACCGATCCGAAGCCGAGCCGGAAGCTGAGCAGATCCTCGAGCGTGATCGGCCGCCGGGCGGGTGCGGTGTCGTCCAGCTCGGCGTCGAGCGCGCGCAGCACGCGGCGGTTGGCGAGCTCCGGCAGCAGCTCGTCGACCGGCTGCTCCAGCCGCAGCAGGCCTTCGTCGACCAGCGACAGCGTCGCCGCCGCGGTGATCGGCTTGGTCAGCGAGGCGATCCGGAAGATCGCGTCGCGTTGCAGCGGCGTCTCGCTGCCGAACGCCGGCGAGCCGATCGCCTCGACGTGCAGCGTATCGCCGTGGGCGACGAGCGCGACCAGTCCCGGCAGCTCGCCGGCCGCGACGCGGGCCGCCATCGAGTCGTGCAGGAGCGCGAGGCCGTCGCTCGAGAGCACAGCGGCTGGGAGCTAGGCCTGCGGCGGAGGCGCGGGGTCGCGGAGCGCGCACCGTGGATCGTGGTGGCTGGCCAGCGTGGCCAGCAGCGCGTGCAGCGTCTCGCGCTGCTCCGCGTCCAGCGGCGAGAAGAAGTCGTCCTCCAGCCGCTGCACGATCGCGCGCAGCCGGCGCAGCATCGTCCGGCCGTCCGGCGTCAGCTTGACCACGTGGCGGCGGCGGTCGTCGGGATCGCGCTTGCGCATCACCAGCTCCCGCTCCTCCAGCTCGTCCAGCAGCCGCACGATGTGGCTGCGGTCGTAGCCGAGGGCGTCGGCGATCATCGCCTGCGTCTCGCGCGGGTCTTCCTCCAGCAGCGCCAGCACCGCGAAGTGGAACGCCGAGAGGCCGGTGCCTTCGAAGGCCGCGTGGGAGCTGTCCTTGGCCGCGAAGCCGAGCCGCTTGAGCAGGAACACGTCGCTCGACAACAGCTCCTTGGGCGGGCCCGGTAGCTGCCGTGTGGTGAGGCTTTGGGTGTCGGTCACATTCATCACGACCGAAGTGTAGCGCATCCGATAGTCGATATGTGCTATCGTGGCATCCATCAACGATTTTAGGAGTCAATGAATGCTGCAGTCATCGATTATCGGAAGCCCGCCGCGTCGCAAGGGGCTTGCTCTGGCAGTGATCGTGGCGGCGCAGTTCATGGTTGTGCTCGACATCGCCATCGTGAACGTCGCGCTGCCCGCGATCAAGGGCGACCTGCACTTCGCGGAGGGAAACCTGCAGTGGGTGATCAGCGCCTACGCGATCCTGTTCGGCGGCGTGCTCCTGCTGGGCGGACGGCTGGCCGACGTGTTCGGCCGCCGGCGCGTGTTCATGCTCGGCCTGGCGGTGTTCTCGATCAGCTCGCTGCTGTGCGGCCTGTCCTGGTCGGAGGGCTCACTGATCGCGTTTCGCGCGCTGCAGGGGTTGGGCGGGGCGCTGTTCGCACCGGCCGGCCTCTCGATCCTGATGACCACCTTCGCCGAGGGCGCCGAGCGCAACCGCGCGCTGGGCATCTGGGGCGCTGCGTCCGGCTCGGGCGGAGCGGCCGGCGTGCTGCTGGGCGGCTTCCTCACCTCATACCTGAACTGGTCGTGGGTGTTCTTCATCAACGTGCCGGTCGGGATCGCCGTGATCACAGCCGCGCCGCTGGTGCTGGCTGAGAGCCGTGGGCAGGGGCACCGCCACTTCGACGTGGCCGGCGCCACCTCCGTCACCGCCGGCGTGATGCTGCTGGTGTACGCCATGACGCGGGCCACCCAGCGAGGCTGGGGCAGCTTCGCCACGGTCTCGCTGCTGGGCGCGTCGCTGGTGCTGCTCGCCGCCTTCGTCGCCATCGAGCTGCGCTCGCCGGCCCCGCTGCTGCCTATGCAGATCTTCCGCAATCGGATGCTGTCGGCCGCGAACGCGACGGCCGCGGTGATCGGCGCGATCGCGTTCTCGGAGTTCTTCCTGCTGACGCTCTACATGCAGCAGGTGCTCGGCTACTCCGCGATCGAGACGGGCGTCGGCTTCGCCGCCGTCACGTTCACCATCATCGTGTTCTCGAACGTGGCGCAGACGCTGGTGACGCGGCTGGGCGTGCGCTCGGTGCTTGCCACCGGCCTCACGCTGGACGCCGTCGCGCTCGTGTGGTTCACGCAGCTGCCGGTGTCGGGTCACTACTTCTGGAACCTGTTCCCGGCATTCCTGATCAGCGGCGTGGGCCTGGCGCTCTCGTTCGTGCCGGTCACGATCGCCGGGCTGGCGGGCGTGCACCGCGCGGACGCGGGCATCGCCTCCGGCCTGATCAACACCACCCGCCAGGTGGGCGGTGCCGTCGGCCTGGCGGCGGTCACCACGATCGCCGCGTCGTACGCGTCCACGGGCGCTGGTGCAACCGGCCTGGCACGCGTTGCAGCCGTCGACGGCGGCCTCACCCGCGGCTTCCAGGTCGGGTTCGCCGTCCTGGCAGGCGCGGCGGTGCTCGGCGCCGTGATCTCCGCCGTGATGCTCCGGCCTCGCCCCGAGGGTGCGGTGGTCGAGCCGCTCACTTCCCCGTCCACAGTTCGCCTCGAGGAGGCTGCCTGATGATGATGACGCAAACCCCCGGCCTTCACGGGCAGCAGAACGCGCTGCTCGACGGAACGATCGACGACATGCTGCTGCGGCTTCGCGGCCTGGTGCTGGTCGGCGGTCTGCTCGAGCAGCGAGGCGCCTCGGCCGAGGAGGTCGAAGCCCACGTCCGTGAGGCCGACCGCCTGCGGGCGAAGCTCGCCCGCCTGATCGGCGGCGACGACGCGGGCCTGGCTGCCTGACACCAACACCTGCGGGCCCGGCGGCGGTCACATGCCGACCGGGCCCGCAGGTTCTCCGGCAGTACGATGCCGGGGTGGATCATTTCTATCCGCCCCAGGTCAGCTCGCACTGGTGATCGTTTGACCACGCCGCCCGTGTGGCGGCCGACGTGCGCCGGGCGGCGGGGCCGCCGCAGCTGAAGCCGAGGCCGCCGGGTGGGCTCGCGGCCGTGCGCGCGTGGCTGGCTGCGCTGGTCGTCTAGCGTCAGTCGTCCAGCAGGTGGATGCCGAGCGCGTCCGCCAGCTGCGGGGCCAGCCCCAGCACCGCGTCGAACTCCATCGACGTGCCCGCCAGGCCCGCGACACCCTCGACCGCATCGAGCCGGCAGCGCCGCAGCTCGGAGTTGACGAACGACGCCTTCCAGAACACGGCCCCGGTCAGGTCGCAGTCGTGGAACCGCACCCAGCTGCAGCTCGCCCCGGTGAAGTCGGCCTCCCGCAGGTTGCACGAGTCGAACGTGACTCGCACCAGCTCCGACAGGCGAAACGCCGACAGGTCGGCGGCGGCGTTGCGCCAGACGGTGTCGTGGATCCGCGTCTCGGCCCACTGGGCTCCGGTCAGGCGCCCGCCCGACACCAGCACCCGCGTCAGCGACCCGCCTCGGACCACCGCGTTCGCGAGGTTCGGCTCGTCGAGCACTGCGTCGGTCAGCTCCGGGTCGGCCAGCGCGGCGCCGCTGAGGTCGCAGCCCCAAAGCCGAGCCTCGTCAATCCGCAACCCGGAGGCACCAAGGCCGGCCCACCTGGCCCCGTGCAGCTCGACGCCGGCCAGCTCGTGCGGCTCGCAGAGACTGGCATCGTCGGCCGACAGCGTCTCCAGCGATGCCGGCAGGCGTGGCTCGCTGGGAGTGGTCGGCGGGGGCACGACGGTAGCCTAGGCGGGCGGGGCGAAGCGAAGGACGCGGCCGCCCAGGGTGGTCGCGTACAACTCACCGTGTGCGTCCAGGCCGAACGAGGACAGGCCCTCCAGCCTGGGCAGCGCCAGCAGCTGCGGGCTGCCGCCGCGTGGAGGAAGCGACCAGATCCGGCCGCTGCAGAAGTCGCCGTAGACGTAGCGGCCGCGCAGCGCCGGCACGCCCCTGCCGCGGTAGACGTCGCCGCCGGTGATCGAGCAGCCCTCGCTGTGCGGGTAGACGGCGACCGGCCACACCAGCTGCGATCGGTCGATCGGCTGGGGCTTATAGACCGCTCGCCCCTCGTAGGCGTTCCACCCAAGGTTCGCGCCGGGTGGCGTTCCGGCGGCCAGGTGGTCGACCTCCTCGTAGCGGTTCTGCCCGACGTCGCCGATCCAGAGGTCGCCGGTGGCCGGGTCGAACGAGAACCGCCACGGGTTGCGCAGCCCGTATGCGTACATCTGTGGGCGCGGGTTGGGCTTGGCGACGTCCAGCCACAGGATCTTGCCGAGCAGCGACGCCCGGTTCTGGCCGTTGCCCTCGGGGTCGCCCTCGCTGCCGCCGTCGCCCATGCCCACGTACAGCATGCCGTCGGGGCCGAACGCCAGCGCCCCGCCGTTGTGGTTCGTAAACGGCTGGTGCACGAACAGGATCGTCCGCAGGCTGCCGCTGCGGGTGTCCAGCTGGGCGACGTGGGTATTCCCGTCCAGGTCGGTGTAGTCGACGTAGGCGAGACCGTTCTTGGCGTAGCGCGGGCTGAAGACGATCGACAGCAGCCCCTGCTCGGAGCCCTGGGAGACCTGGCCGCGCAGGTCGAGCAGCGGCTTCGGCGCCGGGTGGCCGTCCGTCACCACCAGCACGCGGCCGGTCTTCTCCACCACCGCCAGCTTCGCGGTGCCGGGGATCCCCGCCACGTCCACCGGCGAGTCAAGCCCGGTTGCGACGGTCACCAGCCGCACGCCCGCGGCCGGCGGTGGCTGTGACGAAGCCGGAGCAGACGACGGGGGCGGCGCGGACACGGTCGAGCTCGCGCTCTGCCCCGCGCAGGCGGCGCCGAGCAGCGCGATCGCGACGCACACGGCTCGCAGGTTGGCAGCCACGCATCCAGTATCGCGCGATACTGCCGTGAACCATCGACAGGAGCGTTGCCGTGAGCTTGATGAGCGAGACCATGCAGTCCCAGCCCGAGCAGCTGCGCGGCATGCTCGCGGATACCACCGGCGTCGACGCCGCCGCCGAGCGGCTGCGGGGCAGGCGCCTGTTCCTTGTCGGCACCGGTACCAGCTGGCACGCGGCCAACATCGGCGCCTGGTTCCTGCGCGCCGCGGGCGTGGAAGCGTGGCCGGTGCAGGCGATGGATGCGGTGCTGTACGGCCCGCGCCCGGCCGGCGGTGAGGGGCTGATCCTGCTCAGCCACAAGGGCACCAAGACCTACACGACGCAGCTGCTGGAGCGGGCCCGCGCGGAGGGCGTGCCGACGGCGGTGATCTCGGGCCAGGGTGCTCCCGGTGCCGAGATCGAGACGTCGGTGGTGGAGCGCTCGGCCGCGTACACCGCCAGTCACACGGGCGCGATGCTGCGGTTGGCGCAGCTGGCGACGGCGCTGGGCGCAGATCTGGGCTCGCTGAACGGCGTCCCGGACTCGGTGGAGGCGGTCGTGGAGGGCCCCGCGGTCGGCGTGGTTCCCCCGCAGCGGGCGATGGAGTTCGTGGGCGCCGGCCCCAACCAGTGGACGGCGGCCGAGGGCGCGCTGAAGGTGAGGGAAACCGCCTACGTGGCTTCCGCGGGGATGGGCGTGGAGCAGTTTCTGCACGGCCCGTCGGTGGCCGTCGGCACGGACGACACGCTGATCTGCCTGGACGGCGGCGGGCCCGGCAGCGAGCGGCTGGCTCAGGTCGCGCGCTCGGCGGAATCCGCGGGCGCGCCGGTGCGGATGATCGCCGCCGACGCTCCGAGCGAGCTGCTGTCCGTATTCCCGCTGACCGCGGTTGTTCAGAAGATCGCGCTCGAGACGGCAGAGACGCTGGGCACGAACCCCGACAGCTTCGGACGTGACGTGCCGACGCGGGCCCAGGCGCTGGACGGGATTGCGCTCTAGAAAGGCCACCGCGTGAGCAGCATCCTCGTGCTCGGCGGCTGCCGCGAGATGGGATCGGCTGCTGTCGCCGACCCCGTCGAGCGCACCGGCCATGAGGTGGCGATCGGCGACATCAGGCCCGACGCGGCCGCGGCGCTGCTGCGCCGGCTGGGCGCGCTGGAGCGGGTCGTGCGCGTCGACGTCGACGACCCGGCCCCGTTGGGCGCTGCGCTGGATGGGGTTGATTCCACGGGATCCACGCAGCTCGTGGAATCAAATCATCCGGGCCCGGCGCTCAGCCGTCGGCCTCGGCCTTCAGCTCGGCGAACAGGCGGTCGAGCTCCGGCACCTCGGCGCGCAGGCTGGGCAGGTTCACGACGATCCCCTCCTGGGTCGTTCGCGCCAGCACGACGATCGTCTCCTCGTCCGAGGAGGGGTTCTCCTCGCGGTGCGGGACGTACGGCGGCACGTAGACGTAGTCGCCGGGGCCCGCCTCGATCCGCCGCTCCTCGTCGTTTTCGAGGAACACGAAGACGGGGTGGCCAGACACGACGTAGATGCCGGTCTCGGCCTCGCCGTGGTGGTGGTCGCCCGAGATCATCCCGGGCGCGACGATCGCCTTGCCCATCCAGAGCTTGCGCGACCCGTGTCGCTTGCCCGAGATCGCCTCGTACCTGCGCATGCCCGGCGTCTGTGCCGTGTCCTCGCTGAGCTCGTTGCTGCCGGTGTGGTGCAGCTGCCGGTGCCAGGCGGCGTTGCCGGCGTCGGACCCATGCGGGTGGTGATCGGTGGCCACGTGCGCAGGATAGAGCGCGATCCGCCTCGTTGTGCGACGCGTGCGTCGCGCCTATCGTGCCCGGGTCCAGATTCGAGCAGGAGGAGGTGGGCAGATGCCTGAACGAAACGGCACGGCGGAGTGGCGCGGCGATCTCAAGGCCGGCTCGGGCTCGCTCGTGGTGGGAGACGGCGTGTTCGCAGGCGCATACTCGTTCGCGTCGCGATTCGAGGAGGGGGCGGGCACGAACCCCGAGGAGCTGATCGCGGCTGCGCACGCAGCCTGCTTCAGCATGGCGCTTGCGAACATCCTCAGTGAGGCCGGCCATACGCCCGACCGCGTCTCGACCGCAGCGCGGGTGACGCTGCGCAACATCGACGGCGCGCCCACCCTGGCCCGCGTCGACCTGGAGACGACCGGCCAGGTGCCGGGCCTCGACCAGGAGCAGTTCCAGGGCTACGCGGACCAGGCCGTCAAGGACTGCCCCGTCTCGCGGGCGCTGGCGGGGATCCCCGAGATGGTGGTCAGCGCTCGCCTGGCCTGACCAGCGCCGCCACCCGGCCGGCCAGGGCGTCGTCCACGACGCCGGCCGGCAGCGAGCCGAACGCCTCCGCCGGGCCCTCCCAGCGCAGATCGTCGACGTCGCTGAAGAGCGGCGCGTCGGTGCGCAGGGTGGCGATCGTCTTGAACAGCAGGGCCAGCTCGCGGCGGTCGCCCAGGACGTTGTCGGGAAACTGCTCGATGGCGCCGTGGCTTCGGATCAGCCCGGCCGCGGTCACCGCCCCGATGCCCTTGATGCCGGGATAGCCGTCGGCCGAATCCCCGACCAGCGCCAGGTAGTCGGGGATGTGCTCGGGCGCGACGCCGAACTTCTCGACGACGCCTGCGGCATCGCGGATGATCCCGCTTCGGCGGTCGACCTGGACGACCCGCTCCCCGGACACGCACTGGGCCAGATCCTTGTCCGGCGTCCAGATGCAGACCTTGTGCACGCTCGCATCCCCTGCGGCGAGGTGCACGGCCGATGCCATCGCGTCGTCCGCTTCCAGCTCGACCATCGGCCAGACGGCGACCCCCATCGCTGCCAGCGCCTGCTCCAGCGGCTCGAACTGTGCCTTCAGCGCCGGATCGACGCCGGCCCCGGTCTTGTAGCCCGGCCACAGGTCGTTTCGAAACGACTTGATCACGTGGTCGGTGGCGACGCCGATGTGCGTCGCGTCGCCCTCGATCATGCCCAGCACGGTGCCCAGCACGCCGCGGACGGCGGCGAACTGCGGATCCTTCGGCCTCCGTCCCCGCATGCTCCCGTAGAAGTGGCGGAACAGCTCGTAGGTGCCGTCGATCAGGTGGACGATCACCGGCTGGCGGTCAGGCGGGTCGGGCATGCCGACACCCTACTCAGCCCGGTGCGCGCACGACGGCGTACCGAGCGCAGACGAAGTCGCCGTTCCGATCCGTCTCGTCCAGCCGCAGCTCGATCCGCCGCGGCAGCAGCGGCGCGCCGGCGCCCAGCGTCACCGGTGCGATCGACACGGTCACCTCGTCCAGCAGCCCGGCGTCGGCGAACTGACCGGCCAGGTCGCCGCCGCCCACGATCCAGATGTTCCGGTCGCCGGCGGCCGCGGTCATCTGCCGATGCACCTCGGTGACGGCTGCGCTCGTGAACTCGATCGGCGCGCCGGGGGCGACCTGCAGCTGCCGGTGGGTGAACACCCACCCTGGGGTGTCGTAGGGCCACTTCCACTGCTCCGGCGGCTTGTCCGCGAACTCGTGGTCGAGGACCCATTCGTACGTGGTCGCGCCCATCGCCATCGCGCCCACCTGGGCGATGAACGCGCCGTAGTTCATCGGCCCGTCCTCGTCCTGCTTGCGCGTGAACAGCCACTCCAGCGAGTTGTCCAGGTCGGCGATGAACCCATCCAGCGTGGTCGCCGTGTAGTACTGCGTGAGGCTCACGAGACGCTCCTTCCGCATGACCGCCGATACGATAGGCGAGGGCATCTGCGATGGTGACGGTTGACGATGTGCGATCGGTGTTGGCGGACCTGCCTCGCTCCTACGAGGTGGTCGTGCGCGGCCGCATCAAGTTCCGCGTCGGCCAGATCGTGTACGTCGCCTTCTCGAAGGACGAGAGCGAGATCGGCTTCGGCTTCCCCAAGGAGGAACGGGAGTACCTGGTCGCCAGCGATCCCGAGACGTTCATGATGCCGGGCGAGAGCGACCTGCGGTTCCAGTGGGCCGAGGCGCGCATGGCGAAGCTCGAGTTCGAGGAGATGCGCGACCTGGTCATCTACGCATGGAGCATGTGCGTCCCCAAGTACGTCTGGGAGCCCTACGTGGTGCGCTGACCGGCGACTGTTGCATCTCACCCCGTTCGAACGATGCGCCGGGCGATCGGTTTCCGGCATCCTCGTGGATCTCGAAGAACCAACACGGGAGGGGCTGTGCCGGACGACCAACAGAAGCAGCAGGATCCCGCAGCGCCCTGGCGGCCGAGCGCGCGGCTGGAGGCGATGTGGCAGCGCGACGTGATCGGGCCGCTGGACGACTTCCAGGATCCGTCTCAGGAGTGGCGGCGGTTGTTCTCAGAGCTGCTCGGGACGTTCTTCCTGGTGCTGGTGGCGTGTGGCGGGGGCGTGATGGGCGAGGCGTTCCCCAACACGATCAGCCGCACCGCTGCCGTCTCCGCGCCCGGGTTGATGGTGCTGGGAGTCATCCTGTTCATGGGCAAAGTGTCCGGTGCCCACCTCAATCCGGCGGTGAGCGTGGCGTTCTCGCTTCGCGGCGACTTTCCGTGGCGGCGCGTCCCCGGCTACATCGTGGTCCAGCTGATCGGCGCTTCGCTTGCGGCATGGTTCGCGCAGAGCGTGATCAACGCCTCGGCCGTCTTCGGCTCCAACTACCCGGCATCCGGGTACACCTCCACGGACGCGTTCCTGATGGAGGCGGTGCTGACGCTGGGCCTGGTCAGCGTGATCCTGGGGACGGCCTCCGGGGCACAGAATCTGGGCGTGTTCGGCGCGCTCGGCGTCGGCTCCTACATCATCCTGGCCGGGCTGTGGGGCAGCCCCATCTCGGGTGCGTCGATGAATCCTGCCCGAACGTTCGGGCCGGACCTGGTCGGCGGGAACTTCACCGACTACTGGGTGTACGTCGCAGGGCCGCTGGTGGGGGCCGGTCTGGCCGTCGTCGCCGCGTTCGTGCTGCGAGGCTCGGGCGGCGGGCAGGCAGGGTCCGGCGCCGCGCAGGGAGATCTCTTCACGGAGGCTCACCGGCCCGACAAGGCCTAGCCATCACCGCGGGTTCGCCCGCGCCGGCACCTCCGCTCGCCCGCGGCCACGCCTGGCTGACCGGGCACGAAGTGTGGCTGCGCGTGTGGCTCTCGACGGGGATCGGCGTTGCGCTGCTTGTGGATGGCCTGGTGCGACTCGTGGTGTGCGCGATGCGCCGGCGGGTGTATGCGCCGGCCGAGAGCCCGATCGGTGATTTCCCCGCCACGATCGCGAACTTGCGGACGCGTCCCGTCTCCAGCCACTCGCCCCACAGCCGGTGGGCGGCGATCAGGTCGTCCAGCGCCGGGCGGCCGATCTGCGCGGCGATGGCCGCCGCGTCGGCCGTGAACGCATCGACCAGCGAGACCGCCGTGGCGTGGTGGGAACGGCTGCAGTCAGACTGCCAGCGGACGACCATCCCGGCGCCCTCCAGCAGCGCGCCCATCTCCTCCAGCGGGGTCAGCCAGACCGTGTCGGCGTCGGGCATGCGCGCTCGCTCCGGGCCGGTCAGCGGCCGGCCCTCCTCGAGCGTGAACGCGAACCGCCCCCCGGCCGCGAGCGCTCCCGAGATCCCATCGAGCAGCGCCCGCTTGTCGGCGAACGCGAGCATCGTCTCGAGCAGAAGAACCACCTCGAACGGGCCGCCGGGGAGCGGCGGCACCCTCGCCACCTCGAAGCGGCAGGGCAGGCCGCGCGCGCGTGCACGTGCGATGTCGATCGCGCTCGCGCTGTAGTCGACCCCCAGGTACCGGCAGCCCAGCTCACGCGTGATCAACCGCCCCGCCCCGGCCACTCCGCAGCAGAGGTCGAGTACGGACACTCCGCCGGCGATGCCGGCCCGCTCCGCCAGCGTTCGGATCTCCCCGGCGCGCATGAAGCTCTCCTGCTCCGCGTACTCGCCCGGGGCGTAGGCCGACTGCCGGGCTCGCTCCAGAGCCCCGACGAACGGAACGCGCTCGTCCTGCCTCACGACAGCGCTCCCCGGCCGGCAGTCCGAAAGAACCGATTCACCCCATTCACGGTACCTTCCTTTCGTATGTTCGAGTACCGAGGCACGCTTCGGTCGGCTCAGGGTGGCCCGCTGCTCGGGCTGGCCGCCCAGGTGCTGCTGCTCGCGGCGCTCGCGGCGACCGTCGGCCTCGGTCTCGCCGGGTGGCTCGTCGGACTCGCGTGCGGCCTGGCCATGGACGCCGCGCTGGCGTACAACCTGCTGCGCAACCGCTCGGAACGGATCGGCCCGGCCGGGTGGGTGACGCTCGTGCGGGCGACGCTGGCCGTCGGCGTCGCGGCGCTGGCCGCGGACTCGTTCGGCAGCTCCGCGCAGACCGCGCCTCTGGTGGCGCTCGCGACGGTCGCGCTGGCGCTCGACTACGTCGACGGATACGTCGCGCGGCGCACTGGGACGGAGTCGACCCTGGGCGCGCGCTGGGACGGCGAGGTCGACGCGTTCCTGATCCTCGCGCTCGCCGTCTACGTCGCCCCGACAGCCGGCGCGTGGGTGCTCCTGATCGGCGTCGCACGCTACGCGTTCCTGGTCGCCGGGTGGCTGGTCGGGTGGATGCGCGCGCCGCTGCCCCGGCGCGACTGGCGCAAGGTGGTCGCGGCGACGCAGGGCGTCGCGCTGATGATCGCGGCAGCCGGCGTCCTCCCGGTCGCCCTCACCCGCGCCGGCCTGGCCGGTGCGCTCGTCCTGCTCGCCGAGTCGTTCGGCCGTGACGTCTGGTGGCTGTGGAGCCACCGGTCGGCGCCCGGCCTCCGGACGCCAGCGGTGCCGGAGCGGGATCCCGCCGGGGACGCCGGATACGGACGCCTCCGCCTGGCCATCTCGGTCGTGCTCACGCTGCTCGCGTTCCTGCTGGTGTGGGCCGCGCTTGTCGCGCCCGACCAGCCGGGCCACTTCACACCCCGCGCGTTCGTGCGGCTCCCGCTCGAGGGGGTGATCGTGATCGCCCTTGCGCTGGTCCTGCCGGCCCCCGCACGGCGCCTCCTGGCCTGGGTGGTGGGTCCGGCGATCGGCCTGTTGATCGTCGTGAAGGTGCTCGACTACGGCTTCTTCACGGCATTCGACCGGCCGTTCAACCCCGCCGAGGACTGGAGCTACCGCCACATCGGGATCGAGACGCTGCGCCAGTCGATCGGCCGCACCAGCGCGAACCTGGTCCTCGCCGGAGCTGCGCTGGCGGTGGTCGCCGCGTTCGTGCTGCCGGCGCTCGCGATGCTTCGCCTGAACCGGGTCGTCTCCGGCCATCGACGGGTGTCGCTCCAGGCCGTGACGGCGCTCAGCCTGGTCTGGGTGCTCTTCTGGGCGCTGGGTGCGCAGCTCGACTCCGGCGCGCTGATCGCCTCCACCAGCGCCGCCGATCTGGCCGTCACCGAGGTGCGCACGGTGCAGGCCGACATTCACGATCGAGCGGTGTTCGCCGCCGAGCTCCGCCGCGACCCCTATGGCCACACGCCGGCCGACCAGCTGCTGTCCGGCCTGCGCGGCAAGGACGTGCTGCTCGTGTTCGTCGAGAGCTACGGCCAGGTCGCGGTGCAGGGGTCCTCCTTCTCCCCGAAGGTCGACAGCGTGCTCGCCGCCGGGACGAAGCAGCTGCGATCAGCGGGCTTCGGCGCCCGCAGCGGCTGGCTGACCTCGTCGACGTTCGGTGGCATCAGCTGGCTGGCGCAC
>DATIOK010000162.1:0-45734 GCA_035473255.1 Gaiellales bacterium
CTCACCGCGGAGCTCGGCGCGGCGTTCACGGAGGAGGGCGGCGTCTACGTGTGGACGCGGATGGCCATGGGCCGCCTCGTGGCGGCGGTCAACGCCATCTTCTACTGGTTCTCGAACCCGATCTGGATCGGTGCCACGCTGGCGTTGTTGACAGTCTCGGCCATCCAGAACTACTTCTGGAACTTCTCAAACGGCAGCATCTGGGAGTACCTGATCGGGTTTGCCTACATCTGGTTCTCCGTGTGGTCCGCCATCCTGTCGTTCGGGGTAGGCAAGTGGATTCCGACGCTGGGTGCCTGGTGCCGCATCCTGCTGATCGGCCTGTTCACCATCACGACGATCATCTACGCCTTCGAGCACGGCCTGCATTTCCCGGCGGCGAGCAAGTTCACCCCGACGTGGACGGCATTCATCGCCCTGACGCCGCTGCTCTTCTTCAACTACGTCGGTTTCGAGCTCCCCAACGCGGCCGGCGACGAGATGGAGGACGCGCAGAAGGACGTGCCGTACACAGTGCTGCGAGCCTGCATCACGTCGATGCTGCTCTATGGCCTGCCGATCCTGGCCATCATGTCCGTCGTTCCGCCGAGCCAGCTCCAGGGCAAGGGCGTATCCGCATTCCTGGACGCCATCCACCACGTGTTCAGCGTCTACGGCCCCGCAGCCAACGCGCTCACAAAGATCGCCGCGGCCGGGTTCATTCTCGCGGTCGTGTCGAGCGCGTGCACCTGGCTGATGGGCTCCGACCGCAGCCAGGCCGTGGCCTCCTACGACGGCGCCGGGCCGCGCATCCTGGGTCGGTTCTCAGCGAGGTACGGCACCCCGATCTACGTCAATTTCCTCTCGGGCGTGTTCTCGACGATCGTGTTCCTGATCGCGATCAACCTCAGCTCGGGCAGCACCGCCGACGCGTTCAACGTGATGATCGGTGTGGTGTTGACGTTCACGACGATCTCCTACATTGTGATCTTCCCGTGCCTTGCGATCCTGCGCCGGACGCACCCGGATGTGCACCGGCCCTACC
Source organism: Gaiellales bacterium (assembly GCA_035473255.1). Taxonomy (GTDB): domain Bacteria; phylum Actinomycetota; class Thermoleophilia; order Gaiellales; family JAICJC01; genus JAICYJ01. Next base: position 1,025 of record DATIOK010000162.1, read on the forward strand.
GGGTGCCGGGAGGCATGGCGGGCGTCTGGGTGTGCACGATCCTGTGCACCTCCTGGGCCGTGTTCGCGTCTCTGGTCGCCATCTTCCCCGGCTTCCTGGACGGGCAGTTGCTGAACAACGCCGATCTGCCGACGAACGTCTCGCGGGTCAAGTACGAGACGATTTCGCTGGTCGCGATCGGTGTGACCATGATCGCCGGATTTATCTTCTACTGGCTCGGCGCGCCCACCCGGGCGGCGTCGGTGGACATCCCACTCGAGGGGAACGAGGGCATGGTTCCCCAGACGGCGGGCGAATAGCGGTACCCGAGTCGCGACACACCTCCCCGGCCGATGCGGCCGGGGAGGCGCACTCGATGGCCGTCGCGGATCCTACGCGGGTGATGTGAAGCGTCACCTGAGATCCTTCGGGACGGTGTAGCCGACCAGGCGCGCCGTCCCCTGGTGCAGGTCCAGCCAGGTGTGGTCGGGTAGCGCGAGCGTGGCCAGCGCGCCGGTCGGGAACTTGGCCACCACCGCCGAGCGGATCGGCCCGCGCGCGGCCAGACGCAGCGCCAGATCCTGCATGCCCGGGTTGTGGCCGATCATGAGCGCCGAACCGACCGAGTCGGGGACGCCGTGCAGCCGCGCCAGCAGGGTGTCGGCCGACGCTCCGTACAGCTGCTCCTCGATCTCGACCAATGCGTCGCCGAGCGCCGGCTGGATCAGCTCCAGCGTCTGCCGGGTGCGGGCCGCCGACGAGCAGAGCACGAGGTCGACGCGCGCGTTCAGGCTGTGCAGATGCTCGGCCACGTGCCCGCCGTCGCGGATGCCGCGCGGAGAGAGCGGGCGATCGTGGTCGGCCAGCGAATCGTCGTCCCAGCTGGACTTCAGGTGCCGTAGCAGGAGCAGGGTGGGCATCGTCGGAGCCAACCTACCTGGTCTCGGCCCAGTTGCGGTGAAGCTCGTTGGCGTACCGCCGCCCCAGCCAGGGCGCCGCGCCGGGAAGCCATTCGCCGAAGCTGGTGTGGCCTGTCGCGGGCTGGTGGGAGATGAGCAGCTCCGACGTGAGCGCGCCCAGCTCCTCCGCGGTGATCAGCACATCGCGGACGAGCGGGCCGATGGCGCGCCCCAGCGCCGCCACGACGCCGGGAGGGAGGTGCACCAGCCGCGACCGCGTGTGGAGCGCCCGCGAGAGGGCGCCGAGGAACTCGTCGAAGGTGTAGATCTCCGGGCCTACGGCATCCTGCAGGATTGGGCCGGCTCCCTGCGCCGCCGCGATTGCGAGCTCCGCCACGTCGCCGACGAACACGGGCTGGACGCGGTAGCTGCCGTCGCCGGGGACGGCGTATGCCGGCAGCTTGCGCAGCAGCCAGGCCATGTTGTTGATCAGGATCTCCTCACGGCCACCGAACACCAGCGAGGGCCGGATCACCGCGTGGTCGTGTGTGGTCTCCGCCAGCGCGGCCTCGACCTCTGCCTTCCCTCGGAAGTAGGCGTACGGCGAGTCGGCGGCCGCGTTCGTGACCGACAGGTGCACGATCCTGCGGACGCCGGCCCGCCTCGCCGTCTCGAACAGCGTGCGGCTGTTCGCGATCGCCGAAGCGAAGTCGGCGCCGTCCCGCGGGAAGCGGATCCAGTAGGTGTTGAACAGCACGTCGACGCCCTCCAGCGAGCGCACCAGCTGCTCCGGGTCGTCGAACCGGAGCGGCTCGCATGCCACGGCGCCCGCCAGCGGATGGCCCGGCGGAGCCGGGCGCCGCGACAGCGATACGACGTCGTCGCCGCGGTCGAGCAGCTGCCGGGCGATCTCACCGCCCGTGTACGAGAAGACGCCTGTCACCGCGGCCCGCCGGGTCATGTCGCGTCGCCGCAGCGCACCATCAGGTCGCGCAGAGCGGCGCGCAGCTGATCGGCTCGGGCCGAGAGGTCGGCGTCGTCCAGCTTGGCGACAGCTTCGGACGCGGCATCCAGCTGCACCACGGCACGGCCCAGAGCCTGCTGCGCCTGCTTGACGTCGCGGGCGCGAGCGGCGGCCAGCCGCTCCGCCTCTCGCTTGCGCGCCGCCCGCTCGGCGGCGCGCTCCGCGGCCGCATCCCGTCGTTTCGGAGCCGCCTCCGCGGCGGCGGCCGGCGGCTCGGCGGCCTTCACCGCGACCGCTGGCCGGCCTTGCCAGCGCATCGGCATCCCGCGCACGACCACACCGCGCACGCTGCCGCTCACGATCGTGAGCGGGCGCAGGTCGGCAAGCTCGATCGTGACGTCGGCGCCGGCGGCCTCCACCAGCCGCCGCAGCTCGTCGAACGCGACCGCGATGCCGATGTCTTTGCGCCGGCGCGTGCGGTTCTTCAGCGGCACCCGCGACTCGCCGCGCCCGGCCTGCAGGAGCAGCTGCCGGTCGGCGCCGACGAACGTGATCCGGCCCTCGCCGGCGGGCAGCGCCTCGAGCAGCCGGTCGCGCGACACCACCGCCTCGACGGCGGGCGCGGTCGCCGGCCACACCCATTCCACCTCGACCGGGCCGTCCGCGATCTGGCGCAGCGTCAGGCGCCGCCGCCCCAGCTGCACCGCCAGCCCGGTACGGGCCGCGCTCAGCGACAGCGCTTCGGCGTCCTTAGGCGGGTCGCCGGCGGGGGGTGCGAAGCTGCCGTCCAGACCGTCGCCCGGGAGCGGCAGCCGCGCCATCAGCAGCGACGTCTCGCCCGGAGACGCCACCACCAGCTCGTCGCCGTCGGTGCGCACCGACACCAGCCCGTCGCGCTCAGCCGCCGCGTGGCGGAGGATCGCCGCCACCGCACGCGCCGCGCCGGCGGCCTCGGTCACCGCAGGCTCGCCCACTCCGTCGCCAGCATCGCGTAGACCAGCTCGCTCTGCCACTCGCCCTTCACCCATTCGTTCTCGTGCAGGTGCGCCTCGAGACGCATGCCCAGGCGCTCCAGCACCGCTGCGGAGGCGGAGTTGCGCGCCTCCAGGCGGCCGGCAATGCGATGCAGGCCGAGCTGTTCGAATCCCAGCCGCAGCATCTCGCGGGCGGCCTCGGTCGCGTAACCGTGGCCCCGGTGGTCGGGGTGCAGCACGTACCCGATCTCGCCCTGCCGGTGCGCCTCGCTGTGGTACATGAGGACGACGTCTCCCACCATCGTGTCGCTGCCGCGCGGTTGGATGGCCAGCGTGAGCCCGCCACCCTCACCGTCGATCTGGTCGCTCGACTCGCGGATCACCTGTTCCACCTGCTCGCGCGTGCGCGGCTCCCAGTACAGGTAGCGCACCACCTCCGGGCGCGACTGGATGTCGTGCAGAACGTCGATGTCGGCCTCACTGTAGGGCCGCAGCAGCAGGCGCTCGGTCTCGATCGGATACTCGGGGCGGAGCATCGCTGGATGTTAGATCGTTGATTCCACGGGCTACGCGGCGCGCCGTCCGCGATCTGCGTCATCGCAGATCGCTCCCGACCGACGCAAGCTATGGCTTGCGCCTAGGTCTGGGCCGCGCTGGACGCCACCATCGTCCTCGGCCAGGACATCATCCAGCCTGCCCTGCGGACGCTCCCGACGTCCAACCCGCCCCAGCCTGCGCCCAGCATCCACGGATCCCGAGAAATCAACCATCCCCCGGCCCGACGCGATGCCTATCCCCGTGGGATCGGCGGCCGGTCGGCCACCTGCGCCTCATGTTCGCGGACACGGCGCGAGCGGTGGCTGCGGATCCGGACCCAGCGGGAACGGTCGCTGCGCGACGTGGTGCGAAGGATGAACGGTTTCAGTGCCATCCATACTCCGTACTCCACGGCGCCGGATTTCAAACATCACCCGGCGGGCGCCCGATCAGGCGGCTTGGGCGTCCGGGCGCAGGTCCAGGTGCTCGACCGCTGCCGCCAGCGTCTCGACGACGCCTGCGTCGTAGCGTGAGCCGACGCCCTTCTCGAGCTCTGCTATCGGATTCAGGGGTCGCTCGCCGTCGTGGTAGCGGCGGCCGAAGACCATCGCCAGGTAGGCCTCGGCGGCGAGCAGAATGCGCGATCCCAGCGGGATCTCATCGCCCCGCAGCCCGTTGGGATAGCCGCTGCCGTCGACGTGCTCGTGGCTGCCCTGCACGATCGCGCGCACGTTGTCGAATAGCGGGCTGGTGCCGAGCATCTCGGCGGAGCGCTGCGGATGCTCGCGCACGATCGCCCACTCCTCGTCGCTGAGCGGTCCCATCTTGGTGATGATCTCGTCCGGCACGACGCTCATGCCGAGATCGCGGAAGCGGCTGGCGGTGGCCAGCTGCGTCAGCTCGTTCGAGGACAGGCCCATGCGCCGGCCCACCTCGCGGACGAGGATGTCGAGCTCGGCCTCGCCCGGTGCAACCGGGTCGGCCGTGTGCTCCGCCGGCGACGGGGGCGGCGCGGCGCTGCCCAGCCGCGACAGGCGCGACCACACGAACGACGCGGGGATCCACTGGTTCTTCTCCTGCACCCGGAAGGCGAACCGCAGCACGCGGGCCTGGTCGACCACGAACAGCCCGTCCTGCCGGCGCGCCTTGCGCATGCGGCGGTCGGACAGCGTACCCAGAGCGCGCGAGGCATCACCCTTGGGGTCGGTCAGCCATTCGGCGGTGCGCACCACGCTCAGCGAGCGGCACAGGTCGGAGTCGCCCGGCGACACCAGCACCAGGCGTGCCGGCGAGGACGCGATTCGCTCGCCGAGCTCGCGCAGCATGGCCGCGCGCGGGTCGTCGGCGCGGCCGCCCTCGACCAGCACGAGCACCACAGGCCCGGATGTGATCAGGTCATCCAGGCCGACGGGCTCGCCGGAGTCAGCGGGATTCAGTCGAAACGGGTCAACCGGGGCATCAAGCCGCGGCCGAGGTGTCGTGCTCATCGGCATCCTCGTCAGACGACACGGCCTGCACCTGCGTCGAGGAGATCCGGTTCCGCTCCGCGGCCTGGATCAGCGAGCTACGGGCCTGCTCGAACGACGCCAGCATCGAGGCCTGTGCCTGGGCAGCGCTGGCGACCAGCTCGTCGGCCTCATGCCGACGGGCCTCCGCCTGCTCCAGGATCTCGGTCACGCGGGCCTGGGCCTGGGCGTCGCGGTCGGCGAGCGACTGCTCGAAGCGTTCGCGCTCCTCGCGCAGCTCCTGCTCGACCTGCTGGCGCACGCGGTCGCCCTCCTTGCGGGCCTTGTTCACGATCTTCTCAGCGTGGGCGCTGGCCTCGTCGATATGCCGCCGGCCGACGCTCGTGGCGTCCTCGATCAGCCGCTGGCGCTCGGCCAGGATGTCGTCGATCTCGAGCGCGCTTACCTCGCGCAGGTTCTGAAGCTCATTCTTGACGAAGCTCTCGAGCGACTCGACGGTGGCCTCCACGGCTGCGGACAGGCTGCCGAGGTCGGCATGGGCGCGCTCTGCGACGACCGCCTCGGGCAGGCTCGCCACAGGCGGCTCGTCGGCCGGCTCGTCGGGGATGCTCTCGACCAGCACCAACTCCGGCTCCGGCTCGGGCTCGTCGGACGCCTCGGGCTGATGCCAGCCGTCGTGATCGGCGGGGACCGTGTCGTCGGACGCCTCGACCTCGGCGACGGGCTGGTACACGTCGTCGGCGTCCTCGACCGGGGCCTCGTCCTCGACCTCGGCCTCGGACTCGTGATCCGCCTCGGCGACGGGCTCGTGCTCTGCCTCGGTGACAGGCTCGTGCGGATGCTCGTCGTCGTACGCCGGCACAGGCTGCTCCTCATGCTGGAACGGCTCCGGCTGTGGGGCCGGGGCGTCGGCCAGCTGGTCGGCGATCGATCCCAGGAACTGATCAACCTCTTCCGGGTTGTACCCGGTGGGCGTCAGGGAAAACGATGCGTTGCGCAGCTCGGCCAGGTCGATCGAGCCGGGTGTCGCGTCTGCCAGCTCCGCGAGGAAGCGATCGACCTCCTCCGGGTTGTAGCCGGTCGGGGTGAGCGAGAACGACGCGGTACGAATGCTCGCCGGATCGATCATTGTGAAGGCGCCTCCTGGTGAAGCATGGAACGTTGGACAACAACGGGGTCGATAGCCTTATCGGCGTTCCGTTCTAACCCTTTAGGGCTGTCGCGCCTACCCAACCGGTGGGACGGGACGGGAACGACGGAACGGTCGCGCTTCGGTAGTGTTCGCGGCCGTGGCGGAGAGCGGCACATCACCAGGCGACAGGCGCCCGATCGGCGTGATCGGTGCGGCGCTCGACCTCGGCTCGGGGCGCCGTGGTGTCGACATGGGGCCGTCGGCGATCCGCTACGCACAGCTGGGCGAGCGCATCGAGGAGATGGGCCTGCCCATCCACGACCATGGCAACGTCCGCACCGGCATGGTGGAGGCGCTCGACCAGGGCGACCCGTCCGCGCGCTACTGGAGCGCCATCAAGCGCACCTGCGAGGAGCTCGCAGACCACGTCGCGGCGACGGTCAACGACGGCGAGATGCCGCTCGTGCTGGGCGGCGACCACTCGATCGCGATCGGCACGCTGGGCGGGCTGGCGCGCGTCCACGGAGCGCCCGGCGGCGTGGTGTGGCTGGACGCGCACACCGACATCAACACGCCCACCACCTCCCCCAGCGGGAACGTGCACGGCATGCCGATGGCGGTGGCGCTGGGCCTGGCCGACGATCCCCGCTTCGAGGCGTCCGCCTGGCCGTTGCCGATGATCAAGCAGGAGCACACGGTGCTGGTGGGCATCCGCAGCGTCGACGGCGGGGAGCGCGCGCGGCTGCATGAGCTGGGTGTGCGGGTGTTCACGATGGAGGACATCGATCGGCACGGCATGCGCGACGTGATGGAGGAGGCGATCTCGATCGCATCCGGCGCCGCGTTCATGCACGTGTCGCTGGACATGGACGTGCTCGACCCGGACCAGGCGCCGGGCGTGGGCACGCCGGTGCGGGGAGGGATCACCTATCGCGAGGCGCACCTGGCGATGGAGATGCTGTCCACCAGCGGCAAGGTGTCGTCGCTCGAGGTGGTCGAGGTCAACCCGGTGCTGGACGAGCACAACGCCACGGCCACGCTGGCCGTGGAGCTGGTGCTGTCGGCGCTGGGAGCCCGCATCCTCTAACCGCAGCCGTGCGGACTAGCGCTCGCCCTCGCTGGGCTCGTAGTAGACGGTGCCCAGCAGCTCGTCCGGCAGGTACTGCTGCTCCACCCAGCCGCCCGGGTAGTCGTGCGGGTAGCGGTAGCCCTGGCCGTGGCCGAGCTTGGCCGCTCCTGCGTAGCTGGCGTCGCGCAGCGGCTTGGGCGGTCGCAGGTTGCCGCGCTCGCGAACGTCCTGGCCGGCCCGCTGGATGGCCGTGTAGCTGGCGTTCGACTTGGGCGCGCGGGCCAGGTACGCGACCGCCTGCGAGAGGTTGATGCGGCACTCCGGCAGCCCCACGAACTCGACCGCGCGGGCGCACGCCACCGCCACCTGCAGCGCCTGGGGGTCGGCGTTGCCGACGTCCTCCGACGCGAACACGATCATCCGCCGGGCGATGAACTTGGGGTCCTCGCCGCCGGCGATCATCACAGCCAGGTAGTAGATAGCGGCGTCCGCGTCCGAACCGCGCATGCTCTTGATGAAAGCCGACGTGACGTCGTAGTGGTGGTCGCCGCCCTTGTCGTACAGAAGCGGCCGCTTGCGGGCTGCGTCGTGCACGTTATCGGAGCTGACCGGCTCGCCGCCGGCGGCCGCCACGGCGGCCTCCAGGATGTTGAGCGCGTTGCGGGCGTCACCGCCGGCTGCGGCCACGATCTCGTCGCGGATCTCGTCGGGCAGCGTGGTCGCCAGCTCCGCCTCGCCGCGGCGGACGACGCCGGCCAGGTCATCGCGGTCGAGCGGCTGCAGCTCGAACAGCTGGCACCGCGACAGCAGCGCCGAGTTGACCTCGAAGTAGGGGTTCTCGGTGGTGGCGCCGATCAGGGTCACCAGCCCGGACTCGACCCCGGGCAGCAGCGCGTCCTGCTGGGCCTTGTTGAAACGGTGGATCTCGTCCAGGAACAGGATCGTCTTCTGCCCGGTCTGGCCCAGCCGCTGCTCCGACTCCGACAGCACGCGCCGCACGTCGGCGATCCCGACCTGCACCGCCGACAGCTCCTCGAAGTGGGCGCGCGTGGTGTGGGCCACGATCCGGGCCAGCGTCGTCTTGCCGGTGCCGGGCGGCCCGTAGAAGATCATCGAACCCACCCGGTCCTCCGCGATCGCGCGCTGCAGAGCACTGCCCTCGCCGATCACGTCGCGCTGGCCGGCGAACTCGTCGAGCGCCTGTGGCCGCACCCGCTGCGGCAGCGGCGCCTGCGCGCCCAGACGGCCTCCGGCCGCGTCCGCGAACAGGTCATTTGCCATGCTGCAGGCTACACTGAGTGGGTGGGCACGACAGCCAGAGAAACGGTGCGACTGGGCGGCATGGCCCTGCGGAACGGCATCTTCGTGCACAGCCTCGACCACTGGGCGGCGGCGATACGAACACCGGACGGCGAGCTGCGCCTGGCTTCGGGCCGCAAGCCGGAGCTGCCTGCGGGACTGCTGGCCGTGCCCGGCTTCCGCGGCGTGCTGCGCATGGCCGAGATGGGATACCTGCTGCCGATCATGCGGCGCAGGCTGCCCGAGGCGCGGCTGCCGGTCGAGGGTGCCGGCAGCGCCGCTGCATTGGGCGCCACCGTCGTCGTCTCCCGCGCGATCCGCGGCAGCCGGCTGTCGCCGCTGACGGCCGAGCTGCTGGGCGCATCACTGGCGCTGGTGCCGGCCATGGCCTCGCTGCGGGGCTCGCAGGTGGCCGGATATCACGGCGCGGAGCACAAGGCCATCGGAGGCTACGAGAACGGCCAGGCCGCCGAGCAGGCCACGAAGGAACACGACCGGTGCGGGTCGCACATGGTGGGGCCGATGCTGGCCGCCACCGTAGTCGGAAACGTGCTCGTGAACCGGTTGCCGGCGTCGCGGCGCGGGCCGGCCCGGCTGGTCGTCGGGGTGGCTGCGATCGGTGCCGCCACCGAGGTGTTCGGCTGGATGACCCGCCACCACGACAACCCGGTCTCGCGCGCCCTGCGGTGGCCCGGATACGAGCTGCAGCGGGTCGCGGCCACGCGCGAGCCGACCGAACAGGAGCTCGAGGTGGCGCAGGCCGCGCTGCACGAGCTGCTGCGGCTGGAGGGCGCCGAGCCGCAAACCGTCTAGCCGCCGGATTTTGCAGACCGTGCAATACGCGGTAATCTGGACGGACATATGGATTTCTTTCAGGGCTTCGGATCGTGGCTGCTGTTGCTGCTCTGGCCGTTGGTGCTGCCGGCCTGCTTCATCGCCCTCGTCTTCTTTGCGTACAAGATGTGGCGGGCGATGCCCACCACCAAGCCGAACAAGATCCAGCCGGCCAGCGGCCACTCCGTGCGCTGGCACGACGTGGCCGGCGCCGACGAGGCGCGCGAGGAGCTGGAGGAGATCGTGGAGTTCCTGCGCGATCCCAAGCGGTTCAAGAAGCTGGGTGCGCGCGTGCCCAAGGGCGTGTTGCTGTACGGGCCGCCCGGCACCGGCAAGACCCTGATGGCCAAGGCCATCGCCACCGAGTCGGGCGCCAACTTCTACTTCCAGAGCGCATCCTCGTTCGTGGAGATGTTCGTGGGCGTCGGCTCGGCGCGGATCCGCCGCCTGTTCGCGGAGGCGCGAAAGCACCAGCCCTCGATCATCTTCATCGACGAGCTCGACGCCGTCGGCACCGCTCGCTCAGGCGGCGCCCACAACCGCGAGCACGACCAGACGCTGAACCAGCTGCTAGTGGAGCTGGACGGGTTCGACGAGGCCGACCGGCTGATCATCATGGGCGCGTCCAACCGGCTCGACGACCTCGATCCGGCCCTGCTGCGCCCGGGCCGGTTCGACCGCCAGATCCACGTGGCGACGCCCGACCTGAAGGGGCGTCGCGAGATCCTCGCCGTGCACACCCGTAACAAGCCTTTGGCCGAGCCCGTCGACCTGGGCGTGATCGCGCGGCAGACGGCCGGGCTGACCGGTGCCGACCTGGCCAACATCTGCAACGAGGCGGCGATCCAGGCCGGGCGCGCCGGGGCGAAGGAGATCACCCCCTTGCACTTCAACGCGGCGGTCGAGCGGGTGGTGGCCGGGCTGCAGCAGCGTAAGCTGATCACCGACAAGGAGAAGCGCGTGATCGCCTATCACGAGGCCGGTCACGCGCTGGTCGCGCGGCTGATGTCGGATGACATCCACAAGGTCACGATCGTGCCCCGCGGCCGTGCGCTTGGCTTCATGATGAGCCTGCCCGAGGAGGACCGCTACGTGCTCTCCAAGGACGAGCTGGAGGACTGGCTGAAGGTCACGTTGGGCGGCCGCGCGGCCGAGCAGGTGGTGTTCGGCCGCATCACCAACGGCGCGGCCAACGACCTCGAGCGGGCCACGGCGGTCGCCCGGTCGATGGTGTTCGAGTGGGGCATGGGCAGCTCAACCACGTCGCATCAGATGCGGGCCGACAACTACTCGCTGTCGGAGGAGACCAAGCGGCTGCGTGACCACGAGCAGCGCGAGATCACCGACAAGGCCTACACCGAGGCGCTGCGGCTGGTGGTCGAGCATCGCTGGCACCTGGATGTGCTGGCAAACGCATTGCTCGACCAGGAGACGCTCGATCGAGACCAGATCGACGAGCTGCTGAGCGACCTGCAGCCGGAGTCCAACGCATCCGGCCAGATCGGCGTGGAGCTACCGCGCGACGGCGCGGGCACCGGCCAGCCCGCCGTGCGCCGGCCCGAGCCGGTGCTGCACAGCGAACCACCCGAGCAGCCCGACCAGCACCCCTAGATGGTTGATTCCACGGAATCAACCATCTAGCCCGCGGGTGTGTCGTCGGGCGCCGCACCGTCGGCTGCTGCCGGCGGCGTGTCCGCGACCTCCTCGGCCTCGCTCTCGACGGTCTCGCCCGACGCGTCGGCGGCACCCTCGGCCCGCACGTCGGCGATCTCTTGCTCCTTTTCCGAGATCCTGTCGCGAAGCTCGTGCACCTTGGTCGTCTGGTCGGCAAGCGTGGTGGGCGTCTCACCCAGCGCGATCATGGCGGCGCCGAGGTCGGCCAGCGCCTCCTTCTCCTCGCCTTTGAGGCTGCGCAGCTGCATCTGCAGCTGGCCCGTCTTGGCCGTGTCGGTGGTCTTCTCGACGACGGTGGTTGCCACGTCCGTCGCCTGCTGCTTGATCTTGTCCAGAAAGCCCATGCTTCCTCCGTTTGCCGCTCGTTTGGCGTATATGACCCACTAGGATCCGTGCGCAGTGCGCGCACAGACGATCCATCATATCGGGCATGCTGTCGACGACCTCGACGCCGCCATCGCCGACTACCAGCAGCTGCTGGGAGGCGTGCTCGAGCACCGCGAGACGGTGCCGGATCAGGGAGTGGAGGCGGCAACGATGCTGCTGGGCGACGGCCGCGTCGAGCTACTGCGGCCGTTGGGTGACGACACCCCGGTCGGCAAGTTCCTGCAGAACCGCGGCCCCGGCATGCACCACATGGCTCTGCGGGTCGACGATATCGAGCAGGCCCTGGCCGATGCCGCCGCCGCCGGCGCCGAGCTGATCGACCAACAGCCGCGCGTGGGCCTGTTCGGGCTGCGCGTGGCGTTCATCCATCCGCACAGCGTGCACGGCGTGCTGGTGGAACTCGTGCAACCAGCGAACGAAGGGAACGGGCATGGCTGAATCGCGGGTCGAGATCGGGTTCGACGGCGGCCTCATCATCAGCGCGAAGGTGGCCGACGAGGAGTGGGCCAAGGTCGAGTCGGGGCTGGCCGCGGGCAGCGGCATGGTCAGCTTCAACGCCGAGGACACCGACCACCACGTCGACATCTCGAAGATCTGTTACGTGCGCCGCGAGGCACGTGTGGGCCGGGTCGGGTTCTGACCGGAGCGCTGTAGATGGCGGGTCTGGGGCTGCTCGGTCTGCGGTGGTCGGGCGTGACGACGACCCTGCGTTGCCTGTGCGGGACGTCGGTCGCGGCCGATGCCGGGCAGGGCATCGCCGACGTGCACGACTCGCGCCTGGGTGAGCTGGGGCGCGTGTCCAAGTCGAAGCGGATGGTGCCGGCAACGCTGGAGGTGAGCGACCTGACGCGGCTGGTGCGGGGCGCCCGGCGTGGTGAGGAGCTGGGCGGCGAGCTGCTCGCGCACATGCGCACGACCGATGCGGTGGTGCTGGTGGTGCGCTGCTTCCACGACGACCAGGTGGCGCACCCGTCGGGGACGGTGAACCCGCTGGACGATGCCGAGACGATCGAGCTGGAGCTGGTGTTCGCCGACCAGGCGGCGGTGGCGCGGCGGCTGGAGCGGGTGGCGAAGACGGCCAAGTCGGGCGACCGGGCGATCGTGGCCGAGCAGGAGCTGCTCGTGGAGCTGGCGGCCGGGTTGGAGCAGGGGCGCCCCGCGCGCTCGCTGGGTTTGGATCTGCCGGACGCGCTCGACCTGCTGACGGCGAAGCCGGCGCTCACGATCGCGAACGTTGATCAGAGCGGCAACGAGCAGCAGGTGGAGGAGCTGCGGGCGTTCGGAGCGGAGCGCGGGATCGGCACGATCGCGCTGGACGCCAAGCTCGAGGCCGAGATCGCGGAGCTGGACGAGGGCGACCGGCGGGCGTTCCTGGACGACCTCGGGATCGAGCGGCCGGCGCTCGAGGAGGTGAGCCTGGCCGCCTACGCGGCCCTCGATCTGATTCCGTTCTTCACGTCGGGCGAGAAGGAGTCGCGGGCCTGGACGATCCGCCGCGGCCAGAACGCCCAGGAAGCGGCCGGCAAGATCCACACCGACCTCGCCCGCGGGTTCATCCGGGCCGAGGTGATCGAGTGGGACAAGCTGGTGGAGGCGGGTGGCGAGACCGAGGCCAAGCGCCGCGGCTGGGTGCGCGTGGAGGGACGCGACTACGTCGTCAAGGACGGGGACGTCCTGAACGTGCGCTTCAACGTCTGAGCCTCGCGGCCGCGCCTGTCACGGCAACGCAACGATCCGCCACCCGCCCGATCGGACGCGCTTCGCGCCGGATCTGCAACGACATGCAACGACTCCGCGGCGGACCGCCAACGGCCGTCGAGTGGTAGTCAAACCCCGATCCGGGGCGCGACCCAGCGTTCAAGCCAAACCGGTGATACGCGCGGGTCATGACATGCCGCGGCGATGTCACGAAGGCTTCTCGAGGGCCGGGTCGGGCTCTGAGCCCGACCCGTGTCACGACGCGCGACGCGGGTGTCACGAAGGCGTCAGCTGAGCGGGGCGGACTCGCCCGGCCCGTGCAGCGTGCCGGCCTGCGCCTGCTGGGCGATCACCTTCGAGTCGCGCAGGAAGGTGCCGTCCTCGAACTCGACCAGCGGCAGCTTCTGCACGCCGGTCAGCTGCTTGACGTCGCTTCGCAGAAAGCGCAACGGCGAGTGTTTGACCAGCTCGTACTCGATGCCGGCCTCGTCCAGCGCGTGCTGGGCGGCCCAGCAGGGATGCGGGCCCTTCACGAACATGGCCGAACACCGATGCAGCTTGATCGCCATGCCACGATGCTAGCTCAACTGCGCCACCGAAGGATGGCGACGGCAACCACGTAGGTGACCCCGGCGATCGCGCCGAGCTGGCTGTACGGAGACCCGTCGTGGCCGTGGCCGATCTCCCACAGCCACGTGCCGATCACCACGCAGATCAGCACCAGGCCGGTGCCGGCCGTGGCACGCAGGTCGATTGCCTCCCAGCGCTCGTCGCGGCCGGGCCCGCCCAGCCCGCTCAGCGTCTCGCTGCGGCCGCCGAGCAGGAACACCGCGCCCAGCGCGGTCATCAGACCCAGCCCGAACACCCCGAATGCCGGGTCTCCGCCGGCCCATGCGGCGACCAGTATTGCCACGCCCAGCGCCACCGAGAATGTCGGCATCCACCAGCGGCTGCGAAACACCCTATGCATCGTCGTCTCCATGAAAGATCTCCTCCACCGCGCGATCGAAGAACCGTGCCAGCGCCATAGCCAGGGGCAGCGACGGCGTGTAGCGCCCGGTCTCGATCGAGTTGATCGTCTGCCGCGAGACGCTCATCGCCTCGGCCAGCTGTCCCTGTGACAGCTCCGCCGTGTCCCGCAGCATCCGGATGTCGTTGCGCATCGATGTAAAGCTAGCTTGACAGCGCTGTGATGTCAAGCCAGCTTTACATCGCCACGGTGCGCGGCAAACGACTGTTAGCCCTGCCGCAGCAGCGGATGTGTGAGTCCGTACTGCTCGCAGATCCGCTGTACGCTGCCCATGTCGAACTCGATGCCGAACTTGGGGGAGAGATCCGACATGTCGGTTTCGCCTCGCTCCAGACGCTCGGACAGCTCGCGGAAGAAGTGCTCGAATCCGGCCGGCGAGATGATCTCCAGAATCCGGCAGGGCGTGTCGCCCGCGTTCCAGAACGTGTGCCACTGGTCGCGGGGCTTGAACGCGAGATCGCCTACCTCCGCGTAGATCACGTCGTCGCCCAGCAGGGCGCCCATCCGGCCCTCCAGCACGTAGCTCCACTCGTCGACGCCGTCGTGCCGGTGCAGCGGGGCGCACAGCGAGCGGGGCGGGATCGGGTGCTCGACCAGCGAGAAGCCGCCACCCGACTCCTCGCCCCAGATCATGAAGCGGGCACCGCAGCCGCCCAGCTCGGCGTAGAAGCCGTCGCCCGGGCCCACCTTGCGGGGGCCCTGGGATGCGTCGAAGCGGCGGATCGTGTCGGTCGTCTGGCTCATGGTGTATCCTTTCAATGAACAGTAGTGTTCAACGAACATACCACGCCGACACGCCAATGACCAGCCCCCGCCCCTACACCAAGACCCGACGAGCCGAGCTCGAGCAGCGGACCCGTGAGCGGATCACCGAGGCCGCCGTGGAGCTGCACGGATCTCTGGGCCCGGCCCGCACCACCATCAGCGCCGTCGCCCAGCGGGCGGACGTGCAGCGCGCAACCGTGTACCGGCATTTCCCGGATGAGGAGTCACTGTTCGCCGCCTGCTCGGCGCACTGGAGGGCCCAGAACGAGCCTCCCGACCTGGCCTCCTGGGCGGCCATCCGCGACCCGGCCGCCCGGCTGGCCGTCGCGCTGTCTGAGCTGTACGCCTGGTACGCACGCACCCAGCGGATGCTGGAGCTGCTGATCCGCGACCTGCCGCTCGTGCCGGCGGTGCAGACGCAGTTCCGGTTGCCGGGGTACCTGGAAGCCGCCGCCGATGTGCTGCTGATCGGCCGGCCCGAGCGAGGCGCCGCCCGGCGGCGAGCCCGCGCCGCGCTCGGCCACGCCGTCGCGTTCGAAACGTGGCTGTCGCTGGTGCGGCAGCAGGGCCTCACCAGCCCCGAGGCGATCAGGCTGATGGAGCGGATGACGGAGCGCTGACCCGCGCAATCACGAACCAGTCGCCGTCGTGCAGCACCTCGCCGCCGGCCAGCTCCGCCGCCAGCCCGGCGCCGGTGAAGTAGCGCTTGTAGACCCTGTGCACGGAGCCGTCGTTGAGCGTTCGCTGCTGCTCCTCCTCCGCGTCGTGATCCGGCCGCACGTGGGAGTCGACCACGACCAGCTGCTCCGCCACCCGCAGGGCTTCGGCGACGAACCGCCGGCGCTCACCGGCGCGCAGGTGCCCGTAGAAGTGACCTGTGAAGACCCTGTCGAAGCTGCCGTCCTCCAACGGCAGCGGCACCGCGTCGCCCTGGATGACGCGCCCGCCCGGGATCCGCTCGCGTGCGATCTCGAGCATCTGCGCGCTCTGGTCGAGCCCGGTCACGACACCTCGCAGGTGTCGCGTCAGGAACCCGGTGCCGCAGGCGACGTCCAGCGTAGAGGCGGCCGGCATCGCGGCGATCGCCGCGCACAGGTCGCGCAGCTCCTCGTGCCAGCCGGGACGGTCGCGGTCGGCGAACAGACCGGTGCCCATGTACCACTGGTCGTACTCGAGCGCGCGGCGGTCGTAGTACTCCAGCATCGCGGCGATCCTAGCGGCGCTACAGCGACTCGGCGACGCGCGCGTCCAGCTGGTTCGCCTGGTACAGGCAGACCGCCTCCGGCGTCTCCAGCCGCCGGCCCTCGAGCGGGCCGTGGTGGCCGGCGACGGCTGCCAGCAGCGGCAGCAGCACCGACTCGTCCAGCCCGACCTCGCGAGCGACGCCGTCGATTATGCGCACGCCGGCCAGCACGTGGCCGATCAGCCGGCCCTCGTCGCTGACCGAAATCGTGACCCCCTGGCGGAACGTCTCCGTCCGCCCGACGTCGTGCAAGAGCGCCGCCGCCAGCAGCAGGTCGCCGTTCAGGCGCGGGTGCATCTGCCCGGCCTCCCGGCACAACGCGGCCACCGCCACCGTGTGCTCGAGCAGGCCGCCCGCATAGGAATGGTGCTGCTCCGAGGCCGGCGCCGTGCGGAACCGCTCCCGGAAGCGCCCGTTCTCCAGGAACCGTGCCACCAGCGCGGACAGTCCTGGATCGTGGATCTCGGCGGCCAGGAACTCGACCATGCCGTCCAGCGTCTCGGCGTCGCGGCGCGCGCCGGGCACCAGCTCGAGCGCGTCTCCCTGCTCGAGCCGCTCGACGTCGCGGATCGCGATCTGCGGCCGGCCGTCGTAGCTCTCGACGCGACCCAGCACGCGCACCGTGTCGCCCTCGTCGAACCGCGCCCCCAACACGTTGACGTCGTTCCAGACGACGGCCGGAACGCGGCCGGTGCGATCGGCCAGCTCCAGCGACAGGAACGGGTCACCGTTGCGGGTGCGGCGCCGGCGCTTGCGCTGCACCGCGAACGTGGCCTCGACCAGAGCACCTTCCTCGAGCTCGGATACGTAGGTGCCTTCGGCCATCGCCGGGTGAGTCTATTCCACCTGCCGGGCGCGACTAGACTGACCGGCACCGATGAGCGACACCGTCACAGGCACCGCCCTGGAGCCGCTGCGAGCGCTGCGCTACGACGCCGGTCGCTACCCGCTGGACGAGGTGGTGGCGCCGCCGTATGACGTGATCTCGCCGGCCGACCGCGAGGCGCTGCTGCGCCGCAACGACCACAACGTCGTGCGGCTGGAGCTGCCCGACACGGCCCAGACCGCCGCGCAGCTGCTGCACGAGTGGCGGCGTGACGGCGCGCTGGTTCGCGATCCCGAGCCGGCGCTGTGGTGGCACGAGCAGCGGTTCACGGGGCCCGACGGCATCGACCGCAGCCGCGCAGGGTTCTTCTCGGCGGTGCGCCTGTCCCCATACGAGGAGGGTCGTGTCCGCCCCCACGAGCGCACGCACGCGCACGCTCGGCAGGGACGGCTCGACCTGCTCCGCGCCACCCGCACCAACACCTCGCCGATCTTCGCGCTCTACGACGACCCGGACGGCCGGCCGCGCGCGGCGCTGGCACCCGCCGCCGATCGCGCTCCCAACATGCAGGCCACCGACGGCGACGACACCCAGCACCGCTTCTGGCGAGTCGACGGACCGGAGGCGGTCGCGGCCACGCAGGCCGCACTGGGCGACCGCGAGATCTTGATCGCCGACGGCCATCACCGCTACGAGACGGCGCTGGCCTACCGGGACGAGCAGCGCGATCGAGACGGCGACGCGGCCGGCGACCAGCCCTATGACTTCGTGCTGATGTACCTCGCCAACCTGCACGGCGAGGGGCTGGCCATCTACCCCACCCACCGCGTGGTGATGGCCCGGCGCGAGGTCGACCCGCGCTTCCTGGCCGCCTTCGCCGTGCGCGAGCTGCCGGCCGGCAGCTCGCCCGCCCAGGTCGAGTCGCAGCTGAACGCGATCGATCCGGCCACGGTCGCCTTCGCGCTCTGGCGTGGCAGTGACCGGCCGGCGCTGATCGCCCAGGTGAAGGACACGAGCACGGTGATGATGGCGATGCCGGGCGCACCAAAGGCGCTGCGCGCCATCGACGCCGCCGTGCTCGAGGCGCTGGTGCTGGCGCCGCTGCTGGGCCTTGACGGCGACCAGTTCCTGACCACCGATCAGGTGCGATACGTGCGCGGCCTGGAGACGGCCACCGCCCTGGTCGATTCGGGCGAGGCCGGCAGCGCCTTCCTGCTGCGGGCGCCCACGGTCGAGCAGGTGCAGGCGGTGGCGGCGGCGGGGCGCGTGATGCCGCAGAAGTCGACCTACTTCTTCCCCAAGCTCGCGACCGGCTTCCTGCTGAATCCGCTCGCCGCCGAGTGACCGACCGCGGCTGGCTCGAGTTCTGCCAAACCGTTGCTGCCGACGTGCGCGGGCTGTTGCTGCAGCAGCCGACCAGGGATGACCGCGAGCCGGTGATCGGCCAGGGCAAGGGCGGCGATGACACGACCGCGATCGACGACGGCGCCGAGCGGCTGGCGGTGACGCGGCTCGAGCAGCTGGCCGACCGCGGCATCTCCTTCCGGCTGGTGTCCGAGGAGCTGGGCGAACGGCGATTCGGCGACGACGAGAGCCCCTGGGTGGTCGTCGTCGATCCGATCGACGGCTCTCTCAACGCCAAGCGCTGCCTGCCCTTCTACTGCATCTCGATCGCGTTCGCGGACGGGCCGACCGTCGACCACGTGCGCTTCGGCTACGTGCTCGACCTCGGCAGCGGCGAGGAGTGGGTGGCGACGGCCGGGGAGGGCGCAACCGTGAACGGCAGGCCGCTGGGTGGCGTGCGACCCAAGGCGCGGCTCGGCATCGTGGACTTCGAGGCCACGAACGCCGCCCTGATCGCGGACGCCTCCGCCCGGCTCGACGGCCACGTCGGCCGCATCCGCGTGCTGGGCGCGCTGGCGCTGGCGCTCTGCCAGCTGGCCGACGGACGGCTGGACGGCGTGGCCTCGCTGAAGCCGTCACGGTCGGTCGACATCGCCGCCGCTGCGCTGATCGTGCGCGAGGCCGGTGCCCACATCGAGACCCGCGGGCCGGCGGCGATGCCGCTCGACCTGTCCACGCGCGCGCACGTGGTGGCGGCGCGCGACCAGCCGATGGCCGATCGGCTGTCTGGGCTGCTCTGGGGTTAGCGTGGTTCGGCTTCCAGGATCGCCTTCAGCTGCTGCAGATCCTTGACGTTGGCGCGGCGCATCGAGCGCGCCATCAGCGGCGATGCCACCCCGACGAAGCCCCTGGGGCGGCCGCGGTTTCGCAGCGTCATCCGGGTGCCGCCGTCCGGCGTATCGCGCCAGGTGTAGGTCGTCTCCATCGGGAACGGCCCCTCGGCGGCAGACATCACCAGCCGCTCGCCGGCGACCAGCTCGATGATGCGATACGTGTAGGTCAGGCTCCGGCCCAGAAAGCGCGCGGTGAAGGCGATATCCGAACCGATCGCGGCCGGTGGCGATGAGCGCCACTCGACCGCGTCGATGTTCGCGTACCACTCGACCGCGTTGTCCGGGTCGGCCGCATACTCCGCCACCCGCTCACGTGGCCGGTCGATCTCGATCTCGGTGACCACGTCGACGTCCACGGCCGGAACGATCTCACAGCCTCAGCAGCGCCGCCGTGGCGGCGGCCGCGAGCAGCACCACCGGAAACGGCGCCCTCCGCCAGACCAGCACCGCCGCAACCGCCAGCGCCGGCACCCGCGCATCGAGCACCAGCTTGCCGCCGCCGTCCAGCGTCTGCACGGCCACCAGGGCGGCCACCAGCGGCACGCTCAGCAGCTCCAGCGCCTGCGTCACGTCGGCGGGCAGCTGGCGGTTCCCGACCACGACCGGCCCCACCGCCTTCAACACGTAGGCGCCGGCCGCCAGCGCCAGCAGCGCCGTCCAGCTCATGCCGCCGCCTGCGCGCGCCGCAGCACGATCAGGCCCGGGATCACGCCGAACGCGGAGAACAGGATCGGCACGCCGACCTGGGTGAACGGCACCAGGGCCGTCGCCAGCAGCGCGCCGGAGACGGCCGCCACCGGGGCGCCGGGGCGGCGCAGCTGCGGGGCCAGCAACGCCAGGAACGCCGCCGGGAACATCGCATCCAGCCCCAGCCGCCGCGGGTCGCCGAGGCCGCTGCCGGCGATCGCGCCGGCCAGCGTGCCCAGGTTCCAGAACAGGAACACGCTGAGGCCGGTGGCGAGGAATGCACGGTGGGCGGCGGCGGCGTCATCCTGCGCGCGCGCCATCGCCGTCGACTCGTCGATCACCAGCTGGGCCTGCAGCGCGCGGCTGGCCAGCCGGCCTCGCAGCACCGGCACCAGCGACAGCCCGTACACGCCGTTGCGCGCGGCCAGCAGCAGCGCCGGGGCCAGCGCGGCGGCCGCCGATCCACCGGCGGCGATCACGCCCACCGTTGCGAACTGCGATGCGCCCGTGAACACGAGCAGCGACATCGCGCAGGTCTGGGCGGGGCTGAGGCCGGCCGCCACCGACAACACCCCGAAGGAGATGCCGTAGATGCCCGTCGCCGCTCCGATCGCAAGCGCCCTGCGGGTGATGTCGCGCCGCGCTGGTGCGTTCACCTGATCCAGATCGACCCCGAGCTGTAGTGCCGCAGGCCGAGGTGGAACGTGCCCCACCCGATCAGGGCGAACAGCGCTGCCACGGCCACCATCAGCAACGCCTCGGGGGTGTCGAAGTTTCGCACCAGCCGGGCCGGCACGCCGGTCACAAAGGCGGCCGGCACGGCCGTGAACAGCAGCATCTTGGTGGCGCCCCCGAACAGGTCGAGCGGATAGCTGGCGAAGATCAGGATCGCGTTGAAGCCGAGGTCGGCCTGTTCGCCGCGGCCGCCCACGAACAGGGTCAGCGACCCGCAGGCGACCAGGAACCCGATCAGCACCACCGAGCCCGCGACCACCCCGAACAGGAACATCGCGGCCCGCTCCGGGCTGGGGTTGCCGGCCAGCAGGAACACCACCGGGCCCAGCAGCAGGTCACCGGTGTTCGCCGCGTCGACGCGGGTGCTGAGCAGGTGCGCCAGCGGCGGCACCGGCAGCGTCAGCGTCTCGTCGAGCGCGCCGTCGGCGGACAGCTGCCCGATCTTGCGGCTGTTCGCGCACAGGCCGAGCGCAACGCCGGCCGTTGTCAGCAGGATCGAGAACAGCACGATCACGTCGTGGGCATCCCAGCCGCGGAGGTTGCCGACCTGGTGGAAGAAGAGCACCCAGAAGATGATCCAGGTGATGTCGTTGGCCACCATCAGCGACACCTGGAACCAGAACGAGTTGCGATTGGCCAAGCCGTTGGCGATCGCGGTGCGCAGGGTTGCAGCGACGGCCGTCATCCGCCCATCACCTGCAGCCGCCGCTCGCCGGCGGCGAACACGGCTCCGGCCATCCCCAGCAGCACGGCCAGCCAGCCCAGCTGCCAGAGCAGCAGCAGCGGATCGGGGTGGCCGGAGGCGATCCGTCCCGGCACGTAGGCCATCGTCGCGAACGGCAGCGCGAAGCTGATCAGCTCCAGCGGGCGCGGCAGCAGCTCCAGCGGGATCAGCATCCCGCCGGGCAGGAACACCAGCTTCTGGAAGAAGAACCACGACGCCTTCGCGTCCAGCAGCCAGAACGCGATGCCGCCGAAGGCGTGGCAGGACGCGATGTTGGCGGCGCAGCCCAGCACCACCGCGGGCGCCGCCAGCGCCAGCGCCGGCAGCGACGGCGGTGCGCCCACGAACAGCCAGGTGATCAGGGCGCCCACCGTGAACGAGGCGATCAGGCGGGCGCAGGCCTCGCCCGTGTCGATCGACATGCGCAGGCCGACCACCGACACCGGCCGCAGCATCTGCACGGCCACGGTGCCGCTGCCGATCTCGTCGCCGATCTCCTCGACCGAGCGCGGCCGCACACCCAGCACCGCTGTCTGCGCGGCAAACACGTACCAGAGCAGCGACGTGCGGGTATAGCCGTGCAGGGAGCCGCCGTTGGCGTCGACCGCGGCCGTCCACAGCGCCGTCATCACGAGCAGGATGATCGCGAAGAAGCCTATTCGCACCGACATGTCGCCGGGCGAGCGGATGGTGCGCAGGAAGCCGAGCCGCCAGCCGGCCAGGTAGGGGTTCACACGGGCCTCGCATAGATGTGGGAGACGATCTCCTCGAGCGGCGGGTCGGCCACCGAGATGTCGACCACGTCGTAGCGGTCGAGCAGGTCGTCCAGCACGCTGCGGATCGGCCGCCGGCCGGTGTCGACCACCAGCTTCGCGCCGGCGCCGGAGAGCTTCACCAGCCGCGCGCCCTCCACCTCGACGCTCGCGGGCGGCTGCTCGAAGCGCACGTCCAGCATCTTGGTGCCGAGCAGCGCGCGGCGCATCACCGACACGCGGTCGTCGTAGATCAGCCGTCCGTGGTTGATCACGATCACGCGCCGGGCCACCTGCTCGATGTCGGAGACGTCGTGCGACGTCAGCAAGATGGTGGTGCCCTGCTCCTCGTTGATGCGCACAATCAGGTCGCGGAAGCGGGCCTTCGCCACCAGGTCGAGCCCGATCGTGGGCTCGTCCAGGAACAGCACTTCCGGCGCGTGCAGCATGCTGGCCACCAGCTCGCACCGCATCCGCTGGCCCAGCGACAGACTGCGCACCGGCTGGTGGAACAGGTGGGTGGCGTCCAGCAGCTCGCCCAGCCGGGCCAGCCGGCGGCGCTCCTGATCGGCGGGGATCCGGTAGATGCGGCCGAGCAGGCCGAACGTCTGGCGCGGGGTCAGCTGGTACCAGAGCTGCGACCGCTGGCCGAACAGCGTGCCGATTCGCGCGGCCAGCTCGCGGCGCTTCTTCCAGGGCACGATCCCCAGCACGGCCGCATCGCCGCTGGTGGGGTGGAGGATGCCCGTCAGCATCTTGATCGAGGTCGACTTGCCGGCGCCGTTTGGCCCGATGTAGGCCAGGCGTTCGCCCGCCTCCACCGCGAAGCTGATGCCGGCCACCGCCTCGACCGGCTCGCCCCGCCGGACCGGGAAGGTCTTTCGCAGCTCGCGTGCCTCGATCGCGATCATGGCTCACCGTAGCAATCCGGTCGGGGCTACCATCCTGGCATGGTTTCCGAGCAAGATGTGCGGACGGCGCTGGTCGCCGTGATCGATCCCGAGATCCGCCGCAGCGTTGTCGAGCTGGACATGGTGCGGGCCGTTGCCATCGAGGGCAGCGGCGTCGAGGTGACGATCGCTCTGACGGTTCCGGGTTGCCCGATGAAGGCGAACCTCGAGCAGCAGGTGCGCGAGCACGTCGGTGCGGTCGAGGGCGTCGAGTCGGTGGCGGTGGCATTCGACGTGATGTCCGCTGAGCAGCGCACGGCGCTGCGGCAGCGGCTCTCGGGGACGCCTGCGGGCGAGGAGCGCAAG
The DNA here is from genome assembly GCA_035473255.1 of Gaiellales bacterium. GTDB lineage: Bacteria > Actinomycetota > Thermoleophilia > Gaiellales > JAICJC01 > JAICYJ01. The sequence continues at coordinate 24,192 of DATIOK010000162.1, forward strand.
CTGTCGCTGGAGCCCGCGACGCGCGTAATCGCCGTCGCCTCCGGCAAGGGCGGTGTCGGCAAGTCGTCGCTGACCGCCAACCTGGCGGCGGCGCTGGCGCTGGACGGGGCCGAGGTGGGCGTCGTCGACGCCGACATCTACGGCTACTCGATGCCGCGCATGCTGGGCATCTCGCGGCGGCCGGTGGCGGTCGACCAGATGATGATCCCGCCCGTCAACCACGGCCTCAAGATCATGTCGATCGGGTTCTTCGTCGACGGCGATGGCGCCATCCCATGGCGCGGCCCGATGCTGCACCGCGCGCTCGAGCAGTTCCTGTCCGATGTCCACTGGGGCGCGCTCGACTACCTGGTGGTGGACATGCCTCCCGGTACGGGCGACATCTCGATCTCGCTGGGGCAGCTGCTGCCCGAGCCCGATCTGCTGATCGTGACCACGCCCCAGGCGGCGGCTCAGAAGGTGGCGCGCAGGGCGGCGGACGTGGCGTCGAAGACGGGCATGCGGGTGGCCGGCGTGATCGAGAACATGAGCCATCTGGTCTGCAGCTGCTGCGGCGAGGTCACGCACCCGTTCGGCCAGGGCGGCGGCCAGGAGCTGGCCGACGAGCTGGGCGTGCCGCTGCTGGGCCAGGTGCCGTTGGACGAGCGGCTGCGCGTGACCGCCGACGAGGGCGTCCCGCTGGTGGTCGCCGAGCCCGGGAACGCCACCGCCAAGGCCGTGCGCGAGCTGGCCGTGACCGTGCCCGGTGTGCTGCGCCCGCGCAGCGGCGCGGAGCGCATCAAGAAGCCACTCGCGATCATCTAGCCGCGTTTCGAAGCTACCTGCGCAGAATCTCCAGCACCGCCGGATCGATGCGGCTGCCGTCCGGCCACATCCGCTCCTCCAGGTTCTCGACGCCGGCGTAGGCGTCGAGCGAGTCGAATCCGCGATCCGCGAGCAGGCGAGACACCTCGTCGGCCAGCGCCCCCTCCAGCGGCAGGAACTCCTCGGCCGGGGTCTTCCCGAACAGCAGCTGGTGGATGCCGAGTATGCGGATCATCTCGGGCACCGGATCGGTGTGGTCGTCGACACGCAGATCGATCAGGATGTCGTTGTTCCCCCCGTACCCGGCGCCGGTCTGGCGCACCACCAGCGCTGCCGCCTGGCGCCCGCGACGGTCGCCGCCGGCTCGGTCGGCGGCAAGCAGCGCAGCCGCCATCCGGTCGGCCAGCGATCCGCCGGTCGCGGCAAAGGTGTCGACCAGCGCGTCGACCACCTGCGGGCCGGCCAGGATGTTGCCCTGGGCGGCAAAGCCCGGTCCGGCTCGACCGCCGGCCCAGTCCATGCAGTTCGCGCCGGTATGCGTCGCGCTGCCGCCCTGCGCGTCGACGATGCCGAGCTGCCGCTCGTCGGTTCCCTCGTCCGCTCCGGTCAACGCGTCCAGCGCGGCCTGTGCGCTGCTGCCCGCCGCCAGCCGCTCCAGCCCGTCCGGGCCGTAGCTGACGTTGGCGGCCGCCTGCGTGGCGATGGCACCGACGTCGCCACGCACCCACGGCACGACCGCCCCCACGCACGGGAACTTCGAGGCCACCGCCACGCCCCACTGGCGTGCCTCGAGGTCGCACGCCACCAGCGAGAAGGTCATTCGACCGTGCCGCCCGGAGCCACGTCCAGCACCTCCAGCCCCGACACGTCGGCCGCCTCGCGGCGCAGCTGGTCGGGCGTCCCGTGCAGCGCCGGGAAGGTCCCGTAGTGCGTCGGCACGACCTTCTTCACGCCCAGCATCCGGATCGCCTCGGCAGCCTCGAACGGGCCCATCGTGAAGAAGTCGCCGATCGGAAGGATCGCCACGTCGGGCTTGTACAGCCGGCCGATCAGGGCCATGTCGCCGAACACGGAGGTGTCGCCGGCCACGTACACGCGCCGGCCGTCCTCAAGCGTGACGATGTAGCCGTTCGGGTCACCCGTGTGCAGGATGGTTCCGTCCGGCAAGGTGAAGCTGGACGAGTGGCGCGCGTCGACCATCGTGAACTTGAGGCCCTCGGCCTCGGCGGTGCCGCCCTTGTTGTACCCGACCACGTTCTCGACGCCGTTGGCCTCCAGATAGTCGCCCAGCTCGATCATCGCCAGCACCGCCTTGGGCGCGTGCCTGGTCGCCAGGTCGACCGCGTCGCCCGTGTGATCGTTGTGCCCGTGCGTGAGCAGCAGCACGTCGAACGGGCCGGGGTCCTTCAGCTCGTCCGGCACGACCGGGTTGCCCGTCACCCAGGGATCGATCAGCACCCGTTTGCCGCCGGGCGTGTCCATGATCCAGGTGGCGTGCCCAACCCACGTCAGCCGCAGTCCGTTCCCAAGCCCCATCGTCGTCACTCCCTTGCGTTTGAGTTCCGGCCGCAGACTACCGAGGGAGCAGGATCCGCCGCCACCTGCGCGAACTGAACGGGCATGACCATCACATCAGCACCACGCACCGCGACCGTCGGTGCGCTGTTGGCGGTCGCCGCCGGCCTGATCGCACCCAACAACCTGATCGCCTTCTACCTGACGGCGCTGGCAGCTGCGCTGCTGCTGTTCGCCGCGTTCCTCGCCTACCTCGACGCCGCGGAGCAGTTGGATGCGCGCAGCGGGCTGGCGGTCGCGACGGCCGGCCTCGGTGCGGCGCTGGTGATGGCCGACGCCGCCATCCGCTTTCCGGCCCTGCTCGATCCGCACGCACCCCAGGGCGCCAGCGCGCTGGCGGTGGTTGCGCTGCTGGTCGTGATGACCGGGGTGGTCGGCGAGCTGGTGTGGATGCAGGCTGATGACGCCGCTCCGCTGCGCGAGCGGCTGCGCCCCGTGCGGCACCTGCTGCACCGGTAGCAGACGTTCGCGCCGCTACTTGACCCAGACGGGCGTGCCGATCGGGGTCCTCTTATACATCCACCTGGCCTCCGGCGCCGGCATGCGGATGCAGCCGTGCGAGGCCGGGTAGCCGGGCACGCTCGCGAACGAGTGCATCGCGATGCCGCCGACGACGTAGCTGGCCCACGGCAGCCATACGTGGAACGGGATCGACCACGACATCCGCGACTTCGAGTAGACGTGCCAGTGTCCGGTGGGCGTGACGTGCCCCGGCGCGGCCGTCGACACGTGGATCGCGCGCCGCACCTTGCCCAGCTTGCCGATCAGGAGCAGCACCTGCCTGCCCTTGTGTATCTCGACGTGGGCGAAGTGGCGGTGGCCGGTCCACGGCCGCGGCGTCACGGCCTTCTTGAGACGCGCCTGGGTGGTCGTCCCCGCCACCCCGTCGCGCGTCAGCCGCGCCCAGCCCTGGTAGGCCATCACGGCCTGCAGGGTGCGGTAGTCGTAGCACCCCGGTGTGTAGCTCTCAGGCAGGTACTTGTGCAGGCCCAGCTCGTGCTGGAGATGGTGGACGTCCGACCCACACATGCCCTCAGAGAGGGTGCGGGCGCTGGCCGTTGCCGGGAACAGCACCACGATCGCCAACGCGCCAACCGCCACCGCTGCCAGTCGCTTCATCGTCATCTCCCGATCAGTGATGCACTCGCCGTCTGCGCCAGATCGAGGAGCGGCCCGGGAATGATCCCGAGCACCATCACCGCGACCGCCGTTGCCAATACGGTAGCCGATGTTACGGCGAACGCCGGACGATATGGCGACTCCGGGATCGGCACATCCCGGTCGACCAGCGCGAACGGGATCTTCAGGTAATACCCGAGGCCGACCAGCGTCGCGGCGACGCCCACGACGGCCAGGTACGTCTGTCCGACGTCGACGGCGCTGCTCCAGATCGTGATCTTGGCGATGAACCCGCCCATCGGCGGCAGGCCGGCCAGCGACAGCATGAACACCACCATCGAGAGCGCCAGCAGCGGCCGCCGGTAGGCGTAGCCGCGGAAGTCATCGATCAACACCGGGCGTCCCAGCTCACGCTCGCGGATCGCCACCAGCGCGAACGCGCCGATATTCATCAGCGAGTAGATGGCCAGGTAGTAGAACATGGCGCGAGCGGCCGCCTGGGTGTGCACGGCCACCGCCGTGAACAGGAAGCCGGTGTGACCGATCGTGGAGTACGCCAGCATCCGCTTCACGTTCGCCTGCCGCAGCGCCGCCAGGTTTCCGACCGCGAACGACGCGACCGCGAGCGCTCCGATCGCGTCCTGCCAGATGGCCGAGTCCTCGCCGAAGGCTGCCACCAGCACGCGGAACGCCAGCACCAGCGCCACGGTCTTGGTGGCCGCCGACATGAACGCGGTCACCGGTGTGGGCGCTCCCTCGTACGCGTCCGGCGTCCACATGTGGAACGGCGCTGAGTTGGCCTTGAACCCCAGCCCGACGATGATCATCGCGATGCCCAGCAGCAGCACGCCGCCGTGAGCGTCGCCGTGGCGGATCGACTGAGCGATCAGGTCGAACTCGAACTGCCCGGTCGCGCCGTAGACCAGCGCCGACCCGTACAGCAGGAAGGCCGCGCCCACCGAGCCCACGACCAGATACTTGAGCGCACCCTCCAGGCCCGGCAGCGCATCCACGTCGATCGCCACCAGCACGTACAGCGCGATCGAGAACAGCTCCAGCGCGATGAACGCGATCACCAGGCTGTTCGACACCGCCAGCAGCGACATGCCGGCGGCGGCGGCCAGCAGCAGCGCGTGGTACTCGACCGCCCGGTCGGCGAGATGCGGCATGCCCCACGCCACGACCACCGCCAGCAGGCCGGCCGCGAAGATCAGCAGCCGTGCGCCGTTGCCGAAGGCGTCGATCCGCAACGTGTCGTCGAACGCCGTGCGAGGCGCGTCGTGCCACTGCGCGATCGGCGCCACCATGGCACCGGCGAAGGCGCCCGCCGCCACCGCCGCCCCCACCGGATGTGCCAGCCGATCGGGCAGGAAGATCGCGCAGGTCAAGAGCACGCAGGCGCAGCTCAGGAGCACGATCTCGGGTGCGATCGCCGACCACGAGACGGGGACGGTGGTGACCGTGAGCGTGATCAACCGATCCGCTCCATCACGCCGAACGGCCAGGCCGACAGCACCAGCAGGATCAGCAGCAGCGGCACCGCCACCGCCAGCTCGGAGAGCCGCAGGTCGGGCGTGGTGGCGTCGACCCGTTCCCCGTCACCCTCGTGCGCGATCGCCGAATACCAGCGCAGCATGTACATGGCGGCCAGCACGATCCCGAGCGAGGCGGCGGCGCCCAGCAGCGGCTGCTCACCGAACGCGCCGATCAGGATGTAGAGCTCCGAGATGAACACGCTCGAGCCGGGCACCGCCAGCGCGAACAGCGCGGCCAGCAGGAACACGGTCGAGGCCACCGGTCGCCGGTTGGCCAGCCCGCCCAGCGACTTCAGCGCGTCGGTGCCCGTGCGCAGCTCGACCAGGCCGATCAGCAGGAACGCCGCCAGCGAGACGACGCCGTGGTTGACCATCTGGAAGGTGGCGCCGGTGAGGCCGTTGTCGCTGAAGACGCCACCCGGCCCCAGCACGAAGATGCCGATGATGATCAGGTTCATCTGGCCGACGCTGGAGTAGGCCACCACGCCGCGCGCGTCAGGCTGGCGGAACGCGACCAGCGATGCGTACAGCAGACCGGCCAGGCCCAGGCCCAGGAACAGCCAGCGCCAGTGGTAGGCGGTGGCCGGGAACAGCGGCACGGCGAACCGGATCAGTCCATAGGCGCCGGCCTTGGAGATGACGCCGGAAAGCAGTGCCGTCACCTCGGGCGTCGACTGGCGGTAGGCGTCCGGCAGCCAGCCGTGCAGCGGGAACATCGGCGCCTTGATGCAGAAGGCCAGCGCGAATGCGCCGAACATCCACCACGAGTCGCGACCCTGGGCCGCCAGCACGCCCAGATCGAACGAGTGCCCCTCCACCGCGAGCCCGGCGATGGCGACCAGCATCAGCAGTGAGCCCGCCAGCGAGTAGATGATGAACTGGAGGGTGGCGAAGCGGCGCCGCTCGCCGCCCCAGACGCCCATCAGCACGAACAGGGCGATCATCATGACCTCCCAGCCCGTGTAGAACAGCACCAGGTCGCGGGCCGTGAACAGCGTCACCAGCGATGCCTCGAGCAGCAGCAGCAGGCCGAGGTACAGGCTGAGCCGGTCGCGACCGGCCCGGATCGCCGTCCAGACTGCGCTGGCCACACCCACGGCGGTGAGGGCGACCATGAACATCGACAGCCCGTCCATGGCCACGTGGAAGTGCACGTCGGCGCCGCCGATCAGGTTCGGGATCCACACCCTGTCGGTGACGAACTGGGTGCCGCCGCCGACGTTGAAGGTGACGATCGCGACCGCCGCCAGCACCAGCTCGGCGAGCACCGCGGCCAGTCCCAGCGCCGCGGCGACGCGCCGGTCGAGCGGCAGGAAGCCGATCAGCACGGCGCACACAAGCGGCAGCACGATCAGGGCGACGGTCACAGGTTCGCCTTCCCGAGGAAGAACACGGCCACCAGCGCCGCGCCGCCGGCCAGCACGGTCACGTACTGCCGTACGATCCCCGACTGGGCCAGCGCGGTGGCCCTGGCCACCGTCGCCACCGTGGTGCGTGCCAGCCACAGCGAGCCGCCGATGATCCAGCGCTCACCGACGCTGTCGAACGTGACGGCCAGCCACACCGCCGGGCGGTAGCCGATGTTGTAGTAGAGCTCGTCCCAGCCGAACTTGGCCTCGGCGATGATGGCCATCGTCTGGAACCGGCTGCGCACGGCGGCCACCCGGGCCGGATCGTCGTACAGCCGCCACACGTACAGCGCTCCGGCGCCGCCCGCGCCCCAGGCCAGCGCCGTCGTCAGGATGTCCTGCGGGACTGTGGCCTCGATCGTGGGCGCGGTCTGCGCGAGGAAGTCGCCGAAGAAGTTGGTGATGCCAAAGCCGATCGACAGGAACCCGACCAGCACCGCGCCGGCAGCGAGCACCGCCACCGGCAGGAACATCGTCCACGGCGCCTCGCCATGGCCGGTGTGCAGGTGCTGTTTGGCGTAGTCGCTCATCTCGCCGTAGAACACGAGCCGCATCAGGCGAGTGGCGTAGATGCCGGTGAACGCGGCTCCCACCAGCCCGCCCACGTACACGATCCAGCCGGCGGCGCCGCCCCCGTGCAGCGCGCCCTCCAGGATCGCGTCCTTGGACAGCGGCCAGAATCCGATCAGCGCGATCGTGCCCACCCACATCAGCGCGGTCGTGCGCGGCATCAGCTTGGAGAGGCCGCCCATCCTGCGCACGTCCTGCTCGTTCGCGAGCGCGTGGATGACGATGCCGGCGCCTAGGAACAGCAGCGCCTTGAAGAACGCGTGGGTGAGCAGGTGGAACATGCCCGCCGAGTCGTCGGCCACGCCCACGGCCGCGAACATGTAGCCGATCTGGCTCATGGTCGAGTAGGCGATGATGCGTTTGATGTCGGTCTGCACGAGCGCGATCACGCCCGCCATCAGCAGCGTGGCCACGCCGATCACCGCCACCAGCGTGCGCACGTTGGGCGCGTTGGCGAACAGCACGTGGCAGCGCGCGATCAGGTAGACGCCGGCCGTCACCATGGTGGCTGCGTGGATCAGGGCGCTGACCGGAGTGGGGCCTTCCATGGCGTCGGGAAGCCATGTGTGGAGCGGGATCTGGGCCGATTTGGCAACCGCGCCAACCAGCAGCAGCAGCGCCACCCAGTTGGCGTCGGAGCTGCCCTTCGGCCACACGTCGTGCGCCCGCGTGAACACCTCCTGGTAGTTGGTGGTGCCGATGTCGCGCACCATGAAGAAGATCGCGATGGCGATGCCGACGTCGCCGATCGTGTTCATCACGAACGCCTTCTTGGCGGCGGCGACCGGCGCCTCCTGCTCGTGCCAGAACCCGATCAGCAGGTAGGACGAGAGCCCGACCATGCCCCAGCCGGCCAGCAGCAGCACGAAGTTGCCGGCCATCACGAGCAGCAGCATCGAAAACAGGAACAGGTCCATGTAGGCGAAGAAGCGCCGCTGCTTGGGGTCGCCGTGCATGTAGCCGATCGAGTACATGACGATCAGGGCGCCCACGCCGGACACGATCAGCATCTCGACCACCGACAGCTGGTCGATCTGGATCGACAGCGGCACGTGGAGCACGTGGGTGTTGTGAGCCCCGGCCCAGGTGTAGAGCGTGTAGACGTGGCTGCGCGCGCTCTCGCCCTCGCCGAGGATCGAGAAGAACACGGCGGCGCCGCAGACGAACGAGGCGAAGGCGATGGCCGTGGCCAGCCAGGAGGCGGCCTCGCGCCCGATCCGGTTGCCGGCCAGGGCAAGCACGACCACGCCCGCCAGCGGGAGGAACAGACACAGCCAGGAGAGCGTTTCCATCAGTGCCGAAGCGCCGTCAGCCGGTCGACGTCAAGTTCGGCCTTGCGGCGCGCGACCGCCACCACCAGCCCCAGGCCGACGACCACCTCGGAGGCCGCGATGCCCATCACGATCAGCGCGAACACCTGGCCGCTCTGCTCACCCCAGTAGCGCGAGAACGCGATCAAGGTGAGGTTGCAGGAGTTCAGCATCAGTTCCACCGACAACAGCAGGATCAGCGGGCTACGGCGCGTGAACACGCCGAACATGCCGATCCCGAACACGATCGCCGACACCGACACGAAGTACTCGACGCCGATGTGCATCAGCCGCCGTCCTCGTCCTTGCGGGGCACGTGGTGCACCGGGAAGGCCGTCTCGGCACCCATTACGGCGGCCTGCAGCTCCAGCTCGGGCTGCGGCCGCGGGGCCGGGAACGCGTCAGGCTCGTCGACCCGCGGGCTGGGCCGCTTGGAGCCGAGCACGACGGCGCCCACCGCCGCCACCAGCAGCAGGATCGAGGTTGCCTCGAATCCCAGCAGGTAGCGCGAGAAGAAGCTGTCGGCGACGAGGCTTGGGTTGCCGAACTGATCGGTGACCGTGGCGCCGGAGCCGAACGCCTGGCTTGCGACCGCCACCACGATCTCGATCACGACGGCCGCCCCTGCCACGACCGCCGCTCCCAGCTGCCACAGCGGGATGTCGCGCGTGGGCTCGTCGGCGCGGTTGCCGAGGTAGGCGATCACAAACAGGAACATGATCATGACCGCCCCGGCGTAGACGATCACCTGCGCGGCGGCCAGGAAGTCGGCCTGCAGCAGCAGGTACATGGTGGCCAGCGAGACCAGGTGCATGATCAGCGACAGGGCCGAGTAGAACGGGTTCACCGACAGCACCACGCCCAGCGCCGAGGCGATCGCCAGGGCCGACGCGACCACGAACACGATGTCGTAGGTCACGCCGCGCCGTCCTCCTGGGCCGGGATGTCGTAGGGGTCGACCGGTGCCACCGGTGTGCGCCGGGCCTCGGGGCCGGGCTCCAGCAGCATCTGCTTGGTGTAGACCAACGCGTCGCGCGACATCTCGGCCAGCTCGTAGTCGTGGCCGAGCGTGATCGCATCGAACGGGCAGGCCAGCTCGCAGTAGCCGCAGAAGATGCAGCGGCTCATGTTGATCTCGTAGATGCGCGCGTACCGCTCGCCGGGCGAGTAGCGCTCCTCGGGCGTATTCTCGGCGGCCACCACGCGGATGCAGTCGGCCGGGCATGCCGCGGCGCAGAGCGAGCATCCCACGCACTTCTCGAGGCCGTTCTCGTGCCGGTGCAGGCGGTGCCGTCCGCGGAAGCGCGGGTACACCGGGCGCTTGTAGTCGGGGAACTGCTGCGTCACCGGCTTTCGGAACAGATGCCGGAAGGTGACGCTGAATCCCTTGAGGTTGTCGGTTACGGGCATCCTGAGACTCTCATGCTCGGTAGGCCACGATCGCGGAGGTGACCAGCAGATTGACGGTTGCCAGCGGTAGCAACACCTTCCAGCCGATCGTCATCAGCCGGTCGTAGCGCACGCGGGGAAGCGTCGAGCGCACCCAGATCGACAGGAACAGGAAGATGAACATCTTGATCAGCATCCACAGCGGGCCCGGCAGCACCGGACCGTCGTAGCCGCCCAGGAACAGGATCGATGCCAGGGCAGAGAACGCGATCAGGGCGATGTACTCGGCGTTCTGGAACATCGCCCAGCGCATGCCGCCATATTCGGTGTGGTAGCCGGCCACCAGCTCGCCCTCGGCCTCCGGCAGGTCGAACGGGATGCGGCTGACCTCGGCTGTCGACGCCAGCAGGTAGATCACGAAGCCGACGAACTGCGGCACGATGTACCAGACCCCGTCGCGCTGCTGGGCGTCGACGATGCCGGTCAGAGACAGCGTCTGCGACATCATCACGACGCCGATCACGGCCAGCGCCAGGCTCACCTCGTAGCTGACCAGCTGGGAGACGGCGCGCATCGAGCCGTACAGCGAGTACTTGGAGCTGGACGACCAGCCGCCCACCAGGAACCCGTAGAAGCTGAACGAGCCGAGCGCGAACACCAGCAGCAGGGCGACGTTGGGATCGGCGATCCACAGGTAGATCTGGTAGTCGGTGCCGGGGATCGTGGCCTGGCCGCCGAACGGCACCACCGAGAACACCATCAGCGCGCTGAACAGCGAGATCACCGGTGCCACCAGGTACAGGAAGGCGCTCGAGCCGACCGGGATCAGGCTCTCCTTCTGGATCAGCTTGCCCAGGTCGGCGATCGGCTGCAGCAGGCCGAACGGCCCCACGCGGTTGGGGCCGAGTCGCACCTGGAAACGACCGATCAGCCGCCGCTCGAACCAGGTCATGAACGCGAACATCACCATCACCAGGTTGACCAGCACGAACGACTTGATGGCCGTGACGATGAACCCGTCAGGCATCTGCCGTCTCCTCGGGCGCGGCCCGCAGCTCGCCCGGCCCGACGTACGGCACCGCCGTCGCCAGCCGCACGACGCCCCGTCGCAGCCGCCGCTGCACCAGCGCGGCCCCCGTCAGGGAGCTGCCGGCGAAGCTGACCTCGACGCGGTCGCCGGTGGCGACGCCGATCTGCTGGGCGTCGTCGTGTGAGATCTCGATGCCGCTGCGGCGCTGGAAGTGCAGGGCGGGGGCGCCCTCCACGGTCGGCCCGCTCATCAGCTGTCGGTAGCCGACCACGATCGTGCCCTCCGGCTCGCCCTCGGCGACGTGCGGCGCGGCCGGCGCCTGGCCGGAGCCGGGGACCGGCTCGGGGCGCTCGCCGCGCTCGCCGATGCCGGCCCAGGTGAGGCCGGCGAAGGCTGGGCGCGAGGCCGCCATGTCGGCGAACACGGCGGGCGGCTGGTCGGGCAGGTCGAGGCCCAGCCGCCGGCCCAGCTCTGCCGCCAGCACGATCCCGTCGAGCACGCCCGGCGGAGGCGGCACGGCTGCCCGCAGCCGCTGCACGCGGCCCTCGATGTTGGTGAACGTGCCCTCCTTCTCGAGCGGCATCGGCGACGGCACGATCGTCGTCGCCCAGCCGCTGGAGCCGGTCTGGAACGGGCCCACCTGCAGCGCGAAGAAGGCGCGCTCCATCAAGCCCCGCCAGTTGCCGCCGTCGGGCCAGCCTGCCACCGGGTCGGCGCCGAGCAGCACCACGGCTTTCACGCGCCCCTGCTCGACGGCCTCCAGCGCCTCGGCCGGCGTGTGCGTACCAAGCCCCGCGGCCTGGCAGCCGAGCTCGTTCGCGGCCAGCGGAGTGGGCAGCACGCGGCAGCCGCTGGTGTGCGCGAGGTGGGCCAACACGGCCGCGACCGGCGGGCTCATGCGACCGTTCCAGACGATCACCGAGCGGTCGCCGAGGCCCTTCGGGGCCACCCCCTGTGACGCGGCTAGGAGCGCCGCGTGGGTGGTGCCCGGCGCGGCCGAGATGTGCTCGGCTGCACGCAGCGTGTCCAGGCGTGTGGCGCCGGCGCCGATCGTCACGACGCGCGCGCCGCGGTCGACGGCACGACGGATGCGCAGCTCAAGGATCGGCGCGCGGTGCACCAGGTCGGTGGCTCCGGCGACGACGATCAGGTCGGCGTCGTCCAGGTCGGCGATCGCGGCCGAGTGCGCGGCCAGCTCGCCCCAGCCGGCGCCGCCCTCCGGGCCGCACACGATCGGGCCGCCGCCGAGTGCCTGCTCCTGGATGCGCGCCCACAGGTGCGCCTCCTCGCTGGTCTGGTCGCCGGAGGCGATGATCGCGACCGAGCCGGGGCCGAACCGCTCGACCGCCGCCCGCAGCCGGTCGGCGATGTGGTCGAGCGCCGTTCTGCCGTCCACCGGTTCCAGCCCGCGGCCGCCGCGGATCAGGGGAGTGGTGATGCGCTGCTCGGACTCCAGGCTGGGGAACGTGTAGCGGCCCCTGTCGCACAGCCAGCCGTCGTCGACCGCCGGATTGTTGCGCGACAGCACCCGCGCCACCCGGCCCTCGCGGATGGTCGCGTAGGTGTTGCAGCCGATCGGGCACTCTCCGCACACGGTCGGGATGTTCTGGATCTCCCAGGGCCGGCCGCGGAACCGGTAGGAGGTGGAGGTGAGCGCGCCCACCGGGCACAGCTCGGTGACGTTGCCGGAGAACTCGCCGTCGTACGGCCGGCCCTCGAAGGTGGTGATGATCGAGTTGGCGCCGCGATGCTCCGTCACCAGCTGCAGGTCGCCGGACACGTTCTCGCTGAAGCGCGTGCAGCGGTAGCAGAGGATGCAGCGCTCGCGGTCGAGCTTGATCAGCGGCGAGATCGGCACCGGCTTGGTGTTGGTGCGCTTGGGCAGCGTCATGCGGGTGCTGCCAGGGCCGTAGCGGAAGGTCAGATCCTGCAGCGGGCACTCACCGCCCTTGTCGCAGACCGGGCAGTCGAGCGGGTGGTTGATCAGGAGGAACTCGAGCACGGCGTCCTGGCCCTCGCGGGCGCGGTCGGAGTGCGAGTGCACGACCATGCCGTCGGTGACCGGCGTGGTGCAGGCGGTCTGCAGCTTGGGGATGCCCTCGATCTCGACCAGGCACATGCGGCAGGCGCCGACAGCCGCGCCCAGGCGCGGCTCGTAGCAGAACACCGGCACCTCGATGCCGGCCTCCGCCGCCGCCTCGACCAGCGACATGCCCTTGGGCACGGTCACCTCGCGGTTGTTGATCGACAGCGTGACGGTGTCGGTCTCGACGGTCGCCATCAGCCGGCCTCGTCCTCGTCGTCGTCCTCGCCCTCGTCCCACAGCGCCTCGGCCAGCTCGATCTCCTCGGGAGCCTCGGCCGCGGCGATCACCTCGGGCACGACCAGCTCGGGATCCTCGCCGTTCTCAAGCCGCCGGCGGGCGCGCAGGAATGCTTCGCGGAACTCGCTCACGACACGGCCACCGGCTCGTGGTAGAGGCCCGAGATCGGGCTGTGCTCCGTGAACGGGCAGCCGCCCTCGTCGATGTGGCGCTGGAACTCGTCGCGGAAGTGGGTGACGTAGCTCGCCACCGGCATCGCCATCGCGTCGCCCAGCGGGCACAGGCAGTTGCCGAGGATGCGGTCGCACACGTTCAGCAGCAGGTCGAGCTCGCCCTGGCGCGCCTCGCCCATCTCGATGCGGCGGATGATGTCCACGCCCCAGCGCGTGCCCTCGCGGCAGGGCGTGCACTTGCCGCAGCTCTCGTGCTTGTAGAACTCCGACACGCGCAGCGCCAGCTGCACCATGCAGGTGCGGTCGTCGATCACGATGATCGCGCCGGATCCGGCCATGGAGCCGGCGGCCGCGATCGACTCGAAGTCGATGTGGGTGTCGATCTGGTCGGGCATCAGGATCGGGGCCGACGAGCCGCCCGGGATGATCGCCTTCATCGTGCGGCCGTCCGGCATGCCGCCGCCGTGGCCCTCGATCAGCTCCCGCAGCGTCCCGGTCAGCGGCATCTCGTAGTTGCCCGGCCGCTGGACGTTGCCCGACAGCGAGAACACGCGCGTGCCCTTCGACCGCTCGGTGCCGATCTCGGCGTAGGCCGCGCCGCCCATCTCCAGGATGTAGGGCACCGACGCCAGCGTCTCCACGTTGTTGACCAGCGTGGGGGCGGCGTAGAGGCCGGCCACGGCCGGGAACGGGGGCTTGCTGCGGGGCTGTCCCCGCTCTCCCTCGAGCGATGACAACAGCGCCGTCTCCTCGCCGCAGATGTAGGCGCCCGCGCCCCGGTGCAGGACGACGGTGGCGTCGTACCCCGAGCCCATCACGTCGGCGCCGACGAAGCCGCGCTCGCGCGCCTGCTGAAGCGCCGTCATCAGCACCTCGAACTCGGCGCGGTACTCGCCGCGGATGTAGATGAACGCGGACGTGGCGCCGATCCCGAAGCTCATCGTGATCACGCCCTCGATCAGCGCGTGCGGGTTTCGCAGCATGATCTCGCGGTCCTTGAACGTGCCCGGCTCCGACTCGTCGGCGTTCACGCACAGGTAGGCGGGCTTGCGGTCCTTGGGCAGGAACGAGGCCTTGCGACCGGTCGGGAACCCGGCCCCGCCGCGGCCGCGCAGGCCGGAGCTGTCGACCGCAGCGACCACGTCCTCGGGCGCGCCGGCCAGGGCCTTCGTGAGCTGCCGGTAGCCGCCGGCCCGCTCGTAGGCGCCGATGTCGCGCCGGTCGCCGTCGAAGTCAAGCAGGATGCGCAGGTCGGTGGTCATGCGTCCGGCTCCGCGTCGGCGCGCAGCTGGGCGATCAGCTCCGGCACCTGCTCGGCCGGGAGCGGCTCGTGGTAGCGCTCGTTCACCGACACCACCGGCCCCCAGCCGCAGCCGCCGTAGCACTCCACCGTCTTCAGCGTGAACAGGCCGTCCTCGCTGGTCTGGCCGGGGTGGATGCCGAGCTCGCGCTCGAAGGCCCGCATCGTGCCGGCGGCGCCGACCAGCGCGCAGGAGACGTTCGTGCAGACGCAGATCTCGTAGCGCCCGGTCGGCGTCAGCCGGAACATGTCGTAGAACGAGGCCACGCTCTTGCAGAAGGCGGGCGTGAAGCCGGTCGCGTCGGCCACCTCGTCGAACGCCTGCTCGGACAGCCAGCCGTACTCGTCCTGCGCCAGGCGCAGGGCCGGGACCACCGCCGACTTGCGCTCCGGGTAGAGCGCGATCACGTCCTGGATGCGGTCGTAGAGCGGCCGCGCGTCGTCGCTTGGAGGCAGCGGCGCGGGCCACGTGGGGCGCGTCTCACGTGCGCCGGCGAGGGTCTGGGCGTCCGGCGGTTCCAACTACCGGTCAGCCTCCCCCATCACGCCGTCCAGCGATCCCACGACCACGATCAGGTCGGCGATGTAGCGGTTGACGGCCATCATCGCCGTCGACTGCAGACTGACGAAGCTGGGCGCGCGGAAGTGGATCCGCCACGGCTTGGGGCCGCCGTCTGAGACCAGGAAGCAGCCGAACTCGCCACGCGGCGACTCCACCGTGTAGTAGATCTGGTTCGCCTTCACCCGGAAGCCCTCGGTCACCAGCTTGAAGTGGTGGATCAGTGACTCCATCGAGGTCTGCAGCTCGTGGCGGGGCGGCAGCACGTGCTTGCGATCGTCGGCCATGACAGGTCCTGGTGGCATCCCTTCCAGGCACTGATCGATGATCTTGACCGACTCGTACATCTCCTTGGTGCGGCACATGAGACGGTCGAAGGCGTCGCCGCGCTCGCCCGTGACGACGTCGAAGTCCATCTTGTCGTACACCAGGTACGGCTCGGCCCGCCGCAGGTCGAACGGCACCCCGCTGGCGCGCAGGTTCGGGCCCGACAGGCCCATCGCGATCGCCGTGTCGGCCTCGATCGTGCCGATGCCGCGGTAGCGGTCGCGCCAGACCGCGTTGCCGGCCACCAGGTCGAGGTACTCGTCGATCCGCAGCGGCACGTCGTGGCAGAAGCGCTTGGCCTCGGCGTAGAAGCCCTTCGGCAGGTCCTCGGCCACGCCGCCGAACTGCGGATAGCGGTCGTGCATGCGCACCCCGGTCACCATCTCGAACAGGTCGAGCACGCGGTCGCGCTCGCGCAGGCAGTAGAAGAACAGCGAGATCGCGCCCAGCTCGACGCCGCTGGTGCCGAGGAAGATGAGGTGGCTGTGGATCCGGTTCAGCTCGGCGAACAGGGTGCGGATCCACTGCGCCCGCTCCGGCACCTCGATCTCGATCAGCCGCTCGACCGCCCCCACATAGGCCAGCTCGTTCGCGAAGAAGGCCAGGTAGTCCATCCGCGGCGCGTAGGGGATGCCCTTCCAGTAGGTCTTCTGCTCGAAGTTCTTCTCGAAGCCGGTGTGGACGTATCCGATGTCGGCGTCCAGTCCCACCACCACCTCACCGTCCAGCGTCACGATCAGGCGCAGCACGCCGTGGGTGGACGGGTGGTTGGGGCCGAAGTTGACGGTGATCAGATCCTCGCCCTCGGGCGGGTCGATCTTGCTGGGCGTGGGGCTGGGCACCTGCGCCGGCTGCCACAAGGGCACCACGGGGGCGGATGCGTGCTCGGTCGCCGACATCAGACCGCGTCCGTGAACTGGACCGGCTCGCCGCCGATCGGGTAGTCCTTGCGCAGCGGATGGCCGTCCCAGTCGGACGGCATGATCAACCGCCGCAGGTTGGGATGGCCGTCGAACCGGATGCCCATCAGGTCGTACTGCTCGCGCTCGTGCCAGTCGGCCGTGGGCCACACCGAAACGACGCTCGGCACCCGGCCCTCCTCCGTCAGCACCTGCAGGCGCACCCGCTCGGTGGGGCCTTCGCCGATGTGCGCCAGGTGATAGACGACCGCGAAGCGGGCGGCCGGCGGCGTCACCGTCTCGGGTGTGCCCCAGCTGCCCGTGCGGTTGATGTCGCGGCCACGTTCGCTGCCGAAGTAGCCCGCCACCTCTTCGCCGTAGCCCAGGTAGTCAACGCTGGAGACGGCGGACAGGAAGTTCTTGCCCTGCTGGTCGCGCAGGTAGGTGCAGACGGCGATCAGGTGCTCGCCCGCGATCGTCAGCGAGGGCATGTCGAGGTCGTCGGCATGCGCCTGCACCGACCCGGGCACCGCCTGCTCGACCACTGCTGCGAGCTTTTCGGCGGTCACGCCTTCGACTTCTCCAGGTCGTAGGCGGGCGCGATGCCGGAGCGGATCTTCTTCTGGATCAGCAGCAGGCCGTCCACGACCGCCTCCGGCCGTGGCGGGCAGCCCGGCACGTGCACGTCCACCGGCACCACCTTGTCGACGCCCTGCAGGATCGCGTAGTTGGCGAACATGCCGCCCGAGCTGGAGCAGGCGCCCATCGCCATCACCCACTTGGGCAGGAGCATCTGGTCGTAGACCTGGCGCAGCGGCGCCACCATCTTGTGGGACACCCGGCCGGACACGATCATCAGGTCGGCCTGGCGCGGCGAGGACCGAAACACCTCGGATCCGAAGCGGGCGATGTCGTAGCGGGGCGAGGGCAGCGACATCATCTCGATCGCGCAGCAGGCCAGGCCAAAGCCCGCCGGCCAGATCGAGTTGGACGAGGTCCAGGCCATCGCCTTCTCGAGCGTCGTCAGCATCACGTACTGCTCCAGGTCGCCTGCGCGCACCGCCTTGGAGATGCTGACCGGCGTCACCGCCATTCGAGGGCGCCCTTCCTCCACACGTACACGTACGCCACCGCCAGCAGCACGATGAAGACGGCCATCTCGGCGAACCCGAACATGCCCAGGGCGTGCATGCGCAGGGCCAGCGGGTAGAGGAACACGATCTCGATATCGAACACGATGAACAGCATCGCGGTCAGGTAGTAGGAGATCGTGAAGCGGTGGGCGTGGAACTCGTTCGCCGAGACGCCCGACTCGAACGGAATCCGCTTGTCGCCGGCCCGTCGTTTCGAGCGCGTATCGAGGGCAAATGTCGCGAACAGGAGCGACAGCGGAATCGCCATTGCGATCACTGCGAACACCAGCACGGCTGCCCAGTCGCCCAACACGCGAGGCGACTATAGCACCGGCCTGAAACGGTGTGACGATCTCGCCACCGGGAGGGCCGCAAACCCGCTTGCTGACACCGGTATCCTGTGTTACAAAGTCAGGGTGGTTTGCGCGTCTGCTCATGTTCCGAGGGCTTCGCTACGATATGAGTAGTACGGCAGCGAATTGCCGGCTCCCCAGGAGGCAGCGAGACAGCATGATCATGATCACCGAACGCGCGGCCGAGAAGGTCAAGGAGCTGATGGCCGCAGAAGGTGATCCCTCGCTGAGCGCGCTCCGCGTCGCGGTCGAGGGCGGGGGCTGCTCGGGCTTCCAGTATGCGCTCGGATTCGACTCCGCGCCCGAGCCCAACGACGAGGCCTGGGAGCACCACGGCGTGCGGGTGATCGTCGACCGCTTCAGCCTTCCCTACCTGGAGGGCGCCAGCGTCGACTACATCGACGGCCTGACCGGCGCCGGCTTCCAGATCGAGAACCCCAACGTGGTCGCCGCCTGCGGCTGCGGCAGCTCGTTTCAGGCCAAGGACGAGGTGCCCGCTGCGGCGCTTCCTGACGCCGATGACGGCTGCGGCACCGGCTGCGGCTGCTCGCACTAGCGGTCCTCAGCGCCGGGCCGCCGGGCTAGGCTGCTGCATCCTGACCGTGCGGCCAACCGGTAGAGTTTGGATCCAAACTCGAAGCGGCCTGGAGGTTCTCGCGTCGTGAGCGCAGAGCAGATCACCGACATCACCATCATCGGCGGAGGCCCCACCGGCCTGGCCGCCGCCTACTACGGCGGCCATCGCGACGCCTCCGTGCGGATCGTCGAGAGCCTCGAACAGCTGGGCGGGCAGGTCTCGGCCGTCTACCCCGAGAAACACATCTTCGACGTGGCCGGCTTCCCCAAGGTGAACGGCCAGGAGCTGATCGACCGCCTGATCGAGCAGGCCCAGCAGTACGGGCCGGAGGTGCGCCTGGGCGAGGTGGTGGAGCGCATCGAGCACCGCGACGATGAGGTGATCGAGCTGCACACGGCCGCCGGCGAAACGCTGCTGACGCGCACCATGATCATCACCGCCGGACACGGCGCGTTCAACCCGCGCACCCTGGGGCTGCCCGAGCTGGAGACGTTCGCGGGCAGCGGGCTGCACTACTACGTCAAGGAGAAGGCGCACTTCAGCGGCAAGCGGGTGGCGCTGGTGGGCGGCGGCGACTCGGCGCTTGACTGGGCCATGAACCTGCAGGACACGGCCGAGCTCCCGATCACGCTGATCCACCGCCGCGACCGGTTCCGCGGCCTCGAGTCGTCGGTGAACGAGGTGCAGCGGCTGGCCGGTGAGGGCCACGTCCGGATCCTGACGCCGCACGAGGTGCGCGGCGCCGAGGGTAACGGGCGCCTGCAGGCCATCACCGTCGAGAACACCGAGACCGGAGAGTTCGAGCGGATCGAGGTCGACGCAGTGGTCACGCTGCTCGGCTTCATCTCTCACCTCGGGCCGATCGCCGACTGGGGTCTCGAGTTCGAGAACAAACGCCAGATCAAGGTTGCCCCCAGCATGGAGACGAACCTGCCCGGGGTCTATGCGGCCGGCGACGTCGCCGGCTACGAGGGCAAGATCACGCTGATCACGGTCGGCTTCTCGGAGGCGGCGATCGCGGCGAACCACTGCGTCGCCCGCATCCGCGGCGAGAAGGTGCAGCCGAAGTACTCGACCGAGTAGGCGTCTGCGAGGATGCGGGCATGAGCGGCCGCCTGGCGGACATCCTCGCCCCCGACTTGCGCTGCGTGTTCGTCGGCATCAACCCGGGTCTCAAGTCGGCCGAGGCCGGGTTCCACTTCGCCAACCCGCGCAACGACTTCTGGCGGCTGCTGGCCGACGCCGGCTTCACGTCACGCCTGCTCGAGCCCTCGCAGCAGGACGAGCTGCTGGCCGACGGCCTGGGGCTGACCAACGCCGCGCGGCGCGTCACCCGCGGCAGCGGCGAGCTGCGCCGCACCGACTTCGCAGACGCCGCCCGGCGGCTGGGGGCGGTCGCCCGCGACCTGCACCCGGGTGCGTTCGCGTTCGTGGGCAAGCAGGCATATGCGGGCGCGTTCGGCGAGCGCCCCGACCACGGGCTGCAAGCGCGCGAGCTGGAGGGGCGGCCGCTGTTCGTGCTGCCGTCCACCTCTCCCGCCAATGCGGCGGTGCCCTACGCGGAGAAGCTGCGGTGGTTCCGGGAGCTTGCCGAGCTGCTGGATCGGCCGCGGCGCTGACGGATCTAAGCTGATCGCAGAATAGGACGACAGACGAGGAGCGCAGGCCACATGGCAGAGCTTTGGGGCGGGGAGACTCGCAAGGCGGTCGACAACTTCCCGGTCTCGGGCGAGACGATCCCGGTCGCGGTGGTGCACTGGCTGGGCCGGATCAAGGGTGCCGCTGCGCGGGTGAACGCGTCGCTGGGGCTGCTCGACGAGGGCCTGGCCGAGCGGATCGCCGCGGCCGCCGACGAGATCGCAACCGGAGAGCACGACGACCAGTTCCCGATCGATGTGTTCCAGACCGGCTCGGGCACCTCCTCGAACATGAACGCCAACGAGGTGATCGCGACCCTGGCCGGTGAGGGCGTGCACGCGAACGACCACGTCAACATGGGCCAGTCCTCGAACGACGTGTTCCCGTCGGCCGTGCACCTGGCGGCGCTCGATCGCACGACCCACGAGTTGCTGCCGGCCGTGGCGCAGCTGGGCGATTCGCTCGCGCGCAAGGCGGAGGAGTTCGCGGACGTGGCCAAGGCCGGGCGCACGCACCTGATGGACGCCGTTCCGGTCACCCTCGGCCAGGAGTTCGGCGGCTACGCGGCGCAGGTGCGCGAGGGGCAGGCGCGGATCGAGGCGACGCTCGAGCGGCTGGGCAAGATCCCGCTGGGCGGCACCGCGGTCGGCACCGGGCTGAACACGCATCCCCGGTTCGCGGCGGAGGTGCGCGACCGGCTGTCGGCCGACACCGGCCTCGAGATCCTGCCGCCGGCCGACCCGTTCGAGGCGCAGGCCAACCGCGACGGGCTGGTCGAGGCATCGGCCGCGCTGAAGGGTCTCGCCGTGTCGCTGACGAAGATCGCGAACGACCTGCGCTGGATGGGATCGGGACCGCGGGCGGGGCTGGCCGAGATCTTCATCCCGGAGCTGCAGAAGGGCAGTTCGATCATGCCCGGCAAGGTCAACCCGGTGATCCCCGAAGTGGTGTGCCAGGTGTCGGCGCAGGTGATCGGCAACGACACGGCGATCACGGTGGGCGGGCTGCAGGGCAGCTTCGAGCTGAACGTGCAGATCCCGCTGATGGCGCGGAACCTGCTCCAGTCGATAGCGCTGCTCAGCTCGACGTGCCGGCTGTTCGCGGAGAAGTGCGTGGACGGGATCGAGGCCAACCGCGAGGTCTGCGAGCGCCACGGCGAGGCCTCGCTGGCGATGGCGACGGCGCTCAATCCCTACATCGGCTACGACCGCGCCACGGCGATCGTGAAGGACGCAGCGGCCTCCGGCCGTACGCTGCGCGAGGTGGCCCTCGAGCATGGGGTGGACGCGGAGACGCTGGACAAGGCGCTGGATCTGCGGGCGATGGCGCGCGGGTCGTCAGAGGGCTGACGGCCAGACCCTCGTCTAGATGATTGATCGATATCTCTCGCGAGCCTGGCCGCTGAGTTCGGCTTGGCTTGGCGGTTGCGCGGGTGGCTACGGCTGCGAACCGTCGTCTCCGTCCGCGATCTGCGTAATCGCAGATCGCTCCCGATCGGTGCAAGGCCGTTGGCCTTGCAC
>DATIOK010000163.1:0-1594 GCA_035473255.1 Gaiellales bacterium
CCAGGCACCTGCCCGTTCAGGCGCCAGCCGCTGGTCGACCATCGTTCGGCCGCCGCCGCGCGCGCTCGCGCCACCCGCATCGCCACTATCGCGGATGTCTCCCGCTCGTCGATCTCCCCGAACAGGTCGGCATGCGGCACGGGCTCGACCGTGACCCGCAGATCGACCCGATCGAGCAACGGCCCGGATAGCCGCTGCTGGTAGCGCCGACGGACCACCGAGGGGCAACTGCACATCCGCGCCGGCTGCCCACACGGGCAAGGGTTCGCGGCCAGCACGAGCAAGAATCGAGCCGGATAGCAGACCGCGCCACCGCTGCGATGCAGAACGATCCGGCCGCTCTCGATCGGTTGCCGGAGCGTCTCCAAGACCGCCGGGCTGAACTCCGCCGCCTCGTCCAGGAAGAGCACGCCGCCATGCGCGAGTGAGATCGCTCCAGGCGACGCGATGCCCGATCCGCCGCCAACCAATGCGGCCGCAGAAGCGGTGTGATGCGGAGCCTGCCACGGCGGACGTCGAACAAGCCGAGCGCCGGCGGGAAGCGCGCCGGCGACAGAGTGCACGCCAGTGACTTCCAGCGCGACATCGTCCTCGAGGGCAGGCAACAGGCCCGGCAGACGCTCCGCCAACATGCTCTTGCCTGCGCCAGCGGCCCCCACGAGATACAGGTTGTGGCCGCCCGCGGCCGACACCTCGAGCGCCCGCTTGGCGGACGACTGACCGGCGATATCGGCCAGGTCTGGGAGTCGATCATCGTCGGGGCATTCAGGACCGGGCTGGGCGGCTGGCAGCGGCGGGCCAGCACCCCGCAGCCAGTCGAGCACTTGGGCCAGGGTGTCCGCCGCGCGCACGTCGACGGCGTCGACCAAGGTGGCCTCGGCGGCGTTCGCGGACGGCACGA
The DNA here is from genome assembly GCA_035473255.1 of Gaiellales bacterium. Lineage (GTDB taxonomy): Bacteria > Actinomycetota > Thermoleophilia > Gaiellales > JAICJC01 > JAICYJ01. The sequence continues at coordinate 902 of DATIOK010000163.1, forward strand.
CCACGCGCCGAACACCGGCGTGCCGAGCCGCGATCATCGCGGGCAGCACGCCGCGAACCGAACGCAGGCAGCCGTCCAGACCGAGCTCCGCGATCCAAACGACGTCGGCGATCGCCTCGGCCGCCACCCGTCCAGCAGCAGCCAGGATGGCGATGGCCATGGCGAGGTCGAATGAGTGACCGCCACATGTCTACGTGGTAGAGCGGCCCGGCCGTGGTGTTCGCCGCACGCGACCGGGCCTTGACCGGACGGAGCCCGGCCCATGGACAGCCAACCACAGAACCTCGCGACGAATCACAAGATCCACTACGTCGATGAGCGCTCGAGGATCGGCGGGCACCTACTCAGCGTCGGCGCCATCTGCGACTGCGGCTGGCACGTGCTGATCCCACTGAAGACCGGTGCTCGGATGCGCAACATTCTGCGCGCCGAGGATCAGGTCGTCGAGGCGCGGGATCGCATCCGGGCGGCAGTGCTCAACTCCGGATCTGCGTGGCCGAACCGGCGCATCACGCTCGCCCTCCTGCCAGCCGACGTACGCAAGGCCGGATCACGGTTCGACCTCGCCATGGCCATCGCCATCCTGGCTGCTGCTGGACGGGTGGCGGCCGAGGCGATCGCCGACGTCGTTTGGATCGCGGAGCTCGGTCTGGACGGCTGCCTGCGTTCGGTTCGCGGCGTGCTGCCCGCGAT
>DATIOK010000164.1:0-5770 GCA_035473255.1 Gaiellales bacterium
GCGGGACGGAGGGATGATCACGGCCGCCGTCCACGCGCAGTACCTGGCCGAGATCCGCCGGCAGGCGGAACATGCGCGGCGGCGGCATGGTCTGCTGGTGTTGCCGGGACTGGAGCTGACGTGGGACGACGCCGACCCACAGCAGGCGGCGCACGCCGTGGCGGTCGGGCTGGACCGGTTCGTGGGCCTCGAGGACGGGCTCGATGCGGCGGTCGAGACGGCGCGCGATCACGGTGCGGCGATCATCGCGGCGCACCCGCACGGCGCCCGGCGCGACAGCATCCCCGGCCGCACCACCCAGCGTTGGTGGCACGATCCATCCGTGCGCTCGCTGGCGCACCGGTTCGAGCTGATCAACCGCACGCAGGTGTTCGACTGGGTGGCCGAGGCCGGCCTGCCGGCGGTCGCGAACGGCGACTTCCATCAGCCGGGGCACCTGGCCACGTGGAAGACGGTGCTGCCGGTGGAACCTGACGCGGACGCGGTGGTGGCATTCCTGCGGTCGCAGGCGCCGGCCATGATCACGCGGCCGGCGGTGTTGCACGCGCTGGCGCAGCCGGCCGGCGTGGCCGCGTAGACAAGGGTGCCGCCCGGCCGCTCGTGGGCTCGCCTCCATCTACCCTGCATCGGTGAGCCCGCACACACACAAGCTCCGCGATGACATCCGAAACATCGCGATCATCGCCCACGTCGACCACGGCAAGACCACCCTCGTGGACGCGCTGCTGCAGCAGTCCGGCACGTTCGCGGCGCACGCCGAGGTGGTCGACCGGATCATGGACGCCGGGCTCGAGCGCGAGCGCGGCATCACGATCCTGGCCAAGAACGCGGCCTGCCGCTACCAGGGCACCAAGATCAACATCATCGACACCCCCGGGCATGCCGACTTCGGCGGCGAGGTCGAGCGCGGCCTGACGATGGTCGACGGCGTGCTGCTGCTGGTCGACGCCAGCGAGGGGCCGCTGCCGCAGACCCGATTCGTGCTGCGCAAGGCGCTGGCCGCGCGGTTGCCGGTGATCCTGGTCGTGAACAAGGTCGACCGGCCCGACGCCCGCGCCACCGAGGTCGTGAACGAGATCTACCAGCTGTTCTTCGACCTCGATGCCGACGAGTCGCAGATCGACTTCCCGATCGTCTACACGATCGCCCGTGACGGCCTGGCCTCGCTGACGGAGGACGAGCCGGGCACCGACATGCATCCGCTGTTCGAGCTGATCCTCGACCGCGTGCCGCCGCCGCGCTACCACGAGGGCTCGCCGTTCCAGGCCCGCGTCGCCAACCTCGACTCGTCCCCCTACCTGGGCCGGCTGGCGCTCTGCCGTGTGCACGAGGGCGAGCTGAACAAGGGCGAGATGGTGGCCTGGTGCAAGGCCGACGGCACGATCACGCGCACCAAGATCACCGAGATGTTCGTGGCCGAAGGGCTCGACCGGGTGGCGGCCGACCACGTCGGGCCGGGAGAGGTGATGGCCGTCGCCGGCCTCCAGGAGATCATGATCGGCGAGACGATCGCCGACGCCGAGGACCCCCACCCGCTGCCGGTGATCAAGGTGGACGAACCGTCGCTGGCGATGACGCTGGGCACCAACTCCTCGCCGTTTGCCGGCCGCAGCGGCTCGAAGCTGACGGCGCGCATGATCAAGGACCGGCTCGACCGTGAGCTGGTCGGAAACGTCAGCCTGCGGGTGTTCGACACCGACCGGCCGGACACGTGGGAGGTGCAGGGCCGCGGCGAGTTGCAGCTGGCCGTGCTGATCGAGCTGATGCGGCGCGAAGGCTTCGAGCTCACGATCGGCAAGCCGCAGGTGGTCACGCGCGAGGTGGACGGCAAGGTCTGCGAGCCGGTGGAGCGGGTCACCATCGACGTGCCGGAGGAGTACTCGGGCACCGTGATCCAGGCGCTGGCGGTGCGCAGGGGGCGGATGGAGCAGATGACCAACCATGGATCTGGGTGGGTGCGGCTGGACTACGTGATCCCGGCCCGGGGCCTGCTCGGATTCCGCACCGAGTTTCTGACCGAGACGCGCGGCACCGGCATCCTGCACCACGTGTTCGATCGCTACGAGCCCTGGCACGGCGAGATCAGCGGCCGCCAGAACGGCTCGTTGATCGCCGACCGCATCGGGCCGGCGTCGACGTACGCGATGACCAACCTGCAGGAGCGCGGGGTGCTGTTCGTCTCCCCCAGCGAGGACTGCTACGAGGGCATGCTGGTGGGCGAGAACGCCCGTGCCGACGACCTCGACGTGAACATCGCCAAGGCCAAGCAGATGACCAACGTCCGCTCGAACGCCGACGTGCTGGTACGTCTGGCGCCGCCGCGCCTGCTCAGCCTCGACCAGGCCCTCGAGTACATCGAGGAGGACGAGTGCGTCGAGGTCACGCCCGACGTGATCCGCCTGCGCAAGGTCGAGCTGTCGGCGTCGCGGCGCCAGAGCCAGCGGTCGAAGAGCAAGCGCGACGCGCGCGACTGACGTCGCCGTGCCAAACCCCCGCCGTCCGAGTAGGCTGACGGTGGGTGATCGTGCGATGGAGGACCTTCCCAGCGGGACCGTCACACTCCTCTTCACCGACGTCGAAGGGTCGACGCTGCTCGTCCAGGAACTGGGTGCCGCCTACCAGTACGCGCTGGACGGGCACCGCCAGATCCTGAGGGACGCGGTCGCGCTGCACGCAGGCCGCGAGGTCGACTGCCGCGCCGACGAGTTCCTGGCCTGTTTCCCACGCGCATCGGACGGTCTCGCGGCTGCGATCGCAGCGCAGCTGGCGCTGACGTCGCAGGACTCCCAGCTGCGGGTGCGGATGGGACTTCACACCGGCGAGCCGGAGCTGATCGGCGACGCCTACATCGGCATCGATGTGAACCGGGCAGCGCGGATCTGCGCGGCCGGTCACGGCGGGCAGATCCTGGTGTCCCAGACCACCCGCGACCTGGCGTCGACGGCCGTCCAGTTCCGCGATCTCGGCACCTACCTGCTGGCGGGGGTCGAGCAGGCCGAGCGGATTTACGAGGTGCGCACCCCCGGGCTGCGTACCTCGTCGCTGCCGCTTCGGGCCGAACATGAAACCAGTTCCCCGGGCCGTCGCCGGCGGGGCTGGCGGCCGCGGCGACCCGCATCGTCGCAGCTCGCCGAAACCGCGTGGCGGTCACGGAAACTCGTCGAGCCGGGGCCGCTTCGGGAAGCACTCACAGGCCTTGCCGCGGCGTTGTTCGACGCCGACCGCGCCGTCCACCGAGCCGACGCGCTGCTCGGGAAGATCGACCGCCAGCGCATCGCCCGCAGGTTGGCCGAGCAGCGCCAGCTGTCGCTCGTGTCTGCACCGGTGGCCGAGCTGGCCGCAGGGACGGACGCGAAGCTTGCCTGCCTCGACCGCCTCGGTGATGACGCCCAGGTCGTCTCCGACCTGGGTGCCGAGGCTGCCGCGCTGCTCGATCGGTCATTCACCGCCCACGCGGTCGAGCAGATTTGTGAACGACTGAACCTGGCGACCGACACGCTGGATGGCCAGATCACGGTCACCGCCCGCGCACACGATGCGCTCAGCTATCGGCTGGCGCGCACGCGCTGGCGCGGCGTCTACCGGCTGGACGGGCTCTACGTGGTGCCCTACCACGACGAGCTGGGGATCGAGCGCCAGCCCGAGTTCACGGACGCCGGCGAGGCCCGCCGCTTCCGGCACGGGGTCAATCTGGCGCACCAGGCCAAGAACCGAGGCCCCAACTCATTTTTCCCCTGGGGCACAGGCCCTGGGTGACTACGACAGAGAGACGGTGGCGCTGCCCGTGTAGTCGCTGTACGGGTCGAGCACGATCGTGTAGGTGCCGGCGACCGGCGCCGTCAGCGCGAACGAGGCCGAGCCCAGCACCCACGACGGCGACAGCAGCGCGGTGCCGTCGGGCCGCAGCACCGAGACGCGCATGATCGGCACGCTGACCGCGCTCAGGTTCAGCACCAGCGACTGGCCGGCCGTCGCCGTGAACGTGACCGCCCCACCCTGGCCGGGAGTGGTCATCGCCGCAATGACCCCGGGCCCGCCCTGCGTGATCGAGCCGGTCGCGTCCGGCGGCACGTCGTAGACGGTCACCGACAGCGGCCCGATTGAAGCGTCGAACGGATCGACGGCGATGGTGTAAGTGCCTGACACCGGCAGCGTGGTCACGTCGATGAACGTGTTGCCCGGCGCCATGGTCGTGAACAGGGTCGTTGAGTCCGGCTTGCTGACCGTGAACCGCACCGACATCGCCGTGGTCAGGCGGAAGCTGACCCGCTCCCCGGCCACTCCGGTAAAGCTGACCAGGCCGTTCTGACCTGGCACCGTGATCGGGATCGAGGCCGCGGCGCCGCCCGGCGTGGTCGTCGCCGACGCGTCGGCCGGCACGCTGTAGGCGGTCAGCGTCATCGTTACCGGCGAGCCGCCGGACGGGTCGATCACGATCGTGTAGGTGCCGGTGGCCGGCAGCGTGCGCGTGTCGAGGAACCCGCCCGACGAGGACACGTAGAAGGTCGCGAAGGCGGAGCCGTCCGGCGCACGCACGTCCAGCCGCGTCTGCGGCAGCGCGCTGCCGGTGACCGCCATGCTCAGCCGCGTGCCGGCCACGCCGGCGAACGTGATGCCCGCGTTCTGCCCGCCGCCGAGCGAGATCGTGAGCGGCGCCCCGCCGACGGTGATGCTGCCGGTGAGATCGACCGGCACGCCCAGCACCTGCACGGTTGCGCTGCCCACCGCCGCGCCCTGCGGATCGATGCGGATCGTGTAGGTGCCGCTGGCCGGGAGCGCCAGGGCATCAATGAAGCCGCCCGAGCCGTATGCGATGGTGGCGCCCGAGGGTGACACCAGCGTCACCGACGTGGCGAGCATGCCGGAGGTGCTGTAGCTGACGCTGACGGATTGGCCGGTCGCGCCGGAGAACGTGACCGAGGCGTTCTGGCCGGGCACGGTGGTGGTGAGCGTGACCGGCGGAGCCGCGACCGAGGTGGTCGCCGCCGGATCGGGCGGCACGTCGTACAGCGTGTAGCTGACGCTGCCGGTGCCGACGTCCTGCGGGTCGGCCACCACCGTGTAGGTGCCGGTCTGCTTGAGCGTGGCCGCGTCCACGAACGAGGTGCCTGCGCCGGTGTAGCCCGGCCCCGCCAGCACCGTGCCGTCGGGGTTCAGGATCGACGTCTTCAGCAGGTAGTACGTGGAGCTGACACCGAGGCTGACGCGCCGGCCGGCCACGCCGCTGAACGTGAACAACGCGTTCTGGCCGGCCGCGGTCGTCGTGGCCGACGCGGGAGTACCACCCGGCGTGATCGTGGACGTGACGTCGGCCAGCACGTCGTAGAGCGTCAGCGTGACCGGTCCGGTGCGCTCGTCCTGCGGGTCGGCCAGGATCGTGTACGTCCCATCGGAGGGCAGCTGCACGGTGTCGATGAAGCCGTTGCCGGCGCTCGTGTAGAGCGGCCCCGCCAGCTGCGTCCCCCCAGGCCCGACGATGATCGTCTTCAGGAAGCTGATGCTGCTGGACGTGGACAGCGCCACCCGCCGCCCCGCCGTGCCCGTGAAGCTGGCGACCGCGTTCTGGCCGGGCACGGTGGTGGTCAGCGTCACCGGCGGGCCGCCGGGGCTGATCGCCGCCGTCGCATCCGGCGGCACGTTGAAGAGCTGGATCGTCATGCTGCCACCGCCCGCCTGCAGCGGGTGCACGCGCACCACGTAGCTGCCGGTCTGCTGCAGCGTGAACGAGTCGATGAACGCGCTTCCGGTGGACAGCGTCTTCGAGCCGGCC